>CAIMSU010000162.1 GCA_903844155.1 uncultured Pseudomonadota bacterium | reverse complement strand
ACGAACCCCGCCAGCCGGCGAGTACGCCAGCCGGCACGGTTCGTGCGCGGAACCGCGCGCCGGGGGGCCATTGCCCTGCCCATCCGCGTGAATTCAGGTACTTCCGCTTCGCTTGTTTGCGGAGCGCCAGCAATGGCCCCCGGAAACGAGGGGGGAACCAGGCGCGGACGCCGCTCCGAGCAGTCAGTTCAGGTCGAACAGGACTATCGGAAACAAGCATGGCACCGCACGGACCCGGTGTCCGCGCCTGGCGAGTAGGGAAGGCTCTGAGTGGGGGCTTGGAAGCGGGGTGCGTGGGGGGAGCCACGCGGAGGGGTTCAGCTTTCGCTGATGTTCGGACTGTACCGGGTCGCGAGGCGACGCGCAAGAGTTGTCCCCAACAAAAATGCAGCGCCAAGGGGCCTAATTACAGCATTAACGTTGACTGGTCAATAGCTATGGATGACTCTATGAACTTCGTCAATACAGCCCATTTCACAAGCATAGTTTGCGATCGAGAGGCCCCGTACAACCTGGGCTGCAGGGAGCGCCCAGCGCTCGTGAAAAAACTTGCTGGGGAGAACCGCCGGCCGATACAACCGCGCCATGTCCATCCTCGTGAACGGTGAGCCGACCGAGACGTCCGCCCGCTCCATCGCCGAGCTCGTGCGGGACGTGCTGGGCGACCGGTCCATGGACGGCGTTGCGGTGGCGGTGGGGGACGTCGTGGTCCCGCGCGCCCAGTGGGCCGAGAGAGCGCTGCTGGACGGCGACCGTGTCGAGATCATTCGGGCGGTTGGCGGCGGGTAGGTGCCTAGCGCGCCGGTGTTCCGGGCGTCGTCGGCCTTGGACCGCCGCCGGGCACGTCGTCAAACAGCTTCGGGTTATTCGTCAGGTTTATCGCCTGTTCTCGGCTGATCTTGCGCTTCAGCGCCAGCTCCTTCGCGGCCATCTCCATGAGCTGCTGCCCCTCTCCCTTTCCAGCCTGCATCATCGACGGGATCTGGTAGAGCTTGGACTCCCGGATGAGGTTCCGGATCGCGGAGTTGCAAAGCATGATCTCCTGACACGCCACCCGACCGGGCTCGGAGATCTTTCGGAGCAGCACCTGCGAGACGACCGCCTGCAGCGAGGTCGAGAGCATGGTGCGGATCTGGCCCTGCTGCTCATGCGGGAACGCGTCGATGAGCCGGTCGACGGTCTCGGGGGCCGAGTTGGTGTGGAGGGTGCCAAAAACGAGGTGCCCCGTCTCCGCGGCGGAGATCGCCAGCGAGATCGTCTCGAGATCGCGCAGCTCGCCGACCAGGATGACGTCCGGATCCTCGCGCAGCGCCGAGCGCAATGCGGCTGCGAAGCTCTTCGTGTCCGCACCAACCTCTCGCTGGTTGATCACGCACTTGTCCGGAACGTGCACGAATTCGACGGGATCCTCGATGGTCAGGATGTGCTCACGCCGGTTTTTGTTGATCCAGTCGATGACCGCGGCCAGTGTTGTCGACTTTCCCGATCCCGTGGGTCCGGTGACGAGGACAAGGCCACGCTTGAAGCCGGCGATCCGCTGGAAGACTGGCCCGAGGCCGAGCTGCTCGAGCGTGAGCACGCGCGTGGGGATCTGCCGCATGACGAACCCCACGCCGCGCGTCTGCGTGTAGACGTTCACACGGAAGCGGGCGAGGCCCTTGAAGGAGATCGCAAAATCCGTCTCCAACGTGGTCTCAAACGTCGTCCGCTGCCGCTCCTGCATCATCGAGTAGGCGAGGCGACGGGCGTCGTCGTTGGATAGCGCTGGCGCCCCATTCATGCGAAGGATCTCCCCGTCCACGCGAAACGCCGGGATCTCGCCCGCCGAGACGTGGATGTCGGACGCGCGGAGCTCGATGGACGCGGTGATGAGATCGTTGATGCGGACGGCCATGGCTCAAATGTAGCGCACCGGCCCGGTTAGAACCGTGCCATGAACCTCATCGAGACGATCCAGGCATCGATCATCGGCGACGACCAGGTGATCCACGGGCCCTACGGGCCGCGCCGGGTGACCTACGCCGACTACACCGCCTCCGGCCGATCCCTGACGTTCATCGAAGAATTCATTCGCTCGGAGGTGATGCCCTACTACGCCAACACGCACACGGAGATGTCCGGTACGGGGCGTCAAACCAACCGTTTTCGCGAAGACGCGCGCAGCATCATCCATCACGCCGTCGGGGGTGGGCCGGACGACCTGGTGATCTTCTGCGGCTCGGGGGCGACCGGTGCCGTCAACAAGCTCGTCGACGTGCTGAACCTGCGCCTCCCGCACGACCTCGCCGCGCGCTGGAAGCTCGACGCACAGATCCCCGCTGATCAGCGCCCCGTCGTCTTCATCGGGCCCTACGAGCACCACTCCAACGAGATCCCGTGGCGCGAGAGCATCGCCGATGTCGTTACGATCGACGAGGACGGGGACGGGCACATCGACCTCGCAGAATTGGAAGTGCAGCTCGCGAAGTACGCCGACCGCCCTCTCAAGATCGGCAGCTTCTCAGCGGCAAGCAACGTCACCGGCATCGGCAGCCAGACGTGGGCGATCTCGAAATTGCTGCACAAGCACGGCGCCCTCTCGTTCTTCGACTTCGCCGCTGCCGGTCCTTACGTCCAGATCGAGATGAACCACCCGGACCTCGGCGAGCCGGGCATGGAAGGGGCGTACAAGGATGCGATCTTCGTCTCGCCGCACAAATTCATCGGTGGGCCGGGCACCCCGGGCCTGCTCATCGCCAAGCGTCATCTGTTCCAGAACACCGTCCCGGCCATGCCCGGCGGCGGAACCGTCGTCTACGTGAGCGCCGCCGAGCATCGCTACAACGAGGATCCCGTGCACCGCGAGGAGGGCGGAACGCCCGCGATCATCGAGAGCATCCGCGCTGGCCTCGTCTTCCAGCTCAAGGAGGCGGTCGGTCACGCGGCGATCTACGAGCGTGAAAGCCACTTTGTCCGTCGGGCGATCGAGACCTGGTCAAAAAACCCGAACATCAGCATCCTCGGGAACCAGGGCGCGTGGCGTCTCTCCATTGTCAGCTTTGTCATCCAGCATTCCGCCCCCGTGGGCCCGAGTGGGGCCCCGGCACCGACCGGCTGGCTGCACCACAACTTCGTCGTCGCGCTGCTCAACGACCTGTTCGGCGTCCAGGCGCGCGGCGGGTGCTCCTGCGCGGGCCCGTACGGACACCGGCTGCTCGGGTACGACCTGACGATGTCCAAGGCCTTCGAGCAGGAGATCGTGCGAGGTGGCCATGGCGTGAAGCCCGGCTGGGCGCGGGTGAATTTCAACTATTTCATCCCGGAGGCGCAGTTTGAGTTCATCCTCGCCGCGGTGGACTTCGTCGCGACACACGGCTGGAAGTTCCTGACACACTACGACTTCATCCCGGGCCCAGGCAACTGGGTGCACCGCGGGACGCCGTCTGGGCAATTGCGAAGCTTGCAGGACATCACCTACCGCTCGGGCAAGCTGGAGTACCGCTGCCACCGGGAGACTGAGCCGGAGTGGGTGCTGCAGACCTATCTGGCCGAGGCGCACCGGCTGGTCGCCACGATCGAGGCGGAGCAGGCGA
Source organism: uncultured Pseudomonadota bacterium (assembly GCA_903844155.1). GTDB lineage: Bacteria > Myxococcota_A > UBA796 > UBA796 > SXON01 > CAIUMM01. The sequence continues at coordinate 132,239 of CAIMSU010000162.1, read as the reverse complement.
CGGCGCCGCTTGAGGCCGGGCACGCGATCTCGGCGGAGTACGAGCGCTTGCGCTGGTTCCCGCTGCCGGCGGAGGCGCAGTGTGAGATCAAGGGGATGTGCGGGACAGCGAAGTACAAGGACGTGCGTGGCGGGGGCCGCCCGTAGCCCGAAAGCCAAGGAATAACGCGCGCATCGCGCGGCGCCGACGGCGTCGACCTCTATTTCGCGTACGCCAGGTCCGCCCACTCACCCGCCGCCTTGTCAAGGTAGGGCTGGTAGGCCGAGTCGTGCTCCAGGTACACACCGAACCACGCGATCGCCAGCTCGGACACGATGCTGTGGGCCTCGTCGAGGTTGATGTAGCCGCCGGCCTCCTCCTGACAGTCGGGCTGGATGTCGCCAATCAGGCAGATGTCGGTGAACGCGTAGTGGCCGGCGTTCTGGAGGATGCCCAGGGCGTTCTCGGTGCCCTCAATCGTGACGGGTAGCCTATCGTAGAGCGGCTGGATCTCGTTGGCGACGGTCTCAGAGTCGTCCTTCGATCCGCCGAAGAGCAAGGTGGGCGGCACGTTGTCGAGGCCGTTCGGTTCGGTGCCGACCGCGCCGGGAGCGAAGCTGTACCAGCCCGCGGGCGCCATCGACAGCGCAGACGTCGCGCGCGGGTCGGGTGGGTCAAAGTCGGCGTTGGTCGTCCCTTCGGGGAGAAGGCCGATGATGCGACAGAGGTCGTAGCCGACGGCTGCGTTGGTCGCGTCGGTGCAGAAGGTGATCAGCCCCGCCACATCGATCTGCCCGCCAGCGACCGCGAACGTGGTCCAGCCGCCGAAACTATGGCCGGACATGCCGAATTCGGACGCGTCGGCGATGCCCGAAAGGTCGACCCGGGCACCGGAGGTCGCCAACTCTCCCGAGTCGTTCCCGGCCACGCGCATCACCAGCTCATCAACCGCGGACGTGATGTCGCCAGGCCGGCGCATGGCGACGGTTCCAAGCTGGGTTTCGTCGAAGTCGAGCAGCGTGTCGTGCGGGTGGTCCGGAGCGACGACGACGTAGCCGTGCTGCGCGAGGGACTCGGTGAGGAAGATGGACTGGAAGCGAATCCCGGCGTTACCGTGGGAGAAAGCGACGACGGGAAAGGGTGAGAGCGGGCCGTAGGGGGCCTGGTCCCGGCAGGCCTGACCGGTGATGGGGATCTCGGGGTAGGGCTTTGGCGTGCAGGGGAGGCTGCCGTCGGAATTGAGGGCGATTGGATACCACACTTCGGCGGTGAGGGTAATCCCGCGTGCGTCCATCCAGGTCATCGTCGTGGCGCTGACGCCGTAGGGGCCGGGGAGGTCCGGGGCGATGAAGGCAGCCCCCTCGGACTTCAGGCAGTGGTCACAGCCGCACCCTGCGACGGCGAGCAACGCAAGGGCCAGCACGAGCGAGCGGAAAGGGAGCATCGATGAAAGCTACCCTGCCCAGCCGGCGCTCACGCGCTCAGCACTCCGCGACAACGTTGTAAAGCGTGTCCCGCTCCACTGGCACCCGACCCGCGTGGCGGATGAGATTGACCAGCTCCGCACGGGTCAATTCCTGCGGCGTCCTGGCCCCGGCCATGTGGTAGATGCGCTCTTCGCGGACCGTGCCGTCCAGGTCGTCCACGCCGAACGCCAGCGAGACCTGCGCCAGCTTCTGGCCGAGCATGATCCAGTACGCCTTGATGTGGTCGAAATTATCGAGCATCAACCGACTGATCGCGTAGGTCCGCAGCGAATCGAAGCCGGTGGGCTCCTTCACACGCGCGAGGCGGTTGTTCTCGTGATGGAAGCGCAGGGGGATGAAGGTCTGGAAGCCGTGGGTCTCGTCCTGCAATTCGCGTAGACGAACCATGTGATCGATGCGCTCGGGGAGCGTCTCGATGCTGCCGAAGAGCATGGTTGCGTTCGTGCGCAGGCCGAGACGATGGGCGACGCGGTGGACCTCAAGCCAGCCGTCCGCGTCGACCTTGTCGTGGCACAGCTTCTTGCGAGCGCGGGGGTGGAAGATCTCGGCGCCGCCGCCCGGCAACGAGCCCAGACCCGCGGCGATCAGCTCGGTGAGCACCTCCTCGTAGGTCTTGCCGAACTTCTCGGCGAAGTAGTGGATCTCCACGGCGGTGAACCCCTTGATGTGGAGGTCCGGGCGTTCGTCCTTGATCGCCTTCAGAAGATCGACGTAGTAGGCCCAGGGCAGGTCCGGGTTCAACCCGTTCACGATGTGGACCTCAGTGATCAGCTCGTCCTTCAGCGCGCGCACGCGCCCAACCGCCTCGTCCAGCGCCATCGTGTACGCGCCCGCGTCGCCCGTCTTCAGGCGTGCGAAGCTGCAGAAGATGCAGCTCGCCTCGCACACGTTCGTCGCGTTCACGTGGAGATTCCGATTGAAGAACGTCAGGTCGCCCCACCGGCGTTCGCGGTCGAGGTTTGCGAGCGCGCCGAGCACCGCGATCTCACCCGTATTGTAGAGCCGAACGCCATCGTCGTAGGTCAGCCGCTCCCGGGCCAGGACCTTTTCGCGGATGTCACCGAGGCCCGCGGCTTCGATCGCCCGCGCGGAGATCGGGGAGAGTCCGGAATGTACGAAAACTGACGTCGTCGGAATTGATACATCGGGCTCAGTCACGGGTCAGCTCCAGGCCGCTCCAGCGGCGCATGAGGTCGTTGTCGATGCCGAGGCGATCCAGCGCGCGGCAGACGACGGTGTCAAGCACCTGGTCGACGGTCGTTGGCCGGGAGTAGAAGCTCGGGGACGCGGGCATCACGAACGCGCCGGCCTCCACAAGCTGGGTCAGGTTGCGAAGATGGATGAGCGAAAGCGGCGTTTCACGAACGACGGCGACCAGCGGACGGCGCTCTTTCAGCATGACGTCGGCAGCGCGGGAGACGAGGTCACTGGAGACACCGTTGGCGATCCGCGAGGCACAACCAACCGAACACGGCGCAATGAGCATGCCGTCGTAGCGCGCGCTGCCGGACGCGAACGGCGCGGTCAGATCGCCATGAGGCCAGATTCGCAGCCCAAAGGCCGCGGGGTCGGTGCCAACCTCGTGCTGCCAGACGAGCTTGCCAGTCTTGGTGAACACGACCTCCGTCTCGACGCCCGCGGCCCGGCCGGGTCCCGCCAGGAATTCCATCGCGCGCCGAGCGTAGGGTGCGCCGGACGCGCCGCTGATGCCGAGGACGATGCGCATGGTGACGGGATCCTAAGCGGTCACTTGCCGCAATGGCCCGAGGAGCAGTGGCCGCCCGGGCACTCGCTCTCGAAGCTGCACGTGCCATCGGGAGCCGTGCTGCACTTGCTACCGTTGCACTTCGCGCCGTTGCCGCCGCAGTCCGAGTCGAAGTTGCAGGAGCTACCCTTGGAATCCGCGCACTTGCTGGCGTTGCACACCACGTTGGCGTGGCAGTCGGAGGCGAAGCTGCAGGCCCCGTAGTCCTGTGCGCGGGCGTTCTGACCGAGCGCGAGGATGACCGCGAAGAAGGAGAACAGGATGGCGAGGACGGCGAAGCGACGGGTCATGGAGGGCTCGGGTAGATCCGGGCTTCACCCGTTCGGGGGCATGGGGCAAGGCAATCTTGGGATATCGGGAACGGCGCCGGGCCGCGCGAGCCGCGCCGTGTACCACAAATGGTCTCTGCAGTTGTGGTATGTCTGACGGGCGCTCGGTGGTGGGGTGTCGGGGTCAGAGCAGCAGGAAAAACATGGCGATCAAGCCCATGAACTTGCTCTCGCGCACGAGCGGCGCGAGGGCGGTCGGCACGGCGTGCATCGTAGCGTTGAGCACATCGAGGGGCCACGCGACGAAGAAGATGGCGATCACCGAGGAGAACACCCAAACGCGCGAGGGCGTGCTCGCGCCCGAGGCAAACGCGGCGGGGGCACGCTCGAACACGAGCGCTATCAGCGTTGCAACAGGCAAAAGCAGGAACACGAGGTGGTGCTCGTAGGTATACGTCGGGAGGGTGACCATCAGGATCGTCAGCGCGCCCAGCGCCCGGGCAACCCCGACGGGCTCCGAGGCGACGGTGGAGCGCACCAGTACCGCGCTCCGGGCGAACCACCAGGTCAGCAACACCACGGTGACAATACGGCTGGCGAGCAGGGCTTTTCCACTGAGCGCCGTCTTGCTGGGGCCCGGCCACCAGGTGTTGAAGATGTCCGGGATCGAGTGGTTTGCGGAGAGCGAAATGGGGATGGAGAGGCCGTGGTAGTCGCCCCTGGCGAACCCGGGCAGCACGACGGTGTAGAACTCGATCTGGGTCGTGAGCGGCACGAGGACGAGCGAGGCCAGCGAGAGCCCGACGGCTGTACCGATGGCCGCAAGGACGGGCTTCCACTCGCGGCGCATCGCCCAGTAGAGCAGGAACAACGCCGGGCTCATCTTGAACATCGCCGCTGTTCCGAGCAGCACGCCGCCAACCCAGGGGGCCCAGCGACGGTCGATGCGGGCCGTCCACAGGCCGAGCAGCGCGGGGAGCAACGCGAGGAGGTTCGCCTGGCCCATCTTGAGGTTGTCGGGGATGGGCGACCAGATCGCCAGGAGCACCCCGATCGCGCCCATCGGAACGGAGAAGCCCGCCCACAGCACGACGAGGCAGCTTGCCAGGGCGAGCTCGTTGAGAACAAGCATGCCGCGATACGCAATCGGCAGCTTGAACGCCGGAACCCACGCCATCGTCGCCAGGAACGGCGGTGGATAGAAATAGGGCTGGACGGTGGGGCGCGTGTGTTCGGACGACGCCATGCGGTCGAGCTGGGCGTTGTCATAGGGGTCGCCACCGTGATCTGCCACCTTGTACGCGTAGTAGTAGCTGGCAAAGTCGCGACCGTTCCCGGTGTCCCAGACCGCTGTTTTAGCTGGTAGTACCTGGAACAGGACGTGCACCAGGAGGCCGAATGCGAGGAGCGCGGCGTGAACGGGCCGCCTGCCGGAGTCAGCGCTCACTTGACGTCGATCTCGCGGATGTCGGCCGCGGAGTGGGCCCCGGCAGCAGGCACCGCGCAAAGGGCTACGTGGCCATCGGGCTTGACCACCCAGCCGTTGTCGGCCAGGACGAAGCCCTTGTAGTCCTCGTCCGCGAGGATCGCGGTCGCGTCCGTGATCCGCTTGGCGGCGTGATGCTCGTCATAGTCGGCCAATGTGGCCACTTTTCCGGTCTCCAGGTTCCACGTCAGGCAGGCCGCTGTCGACCGCTCCGGGCAGCAGCCGGTCTCCACCGTCCTCACCGAGAGGAACGGTCCGTCCTGCCCGACAACGTCGAAGTACCGGGACGATTCATCGGCGGCAGCGCACCAGTTTTCGCCCTCGGGCGGCTCGGCGGACCAGAGCGGCACGCCCTTGTAGGTCAACGATTCGGCCTCCCAGGCGCAGTAGGTGCCGTCCTCGCGCGTCTCCTCGCGGCGGGTGTAGTCCTTTTTCCACTCACCCGAGGGTGCGAGGTGCGGGGGCGTGTGGACACACGCGAGCGCAAGCAGGAGCGGGGTCATTTGTGGGCCTCGAAGCTGGTCGCCCGGGGCCAGTCGTCCCGGGCCGGAACGCCACAGGCCTCCGCGAGGTCGTCCAGCATCCGCAGCGTCAACCCCCAGATGAACACCTCGTCCAGCCGCAAGCACGGCAATTCGCGATCGAGCCCCCACCCCTGATAACGAAACGTCTGGCGACAGGCGCCGCTCAAAAGTGCGTGCGCATCAAGCAAATGGACGCCTGCGACCTCGTCGGAGGGGACGAACGGTCCCCAGTCGGCCGTCCGGAAGAAGAACGGGTAGACCGACACGGCCAGATCCGGGCGACGAAGCGGGGAATGTTGGGGGGCCATCGCGCCAACCAGCGTGGCCGTCGACAGGTCCAGGCCCACCTCCTCCTGCGTCTCCCGAACCGCAGTGGCGACGTCGTCGGCGTCCTCCACCTGGCGCCGACCGCCCGGAAAGGCCATGTCGCCGCTCCAGGGATCCCCGTCGCGCGCGGCCCGCCGGATGAGCAACAACTTGTCATCCGATCCAAGAACAATCGCGACAGAGGCCCGTCGCAGGCCGATCGCAGCGCTCCCCTCCCCCGCCTCCACATTCACGCCCGCCCCCCGCAAAGGCGCGGGCAGGGTCAAGCGATGGAGGGCGTCGGGCGAGTACATCTGCGCCCCCGGTTACCTCGATTCAAGGCGATTCGGGAGGCGTGACCGGTAGCGACAACCCGAAGGCGTCCGGCCGGCAACGTGAGCGAGCCGGCGGGTGGCGGGCTATGCGGCGGCCCGAAGCGAACGACCAAGCCCGGAGCAAGGATGAGCGGCCTCGACATCGACCTGCGGCAGCCGGTGGAGCCTCCGCCGCCCGAACCCCAGGGGTCGGCGCTCAAACGCTCCGGGGCCTGGCTCTGGGAGGTCCTGAGCGCCTGGGGCCCGCCGATCCTCATCGTCCTCGTGATTCGCAGCATCCTGTTTGAGCCGTTCCAGATCCCGTCGGGCTCGATGGTCCCGACGCTCGCGATCGGCGACTTCATCCTTGTCTCCAAGTTCACCTACGGCCTTCGCGTCCCCTTCACCAACATCGAGATCCTGCCGCTCGGTGAGCCCAAGCGCGGCGACATCATCGTGTTCATCTACCCGCCCTCACAATCGGACGACCCGCTCTGCTGGGTCAAGGGGCTGCCACACACGCTCTCGCTCGGGTTCATCGACGGGCCGGAGTGTGGGATCGACTACATCAAGCGCATCGTGGGCGAGCCTGGCGACACCATCGAGGTGCGCGACAACGTCGTCTACATCAACGGGAAGGAAGAATCCCGGCAGTACACGCAGGACTACGACTACACCGACACCACGTGCCGGCCAGACACGATGAAGGAGTACACCGAGGACCTCGAGGGGATGCCACACCCGGTGCTGCAATCGCAAGGGATCACGATGGGCGGGATCAGCAACTATGGGCCGATCACCGTGCCAGATGGCAACTTCTTCGTGATGGGCGACAACCGCGACAACTCAGCAGACAGCCGTGTGTGGGGCTTCGTTCCGCGTGACAATGTGCGGGGCAAGGCCGAGCTGGTGTGGCTCTCGTTTGACAGTTGCCAGGGTGCGATTCGGGGCCTCGGCAAGCTGAGGACCGAGCGCGTCGGGCAGATGTTGAAGTAGAGCGTCGGGACTGTGTTCCTGGCGGCCGGCCCCGACCCTTGCGACGCTGCCCGACGGTACTCCGGCGCTTGCGGCGGAGTAAAGTCGCGCTGATTCGGTACTCCGAATCAGCGTCAGGGCCCGGCACGGGGGTAGGCCGCCCCCGGCGTCCGGAGGGAGGCGCCGCGTAGGCGCACCCCTCAGAAAAGAAGGTAGCGCCTCGATTGGAACGCGATCCGGTGGCGAACGTCCCGACGAGTTTCATGATAGAATGCTGACATTCCAAGGATTCCCATGCGCAACCTGCCCCTCGTCGCCCTCTACGCCCTGCTCTCCTGCCCTTTCGTTGGCACCGGGTGCTCCGACCCCGTCGACGACGCCCGGAAGGCCGACACCATCGAGGCCTGGAACACGTATCTGGCGATGCCGGAGGCCACGGGCTCGAACAAGATCGAGGGCGAGGGACGTCTGGAGCAGTTGATGACCGCGAAAGCCGACACCGAGAAGACCATCGCGGACTACGATGCGGTCATCAAGCGCTTCCCGAAGACCCGGAACCTGAAGAAGCTGCAGAAAGCCCGCACCGACCTCGCGCTCACGGAGGCCGAGGCCACGAACACGCCGGAGGGCTGGCAGAAGTTCATGACAGAGAACCCGACGGCCGACGGCGCCGTGGTGAAGGATGCGAAGAACCGCATCGTGATGGCGGCCTACGGGCCGAAGCTGACGTGGACGCCGCTGAAGATCGAGCAGGTGAACCTCGCCGAGAACCCGAAGGGACCGAAGGATGGCTGGGGGTTTTCAGCGGACGTCACCAACGGCGGCGACAAGACGATCTCCTACCTGAACGTGTCGTTGCAGATCATCGACCCGTCGGGCGCGGCGACGAACCCGATCCAGATGCCCGCGGTCGCGCCAACGTACAAGACCCCGATGCCGGACACGTTCTACAAGCCGATCGCGCCGGGTGAAACACGGCATTGGGACTACGAGACGGGCGATGTGCCGCCGGGATTCACCGACAAGCCGGACGCCAAGATCACGCCGATCACCATCACCTTCGCGGCCGATCATTAGCCTCGACGCGTTCGCGCTGGAGAGGTCCGCGCACGGCTTTGTGGGCGTGCTCGCTGCAGCGGCGCTGACCCACCCGGCCCTCGCGCGGACGGCGCAGGGCAGCAGCGCACTGGCAGCCTCCGCGCTCGCGATCGTCTCGTTCGGAAGCGGGCTCCTGATCTACGGCGACTACCGCGCCGGTGTGAAGCACGAGCTGCTCGGCCACGCGTTTGGGCTCGCTCAAGCGTTTGAGGTGAAGGAGCACCTGGCGTTCTGCGTCGTCGTGCTCGCGGGCGCCGGTGCGGGGCTGCTACGCGCCGGGGCGCCCGACCTTGCACGCACGTGCTACCGAGCCGGGGCATCGCTTGGCTGGCTTGTCGTCGGGATCGGTTGGCTGGTGTGTGGCTGGACGGGTTGAAGGCGCGACTTCGTGCCCCGCACGAAGCGTGCCTTCGACGCGGTCAGCAGCGGTCGCGCGCACCGGAAACCGCGCAGGTGTGGACGGGTCAAGGGAGGTCACGAACACGCGGCCCAGTCGGAAAACACGGCGCGACGGGCAAGAGACAGCCAACACCGGACCGGAGGGGCCGACGTGACGTCGCCCCGACGCCCACCTTGATACCCGACGCCCCGATGAATGCGCTCCCGACCACGAACCGCTACCTCGACGGAATCTCCGAGGTCGCGCGCGCGCATCTCGGTCATGACGCACCGCTCACCGCCGACCAACCGCTCGTTGAGACCCTGCGCCTCGACAGCGTGCGGATGCTGACGCTCGTCGCCGAGCTCGAGAACCACTTCGCCGTTTGCCTCGAGGAGGGGGACGAGCAGGGCCTCATCACCGTCGCCGACCTGGTCGCCCTGCTCGAACGCCGGGGCGGGGCGTGACCCCCTCGGTGTCCCCAGCCACGCTCGGCGAAGCGCTACGGCGCGCCGCACGCGAAGGCGCCGGCACCGGCCTCGCATTCCTGAACAAGGGCGAGCGGGAAACCAGGCTTGGCTGGGGCGATCTCTACGCGCGCGCCCAGCGATTCGCCGGCGCCCTGCGCGCCCGAGGCGTCCTCTCCGGCGAGACCGTCGCGCTGATCCTGCCGACCGGGCCCGGCTTTTTCGACGCCTTCTTCGGGACGATCCTCGCCGGCGCCATCCCCGTCCCGCTCTACCCGCCGGTCCGCCTCGGCCGCCTCGACGAGTACCACGCGCGCACGACGGCCATGTTGCGGGCCGCCAACGCCCGCCTCCTCCTCACCGACGACCGGCTCTGGCGCATCCTCGGCGAGACGGTGCGGCGCGCCAACATCCCGTGCGTCGCCATCGAGACGATCCCTACGACGGGACCGGACGCCGCCGACCCCCTCCACACCGAGGCCTCGCCCGGAGACATCGCGCTGGTGCAGTTCTCCTCGGGCACGACCGTCGACCCGAAGCCCGTCGCCCTCTCCCACGCGAACATGCTCACGAACGTGCGGGCGATCCTCGGCCACGTCCTGGATGTGGACGAGCACAATTCGCGGGCGGGCGTGAGCTGGCTGCCGCTGTACCACGACATGGGGCTGATCGGCTGCGTGTTTCCGGCGTTGGTCCAGCCTGGAACGCTCACGTTGATCCCACCGGAGCTCTTCATCGCACGGCCGGCGATCTGGTTGCGCGCGCTAGGCCGGACCGGCGCCGTCGTGTCCCCCGCGCCCAATTTCGCGTACGCATTGTGCGTCGATCGCGTCAAGGACGAGGAGATGGAGGGCGTGGACCTCTCCGGCTGGCGCCTGGCCCTGAACGGCGCCGAGCCGGTGAGCCCGGCGACGCTGAACCGCTTTGTCGAGCGCTTTGCCCGATGGGGCCTGCGTCCCGAGGCCCTCACGCCCGTGTACGGGCTCGCTGAGGCGAGCCTTGCGGTCACATTCTCCGCCCCGCGGACCCGCTTTCACACCGCCAGATTTGACCGCGAGGCGCTCGGTCGGGGCGCCGCGCTCCCCGTTGAAACCGACGGGGTGGAGCTGGTCAGCGTTGGCAAGCCCCTTGTGGGGCTGGAGCTGGACGTGCCTACCGACGTGATCGGCCGGGTGCGGGTGAAGGGCGGCTCGGTCATGGCCGGGTATTTTCACCAGCCCGAGCGCACCGCCGCCGCGATCGTGGACGGCTGGCTGGACACCGGCGACCTTGGCTTTCTCCACGCCGGCGAGCTGTACATCACCGGGCGATCGCGCGACGTGCTGATCCTGCGTGGCCGCAACTACGCCCCGCACGAGGTTGAGCAGGCCGTGGACAGCGTCGACGGCGTCCGGACCGGGTGCGCGGCCGCTGTCAGCTACCTGGCCGAAGGCGGCGACACGGAGCGCCTCATCGTGTTCGTGGAGACACGCGCCCCGGGGCTCGAAAAGCGCTGCTCGGACGCGATCCTCGCCGCGACCCAGCTTGCGCCCGACGAGGTCATCCTCCTCGGCCCCGGCACCCTTCCGCGTACCAGCTCGGGCAAGATCCGACGCGGCGAAGCGCTCCGTTTGTACCTGGCCGGTGACCTCAAGGCGCCCTCGCCGGTCACGCCGCTGCTGGTCGCCGGTGCGCTGCTGCGGGGCACGCTCAGCCATTGGGGTCGGCGAAGCTGATGGATCCGGCCCCCCCGGTCGAGCCGGCGCCGCAGGCAGAGACCGCCCCCGTCGACCTCCCACTGGCCATCCCCGTGGACAGCACGCCCGCTGCGCCCCCGTACCCGCCCGCGATGGCCCAGCTCGACGACGCCGATGCGAAGTGGGCCTCCGGCGATCGGCTGACGGCCGTGCGGATCTGGCGTGCGCTGCTCGCAGGCACCGAGACGGAGGGCACCGACGGCCTGCCAGCGGACGCGTTGACGGTCATGCTCCGGGTGCGACTCCTGCCGATCTCCGGCAATCTCGGCCCACTTTGGCTGGAGGGCCCGCTGGACGCCGCGGTCGCGCGGTGTGACCGCGTGCTCTCCGGTCCCGCCGGGCCGGGGGCGGACTGGTGTCGCATCGCGCAGGCGGACTATGACCTTTGGATGCCGGGGATCGCGGGTGCGCACCCGGCGCAGGTGCAGAAGGATCTCACACCGCTGGCCGGCTGGGCGCCTGCCGACACGCGAATCGCCGCCGCGAAGGCCCATCTACACTCAGCGAAGGGAGCCGCCTCGCCAAACCCGTGGCCCGGAACCTGGGTGCTCGGCTACGGCATCAGCATCGTGCCGGGGTCGGGTGTCGGCTTCGGGCTCCATTTTGTCGACCCGGACCTGGGATTTGAAGGCCACCGGCTGAGCCTGGACGGCGACGTCGACTCGCTCGGCGGATTTGAGGTCGCCGGCAGCTTCATCCAGCGGGCGTCGACGCGATCGCTGATCGGGCGAGCGCTCGGGGGGAACCTGCGCGGCGACGTCTGGGGCGCGGGGCGAGGGCCGGATGCGGCGGAGACCAGCTACAACTGGCAGACGGCGCAGGCGGCCAGCGGGATTGCGTCGACGCATGGGCCGTTGGTGGTCGAGGGCGGCGGCGAGGTGCGGTGGGACCGGGCGGAGGTGGTGGCGCCGATGCCCGCGCTCGACAGGGACGGCGGCCTCGCGGGCGGGCCCTGGGCGGCCGTCACGTGGTCCGGGCCCGCGCGGGTCTCGGTGGCGGGCGACGTCGACGGGATGGCCGGGGCGCCACTGTTCGCGATGGGCAGCGTGGACGTCCGGAAGAACCTGCCGATCGCGGCGACCGGCGGGCGTGTCGTCGGGCGATTGCTGGAGGAGACGTCGACGGACGGGCCGTTCTACCGGCTGCCGTCGGCGGGCGGGTCCAACCTGCTGCGAGGGGCACCGGCAGGGCGTTGGCGGGGCCCGCTGCTGGCCGCGGCACAGCTTGAGTACCGTCAGCACCTCTTCGGCGCACTCCAGGGGGCGCTTTTCGTCGACAGCGCCTACGTCGGCGGGCTGCCTGGCGCGGGCTGGGCGCCCTCGTTGAGCGACGCGCATGTCTCGGTCGGCGGAGGGGTGCGGCTGGTGCTCCCGCCGTCGGACCTCAACGTCACGCGCATCGACGTCGGGTTCGTGCCAAACCCCGACGGCACCGTCAGCGCCGGCATCGTTGTTGGTTGGGGGCAAGCTTTTTGACCCGGCGATGGGCCAGCGGCGCGCCCGTCGCGCTGCTGTACCTGGTGGCCGCGACTGCAGAAGCGCACGTCCCGCACAACGACATGCTCGCGGGTGCGGTCGACGCCGGGCTCGCCAACGCCCACCCCTGGGTGCTGATCCACGCGACCGGATCGAGCACGTTGATCCTGGAGAGCACCGACGCCGGTGACAACTGGAGCGCCGTCTCCGGCCCGCCAAACGCCGACTTGCTCATCGACGCTGCCCGGACCGACGACGGCACGCTCGTCCTGCTTTCAGACACACACTACTGGTGGTCCGAGGACGACGGGGCGACGTGGTCCAACGCTGATCTTCCAGCGGTCGGCACGGGGCTCGCGGCGGGTGACGGCATCCTCATCACGATGGACGACGGCGTCGCCCTCGGCCAGCCCGGCGAACTGGCGACGATGGCGACGGGCACAGCGTTCTCGAACCCCTCGGGGGGCCCCGGCGGCTACACCGCCGTCGACGTCGACGGCGCAGTCTGGACGGTCGCGGGCGCGGACCTCGTCGCCCTCCCCGCCCTCGCCGAGCCCGTCACCGCCTCGCTCGCAACGTCCTCCACGATCTACGCGGGCATGGGATCCGGCGCCGTCTCGCGCTGGGACGGCACGACCTGGGCCCCGTGCGGCCCGACGCCCGAGGCCGGCGACGATCACCCCGCGATCGTCGCGCTTGCAAGCGATGATCTCCGGCTCCTCGCCAGCGCGGCGAGCCGTGGCCCCGCCGTCTCCTCGGACGACTGCGCGACCTGGACCTCCGTCGCCGCCCCGATGGACACCGACTTCACGAACAACGGCAGCGCCCAGAGCGACGCTGCCGCCACCACCGAGCTCGCCATCGCTGGCGAGCTCCTCATCCAGGCCGGCTGGGACGGTTTTTCCGCGAGCGAGGACGGTGGCGCAACCTGGAAAAAGGTCGTCGTGCTCCCGCCCGACTACATCCGCGCAGTCGCGATCTCCCCGAACGTCGAAAAGGACGGCGTGGTGCTGCTCGGAGGCTACTCCGCAGGCGTCGAGCGGACGGACGATGGCGGGGCGACCTGGGACGCGCCGGGCCTCGGCCTCACTGAGGCGAACATCCAGGGTCCGCTCGCCATCGCCCCCGACGATCCGCACACCGCCTACGCGATCGCCGACCACCTGCTCTGGCGCAGCGACGATGGTGCGACGACCTGGACGCAGCCGACGACCCCGTTCTCGGCGCTCCACGGGCTCGCGGCGGGTACGGGCGGGGAGCTCTGGCTCTCCGGCGACCCCGATCCAACCAACGTTTTCGGCGTGACTGGCACTGCCGCCCGCAGCCCAGACGGGGGCGTGAGCTGGGCGCCCGTCGCAGGCCTGGGCCTGACCGAGACGGTCGGCGCGTTCACTCGCACCCCCACGCGCATCTGCGCGATCGCGGCCGGGAATGTGGCGTGCTCGACGGACGACGGTGGGACCTGGACCACCGTGTACGCAGGCGCGAGCACGGTCAAGGGCGTCGCCGAGCTGTCCAGCGGCCGTCTCATCGTCGCGACCGTCGACGAGGGCGTCTACACCGTCGACAACTGCGTCCCCACGCTCGTCTACGACGGCTCGGCAGACCCCGTCGTCGCCGTGACCACCACCGACGACGACACCGTGTTTGCCGCGACACGGAGCGGACGTCTGCTCAAAAGCGTCGACCAGGCCGCTTCGTTCACCGACGTCGGTGTCCAGCTCACCGCGGCTGTCTCCGAGCTGGCCGCGCGGCCCGATTTTGCCGCGCACCCCGACCTCGTCCTCGGTACGTACGATGGCGCCTGGCTCCTCTCCGGCGACACCCTCGCGCGCTTCGGCCGCTACGAGCGCCTCGACGACCACAGCGGCTTCCTGACCGTCGACGGCACCCGCGCCCGCAGCGACAGCGACGCTGCGATCGGCACCTGCACGCCACTCCCGGCGGGGGCGACCGTGACGGGGAGCGTGCGCGGAACGGTCGTGCGGGTCTGGGGGCGGAGCGACGGGTCCGGCGACGTGAGCGTGACTGTCGACGGCACCGCGATCGGCAGCTTCGGCGAAAAAGTGAAGAAACAGGGCTCGCTCCTGCTCGAATCCGGCACGCTCACCGACGCCTGGCACGACGTTTCGCTGACCGGGTCGCCCGACGAGGCGGGTGCGGAGGACGCCGTCTGTCTGGACGGGGTCGAGGGGAGCGCCGACGGGGCCGTGCTGACGGGCGTTCGGCGATGCGGGTGCGCGTCGACCGGCGCGCCTCAGGCGGGGACGCTCTCCGCCTCCTTCCTCCTGTTTTTCCTGAGCGCCCTCACGGCACGATGCAGGTCTGGCTGGCGTCGCTGAAGGTGCCGGGGAGCGTGGTGACCGTCCACGCGGTCACGACGCCCGCGGAGATCGTAAGGTTCTCCGAAGCACAGCGCCCATCGACGGTCGTTACGGCGGCGCGCCAGGGCCCGATGTGCAGACCCGCCCAGGTCAACACCTCGCCGACCGGGATCAGCGGCTGCGGGCCGGAGCCGGAGTCCTTGGCCTTGAAGGACGACAAGCCGCTCACGGGGTCGTAGAGCCAGACGCGGTACAGGTCGGCGTCCGTGCCGTTCGTCACCGCGAGCGCGCCGGACGGGTGGACGTCAGGGCGGGACCGGGCGGGGCGGGTGACCCGGAATCCACTGTCCGAAGAAACGCCGGAATCGACCTGAGAATCGCCACGCGAGTCGCCCCCGGAGTCCCCAGGACCGCTCTCGGCCGACCCGTGCGCGGCGGTGCAACCGAGCAGGTAGGACAGAAGCGGCAGGACCGGCAGCACGTTCACATCGTACACGCGACAGCCGGCTTGACGACCGCCCGCGCGTGGTTTAGCAGGCCAGCGCTGCGCGGGTGGCGGAATGGTAGACGCGCTAGTTTGAGGTGCTAGTGGGGTAACTCCCGTGCGGGTTCAAGTCCCGCTTCGCGCACCACCTCGCGGAGGCGGTCCGGTGACGGGCCGCCTTCGTCATTTTTCGATAAGCGGGGTGAGCGTGCTGGACTTCCTGTACCGGGTGGTGCGACCCCTGCTCTTCCGGCTCGACCCCGAAGAGGCCCATGAGCTCGTGCTCGGGACGCTCCCGGTCGCCGGAATGCTCGCCCGCCTCGCGAACTTGACTCCCGATCCGCGGCTCGCCTGCGCCGTCGGGCCGTTGACGTTCGCGGGCCCGGTGGCCCTGGCCGCGGGGCTGGACAAGGACGGCGTCGGCATCCGCACCTGGGAAGCGCTGGGCTTCGGCGCCGTGGAGGTCGGCACGGTCACCGGGCTCGCGCAAAAGGGCAACCCGCGGCCCCGGTTGTTCCGCCTGAAGGAGCAGCACGCGCTGGTCAACCGGATGGGCTTCAACAACAACGGCGCCATCGCGCTCGCAGCCACCCTGCAGCGCCTTCGGGACTCCGGCCGCTGGCCGAAGGTCCCCGTCGGCGCCAACCTCGGCAAGTCCAAGCTGGTTGAAAACGACAACGCCGTCGCCGACTACCTGAACAGCCTGAAAGCGCTCAAGGATCGGGCCGACTATTTCGTCGTCAACGTGTCCAGCCCGAACACGCCGGGCCTGCGGGCGCTGCAAGAAAAAGAGCCCCTGCAACGCCTGCTCGCCGCCGCCGTGCCCGAAGCCGGCCGAACGCCCGTGTTCCTGAAGCTCGCCCCGGACCTGGAGGACGATGCGCTCGCCGAGGCCGTCGGGGTTGCCATTGAGAGCGGCTGCGCCGGCATCATCGCGACCAACACGACCCTGTCACGACCCGGCGACACGGCGCGGGCCGAGCAGTACGGTGGACTGTCGGGCGCGCCGTTGCGAGCGTTGGCGCGCGCGAAAATCCGGGTGGCGCTCCAGGCCACGGGCGGCCGCATCCCGGTTATCGGCGTCGGCGGTGTCGCCTGCGCGGACGACGTCGCCGAGCTGCTCGCGATGGGCTGCGCTGCGACCCAGCTCTACACCGCGCTCATCTACGAGGGCCCCGGTCTGGTCGCCCGGATCCACCGGGATCTCGCCGCGCGCCTGCCGGTCCCCGCGGGGAAATAGCGTGCGACGCCGCGACTTTCTCGGTAGCTCGGCTGCCACGTTGGCGGCGGCATGTGGCGCGAACGCCCTGCCGTTGCCTCCCGGCCCGGAATGGAAATCGGAGCCGCGGGCGTTGACGGCGAATTTTCGACGGGGGATGAACTTCGCCCACATCCACGCCCGGGGTCACGGCTACGGCAGCCCGCGCGCCCTGGCAGAGCTTGATCGCCTCGTCGGCATCGGCATCACCGATCTCGCGCTGAACCCATTTGCCTACACGCCAACGCTCGACTCCACCTCCATCCGCTGGGGCGGGGACCCCACGATGACGGACGACGACATCCTTCTGCAATGCCGACATGCTGCGGGCCGAGGTGTGCGCGTGATGATGAAGCCGCACCTGTGGAGCATGGCGTTCGGCAGCGGCAAGGGGAACGGCGACATCGACGTCGCCGACTGGCCCGCGTGGTTCGCCTCGTACACCGACTACGTCGTCCACTACGCGACGGTCGCGGCCGCCGGCGGGGCGACGAGCCTGTGCGTAGGCCTTGAATTCGCGACCGCGACACGGAAGAACCCAGGCGCCTGGGCGAAGGTGGCAGATGCCTGCAGGCGCGTGTACCCCGGGCAGATCCTGTACGCGGCGAACTGGTACGAGGAATGCGAGACATTCACCGACTGGGCGGCGTTCGATGCCGTCGGCGTCAACGCCTACTTCCCGCTCGTCGGCGGCACCGTCGATGCGCTGGCCGCGTCGTGGGCCCCGCACCTCGACCGTCTCCAAGGGCTCGGTCGCCCGGTCATCTTTTGCGAGGCCGGGTACCGCGCCGTGGCCGGTGCGACCGAACGTCCCTGGGACACCTCGGTCGAGGGGGCCGCCGACCCGGGCCTCCAAGCCCGGGCCTACGAGGCGCTCCTCAGGGCAGCGACCGCCCGCCCGTGGTTCCAGGGGGTCTACTGGTGGAAGTGGTTCACCGACTTGAACGCCGACGATGACGACCTCGCCGACGCGTTCCTGCCCGCCCGCCGGCCGGCCGAGGCCGTGCTGCGCTCCTGGTTCTCGGAACGGAGTCAAATTGATCTGCGCCCCGCCACGCCAACCGGCTAAACAGCGCCCACCCGCATGAGCCGAAAGAAGTCCATCCCTCCGACCGAGCCCCACGACCCCGAGGAGTTCGGCGATGCGGCCCTCCCGCGCAAGCAGGTCATGGAGATGATCCGGCGGCGGGACAGCTTTGAGGACGCCGACCTGCGCGGGGCGGACGTGTCCGGGCTGGTGTTCGACGGGCTCAACCTCGCGCAAGCCAAGTTCGCGGAGGCCAACGTCTCCCGCTCCAGCTTCAAGGGGGCGGAGCTCACCGGCGCCAGCTTCTTCGGGGCGAACCTGCGGGAAGTGTGTTTTGACGGGGCAAATCTCGAAGAGGCGGACCTCGACTACGCGAACCTCGACGGCGCCACCCTGCTCGGCGCGAAGATCCGCAAGGCGCTCTTCCCCACGCGGAAGGTCTCGCTGACCGACGTTCGGGCCTCCGTGGCGACGGGCGTGCGCCTGCGGATGGACCCCTTCCTGCCGGGCGACGACGAAGATTAGGGAGTATTGATGCTGGCATTTGTGACAGGCGCCTCCGGCCAGATCGGCCTCCCGCTGGTGCGCGAGCTTGCGGGGCGCGGATGGGCGGTGCGCGCGCTCGTTCGTAGCGCCGAGAAGGAGGAGGCGGTCCGCTCTGCAGGTGCCGAGATCATCGCCGGGTCGATGAGCGATCGGGCGGCACTGGAGCGCGGCATTGCCGGCGCGGACGTGGTCTTTCACCTCGCCGGAGGCATGCGCGGAAAGGGGCGCGAGACGGCCGACGTCATCAACCGGCAGGCCACCGAGCTGCTCGCGGACGTCCTGCGCACGGCCGGGCGCCGCACGCGCGTGGTGTATGCCAGCTCCGCGGCCATCTACGGCGATCGAAGCGGGCTCTGGGTGCCCGAGGACTTTCCGTCCAACCCGCAGACGGAGTACGGCAAGTCCAAGGTTGCGGCCGAGGCCGCGCTCGCCGCGCTCGGCGTGCCCCTGGTGGTCGCTCGAATCGCCGCCGTGTACGGCCGCGGCATCCGGTTCACGGCGGACGACCGCATGAAAGCAGGCCGAGCCTGGCTCCCCGGCGAGGGCAAGAACCTCGTCCCCCTCGTCCACATCGACGACTGCGTTGCGGCGCTGGTGCTGATCGCCGAAAAGGCCGAGTTCAAGGCGGGCGGCACCGTCGTGCACATCGCGGGAAAAAGCACGCCGCTCCTGCGCGAATTCTACAAGGCGGTCTTTGAGCGCGCGGGCGGGAAGCCGATGCGGTTCTGGTCGACCTGGATCCCGAGCGTCTTCCAGTTTCGCGCCGCGAAGGACAACGAGCGCCTCGCCACGATCTTCGGCTGGAAGCCCCGGTTCACCTCGGACAACCTCAAGATCTACACGTCGTCGCTGCGGCTGCGGACGGACGCGCTCGAAAAACAGCTTGGTTTTGTCTGGAAGTACCCGGACCACAAGGACGGGGTGGCCGCGAGCGTCGGGTAGTTACGGCAACAGCGCGCGGTACAGCGCATCGTGGGCGTTGACCGCCCGCTCCCATCCGAACGACGTCAGCACCCGCGCGCGACACGCATCGCCGCGCCGACCCCACTCGCCCGCCGAGAGCCCCTCGACGGCCGCCAGAGCCCGCGCCCACGCTTGCGGGTCCTCCTCGACGATCGTCCCCGTGTCGCCAAGCGCTTCCCGGACCGGCGCGATGCCGCTGGTCAGCGCCGGGAGCCCCGCGGCCATCCCCTCCAGCAACGCGACCGGCATGCCCTCCGTCCGGCTTGGCAGCAGGAACGAGCGGGCGTGCGTGAGCAGCATCCGCTTTTCGAGGTCAAACCGGGTCCCCGTGAAGATCACGTTCGGCGGCGCGCTCCCCCGAAGGCGCGAGACCCAGGCGTCTGTATGGGACGCGCCACCCGTGATGACGATGGGATCGCCATGGTGCGAACGCGCGGCGGCGACGAGCAGATCGAGGCCTTTTTCGGGGACGAGGCGGCCAAGGAAAAGGTGGTAGCGACCCGGTTGGAGCATCGGGAAGACGGTGGCGTCCCAGGCCTGCGGCTGGTGCGGGGCGACGCCGTTGGGAATGTGGGCCACCCGCCGGCCAAAACGTCCGGCCCACGCCGCGAGTCCCGCGGACACGGCGATGAGGCCGTGCGCTGACCGCCCACCGACCTCCGCCCCCGCACGCAGCACCGTGCGCGCCGTCGCCCCCCACTTTGCCCGCTGCCAGTCCTCCCCATGGAGGGTCACGACCACTCTACGGCCAAGAAGGCGGGGGATCGGCGAGAACAGGGCTGGACCGCACGCGTGCAGGTGGACGACGTCGTGGCGCAACGACGCGCGCGGCGCGCAGAGCAGCGTGTGGACGAACGCCTCACTCGAACGCCCGTACACGGTCTCCACATCGCGCAGCCGCACACCCTCGCGAACGCTGCTGCCATGCGGGTTGTAGCGGGTCCGGCAGTAGACGGTGACCTCATGACCGGCGGCGACCAGGCGGGGTGCCAGCGCGGCGACCGCTGCTTCCACGCCCCCCTCCACGCCCCATGGCGCACGAAGCCCCACCATCGCGATCCTCACAGCGCTTCCTGCAGGGGATCAACGCCCAATTCCAGGCAACGGGAGCGGTACTCGGCAACCACGAAGCCACGAAAGTCGTGGAGGTGGTTGGTCGCGCGCGCGCTGGAACGCTTGAACCGGCGGGCGCGGACATCCTCCGGGAGCCACCGGTATTTTTCGTCCCAGAGCCGGTCCCAACGACCCTGGAGCCGCTGGTCCATCGTGCGCGCCGCCACCGCGAGGGCCGAGGGCGCGCGAGGCCCCGGCGGAATGCCCTTCGCCCGCTCGACCGCCCAGTCCAGCCCCGGGATCCAGCGTCGGGACCACCCGTTCGCGGCGAGAAACGCGGTGCACGCCGACGCGCCCGCCAACGGGATGGC
This sequence comes from uncultured Pseudomonadota bacterium, assembly GCA_903844155.1. GTDB lineage: Bacteria > Myxococcota_A > UBA796 > UBA796 > SXON01 > CAIUMM01. The sequence continues at coordinate 111,953 of CAIMSU010000162.1, read as the reverse complement.
CGTCGCCAGTTCAAAGCCCGTGTAGACGTCCTGGTCGTCCAGCACCAACGCGTCCGTCGAAAGCAGGTAGTTGGTGCAGAACAGCCGGCGAACGGCCTCGGGGAGCACGCGTCGGACCACCTGCAGGCCCGTCTTCGTCGTCCAGACACAGCCCGGCTCGACCAGCAGCAGAAAGTCGGCGTCCCCGCCGGGCTCGGAGCTCTGCTTCGACAGGCCGCCGGTCAGGAACACGCCGTGGACAAAGGGAAGCCGCGCCAGGACCCGTGCGGCCCGCATCGCTGCAGGCCACAGCCGCTCGGCGTGGGCGGTCCGCTCCCGGCGCCGCTGGATCGTAGCGAGCCGCCCCGGTCGCACGAGAAAGCCTTGCGATTCCTGGAGGAGACCCGCGTCCACCGCCGCCCGAACGCGATCGTCGACCGACCCCCCGCACATCCAGGCCGCCTCCTGCGGGCGTACCGGGTGCCGAAACACGTCGAAGTACAGCACCAAGCGCAGCAGATCCGCCGTTCCCGGCGGCAGCTCACCCGGCAGGACGCCGACGGGTGGCGGGGAGGGGCTGAACATGTGAAGGGGCAGGCCGCATGACCGAGGTGGTCTACCGCTGCTATCTCGTCGTGGTCGCCCTATTGGCCGTCCACGGAGCGCACCGCCTCGTGCTCGGCTGGGCATTCCGGCGGCGGCTCGCCGACCCCGTCAGCCCGCCGCTCACGCGCTACCCGTTCGTCACGGTGCAGCTCCCCGTCTACAACGAGCGCGACGTCGTGGAGCGGCTCGTGGACAGCGTCGCCGCGCTGCGCTGGCCAGCCGACCGGCTTGAAATCCAGCTCCTCGACGACTCGACGGACGACACTGGCCGCGCGGCCAGCCCCGCGATCCGCCGCGCCCGGGAGCGCGGGATCACTGCCGAGGTCGTGCGCCGAAGCGGTCGGGTCGGCTACAAGGCTGGGGCGCTGGCCGCCGGACTTGGCCAGGCGCAGGGCGAGCTCATCGCCATCTTCGACGCGGACTTTGTCCCACCACCCGACTTTCTCGAACGCACCGTCCCCCACCTCCTCGCCGGGTACAGCATGGTGCAGGTCGCCTGGGCCCACCTCAATCGCGATGCGAACGCGCTCACCCGCAGCCAGGCGGCGTTGCTCGACGGGCACTTTGTCGTGGAACAGCCCGCCCGGCAAGCGATGGGCGCATGGTTCAACTTCAATGGCACTGCGGGCGTCTGGCAGCGCGAGGCGATCATCCGATCCGGCGGCTGGCAGCACGACACGTTGACGGAGGACCTCGACTTGTCCTACCGGGCGCTGTTGGCAGGCGAGCGCTTCCTCTACCTTTCGGACGGCGCGGTGCCTGCGGAGGTCCCCGACACGATCGCCGCGTTCCTCGCCCAGCAACGCCGATGGGCCCGGGGCAGCATCCAGACCGCGAAGAAGCTGCTGCCACGAATCTGGCGGGCGCCCATCCCCCTGCGCGTGAAGGCCGAGGCGACCGCGCACCTGACAGGGAACCTCGCCTGGCCGCTTTGCGTGCTTGTCGGCGTGTTGCTGCCGCTGGTCGTGGCCCTGCGCGGGTCGGCGTCGCTGGGACACCTGGCGCTGGACCTGCCGCTCGTCGGGTTTTCGCTGCTCACCAACGCCGGCTTCTACCGGGCGGGCGGGGCCCGGTGGCGCGACCTCCCGCGCGTCCTGGCGCTCGGCATCGGCATCGGCCCCTCGCAAGCCGCCGCGACGTTTGAGGGGCTCTTCGGCGGGCGAGGCGAATTCGTGCGAACCCCCAAGAACGGCGGCGGCATCGGCAGCTACGCGCTCCCCGTGTCCCGTCTGCCCGTGGAGGCGGTGCTCGCGGCGTTGAACCTCGGCGTGGCGGCCTGGGCGGTCGCGTCGTCACATTGTGCCACGGTCCCCTTCCTCCTCCTCTTCGGCGGCGGGTACGGCTGGGTGGCAGCGCTACGTTTGTCGATTCCGGCCGGGGCGCTCGTCGCCCGCGCGGGTCACCTCTCGGCCACCGCCCCCTCGATCGACACCGCCGCGCTGGCCGGAAAGTAACGATGGACATCTCCCGCAGCCTCTCAGAGACGTGGAAGTTCTGGCTCTGCGGTGGCGCTGTCCTGCTCGCGATCGCCTGGACATTGCTGCACCCGCGCGTCGCCCGCGGCATCCTCGTCCTCCTGCTCGCATTTGGCGTCCTCGACTACTGTCGTTTCGGCTTCAAACTGCCTTTTCGGCAGGTCGACACCTATGACCTGATCCACTACTACCTGAACACGAAATACTACGACGAGCTCGGCTACTACGACCTCTACCCGGCGTGCATCCTCGCAGATCACGAGAACGGCGGCCCAAGGTTCCATGAGGGCGACAAGTTCATGGACCAGGACGACGACGGTCACCACCTGGCGCCGATCTCCGTCGCGCTGGACGAGGGAAGACAGGTCCGGGACACGAAGTTCACGCCCGAGCGCTGGAAGGCGTTCACCCACGATTTTCTGTACCTGCAGCGGGATGTGGAGGGCATGAACGACGAGCTGTGGAAGCAGCTCATCCAGGACCACGGCTTCAACGGCACGACGGTGTGGGTGCTGCAGTCGCTCCCCTTCGCGCAGCTCCCCGTCGAGTACATCAAGACGCTCGGCTACCTCGATCTCGTGTGGCTCGGCGCCGCGATCGGGGCGGTGATGTGGGCGTGGGACGGGACCACCGCGCTCTGGGCCGCGCTTTTCCTGATGGTCAGCTATTCCACGCGCTGGCCGACGATCACGTGGGCGTTCAACCGCTACGACTACGTGTCGCTGCTGGTGATCGCCATGGCGTGCGTGCGGAAGGGGCGACCGATCCTCGGCGGGTTCCTGACCGGCTGGTCGACGACGCTGCGCATGTTCCCGGCGATGTGGCTGTACGGGCCGGGGGCGAAGGGTGTATTCGGGCTGCTGGAGCGAAAGGTCCACCAGCCGGCGCTCAAGCTCCTCGCCGGCTTCTGCCTTGGCATCGCCGTGTTCCAGGGCGCGGCCACGCTGTACTTCGGGCCGGAGATCGTCCGGACGCACTACGACAACATGGAGGACCACAACAAGTCGGAGAACCTGTCGTCGCGCCGGATCGGGCTGGCGCTCGCTCTGCCGTTCCGCGGCGACCTGCTCCCCAAGAACATCACGACGGCCGAGAAGGAGGTCATCGAGCACCAGAAGCCGCTCCGGTACGCGATCTCGGGCATCGTGATGCTGGTGATGGGCTGGGGCCTGCGAAAGCGCCGCGACGAAGAGGTGTTTGCCTACGGATTCATCCCGTTCTTCCTGCTGACGACCGCGAGCTACTACTACTACATCGCCCGTTGGACGCTCTGGGTGGCGCACGCCGCGGGCCTCGTGAAGCCAGACGTTGGGGAGTCGCGCACGCGGCACACAGCAGGTCTGGCGATGCTCGCGGGCATCGAGTTGTTCACGAACCACTCCGAGGTCACCTACCCCGACCACCGCGTCTACCTCATCGGCGGAACCGCCTGGTTGTTGCTTGGCTATGCCGTGGTGATGGGCGTCTGGTTGCTCGTCGAGTCGCACCGGACGCCACCGCTGACGGTCGAGGCGGGAACGCCCACGTCGAATGCTTGAAAAAGCCCGCCGCGTCGTCCCGCCTGGCCAGTGGGAGCGCGCAGAAGCCCTCGCCAACGGCGACGCCGTCAGCCTCGGCAAGCGCACGGCCACCGAGGAGACGTGGTTTGTGCGCGTGCCACCCCGCGCAGCCCCCTGGGAGGTCACGCTGTGGCCCGGCGATGCCGACTGGTACTGCACCTGCGAGAGCCCCGGCTGCGTGCATTTTGGCGCCGTCGCCATCGCCCGGGCCGCCGGTCGGTTCACCCAGCGAGCGGCAGGCCGGGTGCAGTGGCGCCTCACCCGCAGCCCCGAGGGCTTACGGCTCTCGGCCCGAGCACCGGCCGACGCCGTCTGGACGGACGACGACAAGCTGGTGCAGCGCGTCGCGCGCGAGTGGCTGACCAGCGGCGACGGGCAGCGGGCGGGCGAGGGCTCGCCCATCGTGCCCCGGGTCGTCCTCCAGAACGTGCTCGCCGCGCTGAAGGGGCTGGACGTCACGCTCGACGGCGCCCCGGTGACCGCGGACGGGGAGCCGGTCGTTCCGCGAGCGCTGGTCGAGGATCACGACGGGGGCTGGAAGGTCCGCCTCGTGCGCGCGCCGGGGATCGACGAAGCTTTTCGCAACGGCGTGGTCCGGATGGGGACGGTCCTGCGCCCGTTCACGGATGGCGGACTGGACGTCGAGCTGAAAAACCGCCTCAACAGCGGCATCCTGTACCGGGCGACGGACGCCGAGGAGCTGCTGACACGCTTTCTCCCGCGGCTGGAAAAGCTCGTGCCGGTCGAGCGGCGCTCGGCAAAGCTGCCGAAGGTGGTGACGGTGCCGCCGCGGCTGGAGTGGGAGGTCACGGCGTCCGGGAGCTACGGGGCGGGCTGCGCGCTCGCCGTCACGCCCTGGATCGTGTACGGCGATCCGCCGATCGCGCGCCTGCAACGCGGGACACTGGTCCGCCTCACCGGCGACCTGCCTGCGCGCGACCTCGTCGCGGAACGCCGGCTGGAGGCTGAGCTCGGCGAGATGCGGCTTGCACCGGGGTCGGGCACCGCTCGCGTCGGCACAGAGGCGGCGCGGTGGGTGGAGGGGCTCAAGCCGCAGATACGGTCGATGATCCTCACCAAAGCACCGCAGTTCCGCATCGAACGCGCGGCCGGCGACCCCGCAATCGCCATCAACGCCAGCGGTGACGGCAGCAGCTTCGCCGTCGCCATCGACACCGCCGGCGCCGACCCGAGCGCGCTGCTGTCCGCATGGCAGGACCACATTTCGCTCGTTCCGCTCCTCGAAGGCGGGTTCCGGCCCGTCCCGCGCGAATGGCTGGACCGCTATGGCCCGCTCCTCGCCGAGCTCCTCGACGCGCGCGACGCCGACGGCACCGTCCGCCGCGACCGCGCCGCCGTCCTCCTCGACGCCGCAGACGCCCTCGCCCTCCCCATCCCGCCCGCGCTCTCGGCCCTCAAGGCCCTCGCAGGCGACTTTGATGCCGTCCCCGCCGCTCCACTCCACCCGGGCTTCGTCGGCGCCCTGCGGCCCTACCAGCAGCGCGGTCTGGACTGGCTCGCCTGGCTCGGCAGCCTCGGCGCGACGACCTCCGGGGGTGTGCTCGCCGACGACATGGGGCTCGGGAAGACGATTCAGTGCCTCGCGCTGCTGCTCACCCGGCGGCCGCTCGGCCCCGCCCTGGTCGTCGCACCAACGTCCGTGCTCCGGAACTGGGCGAGCGAGGCTGCGAAGTTCGCGCCCTCCCTCACCGTCAACGTCTACCACGGGCCAAAGCGTGCCCTCGACCCCGCCGCCGACCTCACGGTCACGACCTGGGCGCTCCTGCGCCTGGACGCGGAGGCGCTCGGGGCGCGCACATGGTCGACCTTGATCCTGGACGAGGCGCAGGCGATGAAGAACCCGGATTCGCAGGCTGCGGAGGCGGCTTGTCGCACGCCGGCCACGCTGAAGCTTGCGGTCACCGGCACGCCCGTGGAGAACCGTCTGGACGAGCTGTGGTCGCTTTTTCACTGCGTCCAACCCGGGCTGCTCGGCGGTCGCACCGCGTTTCGCGACCGCTTCGGCACGCCCATCGCCAACGGCAGCCGGCGGGCGCGTGACGACCTGCGCCGTCGGGTGCGCCCGTTCGTCCTGCGCCGCCTGAAGATCAATGTGGCAAAGGATCTCCCGCAGCGCACCGACCGCGTTGTCCGGTGCACGTTGTCGGCCGAGGAGCGGGCGATCTACGAGTCGGTGCGCTCGCTGACGCGGGCAGACGTCGCGAAGATGCTCGGCGGCGGACGCACGCTGCAGGTGCTGGAGGTGCTGCTGCGGATGCGGCAGGCGGCCTGCCATAGCGGGCTTTTGCCGGGCCGAACGGCGAAGAGCAGCGCGAAGGTCGATTTGCTGATGGAGGAGTTGGACGATCTCGGGATCGGGGACGGGTCCGGCGACGAGGTCGGCGACGGCCACAAGGCGCTTGTGTTCAGCCAGTGGACGTCGATGCTGGACCTCATCGAACCCGAGCTTGAGGCACGGGGAATTCGCTACGTCCGCCTGGACGGCAGCACGGTCGATCGCGCGGCCGTCGTCGCCGAATTCCAGTCCCCGGACGGGCCGCCGGTGTTCCTCCTGTCGCTGACGGCCGGTGGCACCGGCCTGAATCTCGTTGCTGCGGACTACGTTTTTCTCATGGATCCGTGGTGGAACCCCGCCGTCGAGGATCAAGCTACCGACCGCGCCCACCGCATCGGCCAGACCCGCCCCGTCGTGGCGACCCGCATCGTCGCCGAAGGCACCGTCGAGGAGCGGATCATGGAGCTACAAGCTCGCAAGCGCCTGCTCGCCGCAGCAGCGCTGGACGATGCGGCGCTGGCGTCGGCGCTCGGTCGGGACGAGATCGCCGCGTTGTTTGACTAGGGAGTAGGATGCCGGCATGGTGCCGAAGATCCCGGCGCTCGGCTGCCGAGAGCGCAACCGATTCCGCGGGCGGCTCGACCGGACAAGCCGCATTCGTCCATGTCAACCCCCAAGATACGCGATCAGCTCCCCGACCATCGCCGCGCGGTCAGGCGCGCTCGGCGTCTCCAAAGCAAACCCGACGACCACGACGCGCTGGCTCCAACCAACTGCCGCGCCACCGCCGGTGCCGTACTGCCAGATCACGTCGTCGCCATCGAGCACATCGGGGTAGTCCTCGGGGTAGGTGACCCCCAGGGTCCACCCCTCCACGGCATCCGTCCCGGCGCTGTCGCTCACGTAGCGCGCGTGCAACGTGCTCGAAAGCCAGCTTCCGTCGGTCGCGTACCCGACCTCGCTGCCGGAGACGACGAGCTTGCCGTCACCCGAAACGTACCCCTCGATCGCCGACTTCTCCCGATCGTCGAACGTCCGATCGGCGGTGGACTCATCCCCCAGCAGCCACAGGACATGTGTGTAGTCACCGAGCGAGACCCGCCCCTCCGCAACCGCCTCGTGTGACGCCACGCTGAATGTCGCGCCGTTGGCGGTGAGCGCGGCGCCCATCTGCGCGGGGAAGTCATGGGTGGGCTTGCTCCAACTACCCCCGAAGATCCGGTCGAAGCCGTCGACGATCAGCCAGGTCTGCCCCGTCGCGCCGTAGACGTTCGAGGGGCGAGCGCCTGCCACGTCCGCCTCCACACGCAGGTACCCCTGCGCCGGGACGGTCGCGTCATGGTCGGTCGTCGAGACGAGATCGGTCCATGTCACCCCATCGGCCGAGCCCTGGACGACCGCGGAGAACCCGGCGTCTGCCCGCCAGTTCATCGAGACATCGCCGGCCCGGTCGACCGTGGACAGGATCTCCGGCGGGGCGGCGGGGAGGCGTGGAAGGCCCGAGGCTGCAAGCCAGCGGGCGTAGCTCTGATCCGTCGACAGACAATCGTCGTGTGAGGAGTCGATGAAGCCGATGCTGACGGGGCTTTGCCGCAGATCATCCTCGTAGAAGTCGGCCGAGACATCCAGCCCGGCCGAGGCGAGGGAAGCGGCCGCGTCCGCGTTCACCCCGTCCGTCCCGCCGCCCGATGTGTAGCTCGAACGAAGCGTTCCGCCTGACTCCGCGTAGGCGAGGTAGGTCGCCTCGTCGCCGTACATCGAGTCGTAGAGGTGGATGGCGGCGATGGGCAGGCCACCCACGGTCAGCGCGTCCGCGACGGCGTTGTAGCCGCCTGAGTGCGAGGTCAGGACCACCGGCCCGACGACCGGCCGCGTGACGTACCCATCCCGGTAGAGCACCGAGACGACGTCCCGCGCCAGGTTGGAGAGGCCGTCTGGCTGGTCCAACTTCCCAAAATCGCCGTCCTGGGCCTCCACGGGGCCCTGCGGAAGCACGAACACCGCATCCCGACCCGACAGCGCCGCCTGCGCGTGCAGGTGCTCGTAGTTGTCGACCTCGTCGATCGTCGCATTCCACCCATGGAAGTGCGTGACGATGCCGATGTTCCCGCGGTCGGACAAGCCGGTGGGGACGCAGATCATCACCGACGAATCCGCGTAGGGCGCGGAGCCGTACGGGAATGGCGCCGATGGCAGTAACACCGTGGTACAAGCTCCCCAGTCGTCGGTCGCCCACGTTGCCGCAGGGATGGCGGCGTCGCCGACCACGGCGGCGACGGGAATGTCGGCCGTCTGCCCATCCACCGCCAATCCGACCGTGCCAACCTGGAGAACTGGGGCGTCCGTCGTGCCGGTGTAGGTCACCGTTCCAATGCGGACCTCCCCCGGGGCAAAGGGCGAGGTGTCGATCTGGACGTCAAACGGGCCGGAAGCGCCCGGGGCGAGCGCGCCGGTGGAGCCCGTCGCTCCCGTGTTCTGCACCGCGAACGTCGTGGATGGCCGCGCGTCACCGACGGAGACGTAGGGGAGGGCGATGCTCGCGGGGGCGGAGAGCGTGAAGGTGGCCGGGGTGCCGGTGTCGCCCGAGTCGGCAGCATGGCCCGATTCGGCAGCATGGCCCGAGTCGGTGGTGTGTGCGTGATGGCTGCCGCCCGTTGCGCCCGTGCAGGCGGCCACGACGACGAGGGGGGCGAAGGCGCGCATCGGCGGCGGCGTAACCCCGAAACCTTCAGAACGGGCCGCCGTTCCCGAAGTCCGTCGCGATGGTGTCACTGACTGCTGTGACCCCGGCGGTGGCATCGAAGATCACGCCCAGCTCCCGGTTCTTCTCAAGCGACGTGTAGGTCAGGTTCGCGGAGCCAACGTACGCGGTGGCTTTGTCGACGACGATGGCCTTGGCGTGGATGTAGGGACTGCTTGTCACGACCACGGAGACGCCAGCGGCCTCGAGTTGGCCGACCGCAGCGGTCTCGTAGCTATCCGGCGTGCTGTCGGAGAGCACGAGCCGGACCGCAACCCCCGCACGCGCCCGGGCGATCAGCGCCGTCGTCACGTCCGAATCGGAGTACTCCTCGTCCTCGATGTCGATCGTACTCGTCGCGGCTTCGATCAGCCCGAGCAGCCTGGTCTTGCTGTTCACGGGCGAGAGCACGAGCGCGCCGTCGTAGCTCGTGAGCGCAGACCCAGCGTAGTCCGCCGCAAATACGCGCTCGGCGTCTGCCACGTCGTCTGGCTCCGTGTCGACCGCGAGGTAGTCCCGGTCGGACGTCATGCCCGAATACGACGCGTTCATCGACATGATCCAGGCGGTGCCACCATCGATGATCACCGTCTTCTGGTGTGTGTAGTAGTAGCTGGGCGACGACCAGACCACGCCGATCCCCTTCGCCTTCAGGGCGTTGTACGACGTTGTGTTGTAGGTCGTCTCCTTGGCGTCGAGCACCACGCGAACGTCGGCGCCTGCTGTGTGTGCAGCCTCCAGCGCGCTGATGATGTCGTCGTCCGAGAGGATGTACATGGTCATGTGGACGGACGTCTGAGCCGCTTTGATCGCGGCGATGAGCGCGGACCCGTCGTCCGAGGGTTCGACGATGATGCGGACGTCGGTCGTGGGCCCGGGCCCGGTGTCGCCAGGGGTGCTGTCGTGACCCGAGTCGTGCCCGGGCCCCGAATCGCGGCCTGAATCGCCGGACGTTCCGGAGTCCGTCGACGACGCTCCGCTGTCGTACGCCCAGGGACCATCGACCACCGGTCGCGGCGTGCAGGCCGGCGAGACGGTCGCGGCGAGGAGGGCGACGCCGACAGCGACGCGGAGACAGGGGCGCGGCATCGGGATCCTCGGAGCGGCGGCAGTGTAGCGCCGCCGCTCGCGACCCGCGCCTACGCGTGTAGGCGATGCCTCAGTTTTCCGGCGCCGGCCCGGGGACCCGCTCAAAGCTGATCTCGTCGGCAACGACGTCCACCTTGACCGTGTCACCCGCGACATACCCGCCGCCAACGATGCTCTTGGACATCGGGTTCAGCAGGTAGGTCTGGATCGCGCGCTTGAGCGGTCGCGCGCCAAACGTGGGGTCAAAGCCGGCTTCTGCGATGGCGTGGAGCGCAGCGGGCGTACACTCGAGCTTCAGGTCCCGGTCGGCGAGCAGCTTGCTCACACGCTTGAGTTGGACGACCAGGATCCGATCCATGTCCTCGCGCTTCAAGGACTCGAAGATCATGATGTCGTCGATGCGGTTGAGGAATTCGGGCTTGAACGACTGTCGCAGCGCCCCCATGACCTCCTTCTCCATCTTCGCGTGGTCGTTCGCGAGCTGCATGATCAGGTGGGAGCCGACGTTGGACGTCATGATCAACACGGTGTTCTTGAAGTCGACGGTACGGCCGCGGGCGTCCGTGAGTCGGCCGTCATCGAGGACCTGAAGGAGCACGTTGAAGACGTCCGGATGGGCCTTTTCGATCTCGTCGAACAACACGACACTGTAGGGGCGACGGCGCACGGCCTCGGTGAGTTGGCCGCCCTCGTCGTAGCCAATGTAACCGGGGGGCGCGCCGATCAGCCGGGCGACGGAGTGCTTCTCCATGTACTCGGACATGTCGATGCGGACGATGTTGCTCTCGTCGTCGAACAGGAACTCGGCGAGCGCCTTGGCCAATTCCGTCTTTCCCACGCCCGTCGGCCCGAGGAAGATGAAGCTTCCGATGGGCTTGGACGGGTCCTGCAGGCCCGCGCGCGAGCGCCGAACGGCGTCGGCCACCGCGACGATCGCCTTGTGTTGGCCAATCACGCGGTTATGCAGGTTGTCCTCCATCTTCAGGAGCTTCTGCTGCTCGCTCTCCTTCAGCTTGGTCACCGGCACGCCCGTCCATTTGGACACGACGAGCGCGATGTCCTCGTCCGTCACCTTGTCGCGAAGCACGGCGCCATCTTTTTGCAGCTCGGACAAGGCGATCACCGCGTTGGCGTGTGCGCGCTCGGCCGCGGGGAGCTCCCCGTACTTCAGCCGCCCCGCCGCCTCGAAGTTGCCTTCAAGCTGGAATCGCTCGAGCTGATGCTTGTATTGGTCGATCTTCTCGGCGTTCTGGGTGATCGCCTCCAACGCCGTCTTCTCGGCCTGCCACTTGGACTTCAGCTTCGTCGCCTCCTCCTCCTGCTCGCTGATCTGCGCCCGCAGCTTGTTCGCGCGCTCGACGGCCGCCTTGTCCGTCTCCCGGATGAGTGCGCCAAGCTCCACGCGCAGGCCGCGAACCTGCCGTTCGAGCACGTCGATCGGCTGGGGCAGGCTCTCGATTTCCATCTTCAGGCGGGCGGCGGCCTCGTCGACGAGATCGATGGCCTTGTCCGGGAGCTGCCTGTCGGAGATGTAGCGATCCGAGAGGTGGGCCGCGGCCATGATGGCGTCGTCGGTGATCTTGATGCCGTGGTGCTGCTCGTACTTGTCCTTGATGCCGCGCAGGATCCGGATGGTGTCGGCGATGGTCGGCTCGGCGACGAACACGGGCTGAAAGCGCCGCTCCAACGCCTTGTCCTTCTCGATGTACTTGCGGTACTCATCGAGCGTGGTCGCGCCCATGCAGCGCAGCTCCCCACGCGCGAGCGCCGGCTTGAGCATGTTGCCCGCATCCATGGAGCCCTCGGACTTCCCGGCGTTCACCATGGTGTGCAGCTCATCGATGAACAGGATCACGGTGCCCTTGGACGCCTCGATCTCGTTCAACACGCCCTTCAAGCGCTCCTCAAACTCGCCCTTGTACTTGGCACCGGCGATCAAGCTGGCCATGTCGAGCGAGAGCACCTGCTTGTCCTTCAGGCTCTCCGGCACGTCCCCCGCCGCGATCCGCTGGGCGATGCCCTCGACAATTGCGGTCTTTCCAACGCCCGGATCGCCGATGAGCACCGGGTTGTTCTTCTGCCGACGGGAGAGGACCTGCAACGTCCGCCGGATCTCCTCATCCCGCCCGACGACGGGGTCCATCTTTCCCTCTCGGGCCTGCTGCGTCAGGTCCTTCGTGTACTTCTTCAGGTTCTCGTAGTTGGACTCGGCGTTCTCGCCCTGCACCGACTGCCCCTTGCGCAGCACGCTAATCGCGTTCATCACACGCTCGCGGGTCACCTCGTAGTCCTTCAGCAGCTCCCGGGTCTTGTCCGGGGCATCGCACAGGCCCGCGAGGAAGAGTTCGGTGGCAATGTGCGAATCACCGAGGTTGCGAGCCTCCTTGTCCGCAACTTCAAGGACCTTGTTCAGCGTGTTGGAGAGTCCTGCCTTTGTGCTCCCGGTCGTCTTGGGAAGGTCGTCCACCAGCTTGGCCGCCGCGCGCGTCAAACCGGCGACGTCCGCCCCGATCTGGCTGACGAGGTTGGGGACGACGCCCTTCTCCTGGGTAAGGAGGACGGCGAGCAGGTGCTGAGGTCGGATCTCGGGATTACCGAACTTTCCAGCGAGGTTCTGGGCGTCGGAGATGGCCTCGCGGGCCTTGACGGTGAAGCGGTCGAAGTTCATGGGGCACTCTTAGCCCAGCGGGTGGCTGCGGGGCGGGGATGGGGTGAGCCGACGTCGGGGCCGACGACGGGTGTTTCTGGGATGATTCGAACGTAGGCACCGGGCCGTGGGCTGCCACCGGGGCGAGCGACGGACCCCGCCGAACCGGCCGATCTGGATTACGAGCAGCCCGTGCCCCGCACCCTGCCCGCCCTCGCGCTCCTCGTCCTGCCCGCTTGCGGCCTCGACTCCCCCTGCATCACCGACCCCTTCGGTGACCTCTGCCGCTACGAGAAATTTCGCGACGATCCGCCCCACGACGCGACCATCGCGGTCGCCGCGGTGACGGCCATGCAGGACCCCGTCGTGCGCATGACCGCGGTGGAGCTCTGGCTGAAGCTGAACCCCAAGGTCAATCCCGCGCAGGGCGTGCGGCTATGCGACACGTTGCTCGAGGGCGAGAAGCAGACCTGCGCGCGGAAGGTCAACTCGCCGCACCTGCACCGGCAATGATGGCGCTCTGGCTCATCGGCCCGTTCACGGCGTTATCGGCCTGCATTCCGCCGCCGATCGACCCGCAGCACCCGTGCCAGCCCTACACGGCCGTCCCCGAGGTCTTCGCGACCTGCATCAGCCGCCGCGTCCGCTCCGAGAAGACGACGGCGGATGCGGCCAAGTGGTGCGACCAGCTCGCTCCCGCGGACGACCTGGTGTGTCGCGCGGCGTGGGTGGCCGGCGCGGCGACCCAGGCCGTGCGGTTTGAGGGGACCCGCGAGGACCTGCTCAACTTCTGCGACGGCGCGCCGGACTGCGGGTTCTATGTGCTCGATCAACGCCCCGAAGGCAACTTCCTCGACCAGGCGGCGGGCTGCGTGAAGTGGACCGGGAAGATGGCGACGGACTGCATCGGGCACGCCGGCGAACGCTTCTTTCGCACGCAGCCCGACGACGCCACGCTCAAGGTCGCCGCAGAGAGCCCCTACGGGGCCGTGATCTACGAGCCCACGCTCAAGTACCTCGCGTGCCAGAACCGCACCGTCTGCCCGGACCTCGGCCCCCTCACCGAAAAGTGCAACGCCAAGCTGCCGACTGCCAGGCAGTTGCCCGACGTGCGCTGCCCCTAGCGGCGCCGCGTCGCCAACACGAGGGCGGCTAGCCCGGCGAGCGCGAGCGTGGGCCATTCGCCCGTTCCAGAGGCGCAACCTCCGCCGCAGCCCGTCTGTTGCAGCTTCGCGCATCGGGGGTCTGGCCCCGCGCAGTTCGCGTCGACGCCGTCGAAGCACCAATCGTGCGCCCCCGGGTGGATGGCTGCATCGGCATCGTTGCAGTCATCGCCGGCCTGGACCCAGCCGGGGCCGGGCTCGCAGCCCAGCACGGCCGTCGACGGGTCCCCATGACCGTCGCCATCCGCGTCCGCGTACCAGACCGTCGCGAACCCCTCGTCGACCTGCCCGTCGCAGTCGTTGTCGACGCCGTCGCAGACCTCCGCCGCGGTGATGCCGTCGTCCACGACCCCGTTGCAGTCGTCGTCGACACCATTGCAGACCTCGACAGCGCCTGGGTAGACGCTGGCGTCGTCGTCGTCGCAGTCCCCTCCCACGCTCGCCGAATGGGCCTCGTCACACGCGCAACACACGGTCGAGGCATCGCCGAATCCGTCCCCGTCCCAGTCCTCGTATGCGACGGTGCCGAGGCCCTCGTCGACCTGGCCGTCGCAGTCGTTGTCCTTCCCGTCGCAGTATTCGTCGCTGAAGGGCCGATTGGCTGGGTCTGCGTCGTCGCAGTCCTGGGAGGCGGGCGAGCCGTCCCCGTCGGCGTCCGCCTCGGTGGGACCCGGGTAGACGTAGACCTGACCGCCCCCGTCGAGGTCGGGCGCACCGACGACAAAGCTCACGAGCGCGCTGCCACCGGCGTCTCCGACGGGCGCTGTCGACACCCCGAAGTCCCCTGCCCCGCGCCCACCCCAGAGCGAGGCCTCCGCGAGCGGCGCCGGGCCGACGGGCGTTCCGAGGTAGAGATCCTCGCGGACGCAGCCCGGGCCAGCACTCTCGACGACCACACCGGCGAGGAGATCGGCGTAGCCATCGCCGTCGACGTCTCCGGCGGCCCCGAGGGACCCAATCCGGGCCGCGTCATCGAAGCTCCAGGTTGGCTCGGCGTCGAGTCCGGTCGTCCCGCCCGCGTACACCGAGGGCCGGTAGCCCGCGGTCGCGAGATCATCGTAGCCGTCCCCGTTCACGTCCCTCGCGTTCACCGGCCCCCACGCGCCCGGGAGCGTGGCATCCGCGGAGGTGTTCGCGACGCCGACGCCCCCGTAGTAGACATAGGTGACAGCCGCCATCGCATCGACCGTCGCGCCCACGGCCAGGTCGTCGACGCCGTCGCCGTTGTAGTCCCCGCCGCCGGCGAGTCCGTCGCCGAACCCCTGGTCAGCGCTCTCCCCCGAAAGGATCCAGCGTCCGTCTGTCCGCAGGCCTTCCGGACCGCCCCGGTAGACGTAGGCCCTGCCCTTGAGGTTGTCGAACAGCGGGTCCCCGACCGCGACGTCCGGGAAGCCGTCGCCGTCGACATCGCCGACGCCCGTGAGGGTGACCCCGAATTCGCCCGGTGCGGCTTCGCCGTCCAGGATCAAGGCGGCGTCGACCTCCACCCCTCCCGGATGGCCAAGGTACTCGTACACCTGGCCCTCGCCGCCATCGACCGCGGACGCAGCGACGACCACGTCGGGGTAGCCATCGTCGTTGACGTCGCCGACGCCGGCCACGGTACCGCCGAACGCCGCAGTCCCCGCGGGTGCCGTGAGGACCAGCGTCGGCACTGCCGCGATCCCGACGATGGACCCCGAGAACACGGACGCGGAGCCCGCCCCGCCGTCAGCACCCGGCGCGCCCACCACCACGTCCGCGTACCCGTCACCATCGACGTCCCCCGCGCCCGAAACGCTGGCACCGAACGAATCGCCGACGTTCGCGGCGTTCAACGTCTGGCTCGCGTCCATGTAGGCGGGAGCTGCCTTTGCGACTGCGATGAGGAGGAGGGACAAAGCGCCCATTTCAGGATGGTATCACGCCGACCCGCACTACCTCCCGAACGGGATCGTGATGCTCAACATGACGCCGTGGTTCTGCGTGTTGTACTCCGCGACCACCGGAATGCCCTTGTACTGCACGCCGATCTGCGGGTTGATTGTGTTCTGGCCTGTCCCGAAGTCCTTCTGGTAGTGCGCGCCGGCGATGAGCGAGGTGTTCTCGTTGATCGGGCGCGCGGCCTGGAGCGACGTGTCGAGCACCGAGCTGTTCTGCCCGCCCCAGGTCATCGCCGACTGCCAGCGCAGGTAGGTCCCCTTGAATTCCTGCTCGACGAGCAGGCCGAATTTGCTCTGGTCGATGTTGGACTTGTAGCGGTAATCGAGGATGTAGCTTCGGAACTCGTCCTTGGACTTGAAGCCATAGAACCCGCCGACCTCCCAGAGCTTGTCGCTGCCGGTTTTGAGGTTGAAGTCCGCCCCGTACGTCAGGTTTCCGTCGATCTTGCTGGCCGAGCCGGAGACCGCGTTGTTCCCGTCGCTCGCGAAGGCGGCGTCGAGCTTCGCCTTGAGGTCCTCGCGGGAATAATTCAGGCCGAGCTTGAGCTTGTCCGTCTGCGTCATGCCGAATGGCGTCTTGATCGACTCGTGCGAGACGCCGATGGAGCCGCCGCGCGTGACGCCGCCGGAGGTCTGCTGGCTGGCGACGGTCTCGGAGATGCTGCCGGTGCCGTCGCTATTGAGCTTCGACTGCTTGTCGACGGTCAGGCCGCTGTCGTCGTAGACGCTGCCGAGGCCGAGGGAGAAGATGCCGGTTGAAGCATTGTAGTCGAAGTCCGTCGTGTCGGTCGTCTTCCCGTTCACCCGCTTGAGCTTCACGCCGGCGACCGTCCCCTCGCCCCGTTTCTCGTTGACACCGGCCGTCACCTCGCCGATGCCCGTGTCAATCACCCCGTTCAAGCCGGCGAATGTCAGGCCCTTGCTGTCCGCGACGGCGTCTGCCTTCAGCGATTTGCCCTGGCCGGCCAGCGTGGCGTGCAGCTCCGCCGTGTTGCCCTTCTCGTCGTGCCCGGCGGAGACGGCCGCGAGCAGCGGACCACTCTCGTAAGTGAGCTTGGCCCGCACGCTTTGGAGCGAGAGCGCGCGGATCTTGCCGAGGTTGGCCTCGACCTCTGCCGAGAGCCCCTTCCCGAGCGAGAACTTCTGCTTCAACGTCGGAATTCCGACGTTGGCTATGATGGCCCCGGCGGCAGCGAGCAGCGCTGTGAGGACGATCGTGCGCGGGTGCGCGCCCACCCACTTCGTCAGCCCCGCAGAGAGCCCCGCGCCGTTCTTCGCGAGCCACACGTCGACGAGCGGATCGAGGGAGTCCTTCAGCAACGCGCCAAGCGTCTCGACGACTTTGGGGTCGACGGTGCCCTTGTCCAGGCTGCCGATCTGCTTGGCGATGGCGTCCAGCGCGCCGTCAACGCCCTTCTTCGCGACGCCGGACAGCTTCTCGTAGGACAGCTGCGGCCCGATGGCCTTGTACAGCTCACTGCCGAGGAATTCGCCGAGCGCCGACTCGTAGTTCGCCAGGCCGGCATCGGGCGCCGCGCCGCCGTCGGCACCGCCCTCCTTGTCGCCCTGCCCGCCGGGGAGGCCAGCCTGAGCGGCGTCGTTCCCGCGCGCCTGCGTAACGGCAGGTGCAACGTCCTTGTCGCCCACATCCGGGGCGACGGCGGGGGCCGAGGTGGAGACAGACTGACGCTGTTGACCGGCCATGCGGAGCTCCCGACCGTCGCACTATACCGGAAATCGCGGGCGCCAGCGCGGTTGGGGCGCGGGTGAAAAAACGTACTGAACAGATGTGCAAGCGGACCGGGCCCGCGTTACCGCGACGGCGTCATGGCCGACCACCCCGCCCCGACCTCCGGCGCGAGCCACACCCTCCACGTCGAGAACGCCCGCGAGCACAACCTCCGCGGCTTTTCGCTCGATCTCCCACGGGATTCGCTCGTCGTCATCACGGGTGTCTCCGGGTCGGGCAAGTCGTCCTTGGCGTTTGACACGATCTACCAGGAGGGCCAGCGGCGGTTCATGGAGTCGCTGTCGCCGTACGCACGCCAGTTCCTCGGGCAGATGGAGCGCCCGAAGGTCGACCGCGTCACGGGCCTCTCGCCAACGCTCTCCATCGACCAGAAGACGGTGAACCGGAACCCGCGGTCGACGGTCGGGACGGTGACCGAGGTCTACGACCACCTGCGTCTGCTCTTCGCCCGGCTCGGCACGCCCCACTGCCCGAAGTGCAACCGGACGATCACCCGCCAGAGCCCTGGGGAACTGGCGGATCGCTGGCTGCGCGACCACGAGGGCGAGCGCATCCTCGTCCTCGCGCCGATGGTGCGCGACCGGAAGGGCGAATACCGCGAAGAATGGGAGCAATGGCAGAAGGCAGGATGGCTTCGCGCGCGCGTGGACGGCGAGATCAAGCGCATCGAGGAGCCGCTCGAGATCGCCCGGTACGAAAAGCATACGATCGAGCTGGTCATCGACCGGCTTGTCTGCCTGCACCAGGACCGCGCGCGGCTCGTTGAGTCGGTGGAGCGGGCCCTCAGGCTGGCGGACGGGGTCGTCGCGCTGCTGGTCCCGGCCGTCGGCGCCCGTCCGGAACACTACTCGGTGCACGCCGTCGACCGCGCCTGTCCCGAGCACGGCATCTCGATCCCGGAGCTTGAACCTCGGCTGTTCTCGTTCAACGCGCCGCAGGGGGCCTGCCCCACCTGCAACGGCATCGGGCAGGTCGTGGCGATGCGCGGCCTCACCGTCCCAGCAGCCTCCGACACCCCGCCCGAGCAGCGCCGGACCTGCCCCGATTGCGACGGCCGCAGGCTCAACGCCGTAGCGCTGGCGGTCGAGTTCCGCGGCAAGCACATCGACGACGCGGCGAGCATGAGCGTGCAGGACGCCAACCGCTTCTTCTCGTCCGTCACGCTCGCCGGCCCGGAGATCCTGCTCGGCGAAGGCATCATCAAGGAGATCAGCGACCGGATGCGTTTTCTGGACGAGGTCGGGCTCGGCTACCTGACGCTCGACCGGCGCGCGAACACGCTCTCGGGCGGCGAGGCGCAGCGCATCCGGCTCGCGGCGTGCGTGGGGAGCGGATTGCAAGGAGTGACGTACGTGCTCGACGAGCCGAGCATCGGCCTCCATCCCCGCGATAATCGCCGCCTGCTCCTCGCGCTGGGCGTGCTCCGCGACCAGGGGAACACGCTGCTCATCGTCGAGCACGACCGCGAGACGATGGAGATGGCCGATCACCTCGTCGACATCGGGCCGGGCGCGGGAATTCGGGGCGGCTGGCTGATGGCGTCGGGGCCGCCGTCCACCTTCCTGACCGTCGACTCGCCAACGGCCCGGCACCTGCGCGACGAGGACGTGATCCCACTGCCGAAGCAGCTTCGCAGCGCCAAAACGGTCGGCCGCGGCGTGTTGCGGGTGGTCGGGGCGAAGGTCCACAACCTGCGGGGCGATGCGCTGGAGATCCCGCTCGGGTGCCTCACAGTGTTCACGGGCGTGTCCGGATCCGGCAAGTCCACCCTGCTCTTTGACGTCCTCCATGCGCACCTGGAGGGCCGGGCGACGGCGGACTGCGGCACGATGACGCTCGTCGGTCCCGAAGGCGCGCAGGTGCCGGACAAGGTGATCGAGATCGCGCAGACGCCCATCGGGCGCACGCCGCGGTCCAACCCGGGCACCTATTCGGGGGTCTGGGACCTGATCCGGGACCTCTACACCAACCTGCCGGAGAGCAAGGCGCGGGGCTACAAGAAGGGGCAATTCAGCTTCAACGTGAAGGGCGGTCGCTGCGATGCCTGCGAAGGCGCGGGCGTGCGGACGATCGCGATGCATTTTCTGGCAGACGTCGAAGTCCCGTGCGAGACCTGCGCCACCCGGCGATTCAACGCGCAGACCCTGGAGATCCTCTACCGGGGCAAGTCCATCGCGGACGTGCTGGAGATGCAGATCCACGAGGCCGTGGGCTTCTGGACGAACCACCAGAAGATCCACCGCGTCCTCGCAACCCTCGACCAGGTCGGCCTCGGCTACCTCACGCTCGGCCAGACCGCGACGACGCTCTCAGGCGGCGAGGCGCAGCGCCTCAAGCTGGCGACCGAGCTGCAACGCCCCGCGACCGGCAACACCGTGTACCTCCTGGACGAGCCGACCACGGGCCTGCACTTTGCCGATGTTCGCGTGCTGATCGACGCGATCCAGCTCCTGGTGGACGCTGGGAACACCGTGCTGGTGATCGAGCACAACAGCGATCTGGTCAAGATCGCGGACTACATTGTGGAGGTTGGGCCGGAAGGGGGCGTTGCAGGCGGGCGGATCCTCGCGGCCGGGCCCCCGCGCGCGATCGCGAAGACGGACACGCCCACGGGCCGGGTACTCGCCGCGTTGCCCGAATTCGGTGGAAAGCCGACGTCGTTCCTCCACGAGCCGCGGATCCGGCCGGTGTACGCCGCCAGCCACGACCTCGTCATCAAGGGCGCGCGCTGCCACAACCTGCGCAGCGTGGATGTGCGGATCCCGCGCGGAAAGATGACGGTCATCACCGGGCCTTCCGGGTCTGGAAAGACCTCCCTCGCGTTCGACACGATTTTTGCCGAGGGACAACGCCGCTATGTCGAGAGCCTGTCGACGTACGCGCGCCGGTTCCTCGGGCGCCTGGAGCGCGCGCCCATCGACAGCATCACCGGGCTCGCGCCGGCCATCGCGATCGACCAGCGCACGTCGGGCGGGAGCGGACGCAGCACGGTCGCGACCATCACGGAGCTGCAGGACCACTTCCGCCTGTTGTGGGCCAACCTCGGGGTTCCGCACTGCCCGACCTGCGGCGTCGAGATTCACGCGCGACCGCCGGTTCAGGCCGCCGAATTCCTCGTCAGCCAATCGCCGGGCGTCGGCTGGCTGCTCTGCCCCCTCGCCGAGCCAGCCCCTGCCGAGGACCTGCGAAAAGCCGGCTTCGCAAGGGGCTACGACGGCCGA
This sequence comes from uncultured Pseudomonadota bacterium, assembly GCA_903844155.1. Lineage (GTDB taxonomy): Bacteria > Myxococcota_A > UBA796 > UBA796 > SXON01 > CAIUMM01. The sequence continues at coordinate 91,506 of CAIMSU010000162.1, read as the reverse complement.
ACGGGCGACTACGAGCTGACCGACCAGCCGAAGGTCTCGACGCTGGTGATCGACCGGCTGGACCCGGCGACCGTCGAGCGCAGCCGGGTCGTCGAGGCAATCACCACGGCCTACCGATACGGGGCGAACCAGGCACGCTTTCAGCCGCGCGGCGCCGGCGGGAAGCGACCCACCGAACCGGCCATCGCGCTCTCGGCGCTCGCCCGCTGCCCCGACCATGGCCTCATCCATAAAACCGTCCTCACACCCCGGCATTTCAGCTTCAACCACTACCTCGGCGCCTGCTCCACGTGCGACGGCATGGGGCGCATCGAGATCAAGGGTCAGCTCTGGCACTGCAAGAAGTGCCTCGGCGGACGCCTGAAAGCCGAGATCATGGCCGTCACGTTCGGCAGCGCCGTTGACTCCGGGCCCGGCTCGTCCCCGCCCCTCGGCCTGCACGCTGTCTCCGCGAAGACGATCCGGGAGGCGCGCGCCTGGTTCGACAACCTCGCCCTCGCGCCCGAAGCCGCCCTCATCGCCGCCCAGCCGCTCCGCGAGATCCGCGCCCGGCTCGGCTTTCTCGACGACGTCGGCGTGGGCTACCTCTCCCTCGATCGCGGCGGGAACACGGTCTCCGGCGGCGAAGCGCAGCGGATCCGCCTCGCAACGCAGCTTGGCGGCGGCCTGACCGGCGTCATCTACGTCCTCGACGAGCCAACTGTCGGCCTGCATCCCTGCGACACCGACCGCCTGCTCGACACGCTGGAGGGCCTGCGCGCGCTCGACAACACGCTCGTCATCGTCGAGCACGACCCCGAGACCATCCGGCGCGCGGACCACGTCATCGACCTCGGCCCGGAGGCCGGCGAGCGGGGCGGCCAGGTGGTGGCGGCAGGCCCACCGCTGGCGCTCGGGCCCACGAGCGTCACGGGCCCGTGGCTCTCGGGCGAGCGCTTCATCCCGCTGCCTGCAACGCGCAGAACGGGCGGGCCGCCCATCCAGATCCGCGGGGCCACACGCCACTCGCTCGTTGGCGTTGGGGTGGACATCCCAACCGGCGCGTTGACGGTCGTCACGGGCGTGAGCGGTTCGGGAAAGAGCACGCTCATCCTGGACTTGATGGTCGGCAAGCTGCAAGGCGAGGCGCGACCGGTCGACGTCACCCTGCCGTCGCTCGCGACCGGCCCGCTGCAGCTCCAGGTCATCGACCAGTCGCCGATCGGCCGCAGCCCGCGATCGTCAGCGGCGACCTACGTCGGCGTCATGGACCCGCTCCGCAAGCTCTACGCGCAGACGCCGCTCGCGCGCGAACGGGGCTGGACCCACAGCCACTTCAGCAGCAACGGCGGCGCAGGGGCGTGCACCGTTTGCGGTGGGTACGGCTCTGAGCAGGTCGAGATGCATTTTTTGTCGAATGTCTGGGTGAAGTGCGAGACCTGCCACGGGCGCCGGTTCTCGCCGGAGACGCTGGAGGCGCGCTGGAAGGGCCTCTCGATCGCGGACGTGCTCGACATGCGCGTGGACGACGCCGTGGAGCTGTTCGCGCAGCACAAGGCGATCAAGCGCGCGCTGGAGGGGCTCTCAGCGGTCGGGCTCGGCTACGTCCGGCTCGGCCAACCGGCGACCGACCTTTCGGGCGGTGAGGCACAGCGCGTGAAGCTGGCGTTGGGGCTTGCTGATCGTGCCCAGCCCACGCTCTACGTCCTCGACGAGCCGACCACGGGGCTGCACCTCTCGGACGTCGCCCGGTTGGTGACGGTGATCGATCACCTCGTGGAGAAGGGGCACACGGTCATCGTCGTCGAGCACCACGTGGACGTGATCCGGCACGCCGACTTCGTCATCGACATGGGGCCGGGCGCGGGGCCGGACGGCGGGCGCATCGTCGCCAGCGGCACGCCCGAGGTGGTCGCGGCGTCATCAGCAAGCGCGACGGGCGCGGCGTTGAGGCGGGTGATCGCGCGGGGGTAGCCGCCCGCGTCGGCATCAGGGCCGAAGGGCCCCGACGCAGAAGAACATCCGAACCTCAAAGCGGCGGTCGTAGACCCGTCGAACGTGCGGGACGCGGTCCGACCGGCCGACGATCTCAAACCCCATCTCCCCGATCTCGTCCAGCAGGGCATCCTCGGGCGGCGGCCGGCCTTCCGCGGGCTGATCGAGCATCCCGAAGGAGGACGAGACGGTCAGGATGCCGCCAGGCTGCACCAGATCGGCCGCGCCGTACAGGACCTCGCGGTGGCGATCCCCGGTGCTGTCGAGCACATCGCCGAGGTGCACCCAGGCGAACGATGCGCGCGGGAAGGGCGGCGTTGCGGCGTCCGCCACCGCGTAGTTGACGTCGGTGACCGGGCGAAACGGCACCTTGACCGCACGCAGTCCGTTTCGGTGCGTCGGAATCTGCACGACTGGCAGCGCCCCGGACAGCACGCCTTTCGCGATGAGCACGCTGTCGAGCGAGAGGTCAAACGCCCACGCCTCGCGCCCGAGACCGACCATGCGCCGCGCCATCGGAGCGAGGCCGCATCCAACATCCACGGCGGGGCCGTCCGGGGCGTAGTCGGCCGCGAATCCGGCGCACGCCGCGTCCGGGCCATCGTCTCCGACGGCGGAGAGCCACTGGCCGAATGAACCGGGGGCGCCGAGGAGGCCGAAAGGGAGGTGCGGGGTAACGGCGTCGGGGGCGTCCACGCGCGCCATCTGGGCGCTGCTGAGGCCGCGTACCGAGGTCTGCATCAGGAGGCCGCGCGGGTCTGGAACCAGCACGGGGACGCCATCGACGACCGGGTAGACGATGCCCGCGTCCACAGAACGCCATCCCTGGAGCGGACCTCGGGTGCGGGGACAGACGAACATCGTCGGTGATTCTACCCGTACAAGTCCGAAGGCGCCCGGATTGCCTCAGGGTTGGGCGCGCGGAATACACCCGGCACATGGCCACCCGCGACCTCGGCCCGCTCTCCCTGCTCAAGCGCCTGATCGCGGCGCGGCGGGGCGACGTACGGGCCATGGAGGACGTGTACCACCTGCGCGGGGTGCTGACCGTCATCGTCGTCCTCTCCGCCACCATCGGCTTGCCGGGCTTGATGCTGGTCTATTACGGCATCGTCGGCATCCGGGCTGATGAGCTTGCCTCCGCCGCGGACGTCCGCCATCGCGCGGACACGGCTGCGGAGGCCTTCAAGGGCGATCTCGACGCCCAATTCTCGACCTTCAAGGACCGCGCGTTGACCCGCCTCACCTCCGGGCAGTCGGTCTACACCGGTCAGAAGGAGCTCTCCGACGCGCTCCGCGTCGTCTTCCGCTTCGACAACGACGGCAACCTCGCCGAGCCGTTCCTCGGCGGCGGAGGGATCGACCCGCGGGAGGACCAGACGTTCCTGCTGTTCGACGGGTGGCAGGAAGCCCAGAAGGCCGAGCAGGCCGGGGAGTGGGACCGGGCCGCCACCGCGTACGGGAACGCCGCACGACAGACGCACAACCGGCGGGACAAGGAGCGCTGCCTCTACAACCGCGCCCGGGCGCTCGACCGGGCCGGCCAGACCCGGGAGGCGGAGGCGATCTGGCAGCAGCAGATCGAGGAGAAAACCCGTGATCTCTACGGGTTTCGCCTCGGCGATCTCGCGCGACTGCAGCTCGCACAGACGAAGTTCCGCCGCGACCCTGCCGGGGGACAGGAGGACCTCCAGGCGCTCACCGACAGCCTGCTCACGGCGCCATGGGAGATCGGGCGAGGGGGCGAGGCCGCCGTCGCCCGTCGGGCCATCGAGGAGCTCCCGAGCGGGGACTGGAAGGCGCGCGCCCAGGGGCGGGTCGACGAGCGCTCGTCCCAGCTCTACTGGGCGGAGCGGCTGCAGCCGGAGCTCGACACCCTCGGGGCCAAGGGGCGATTGTTGCGCGCGGACACCGGAAACTTCGTCTACATGCGGACCGACTCCGCGCTCTGGGCGATGACCTGGACCGAGAGCGAACAATACGCTTTCGCGCTGGATCTTCGACGCCTCCTCGACCGTTACCGGGCAATGGCCGCGGCAGACGGCGGGGCGGACGATGTGGTGCGCGCAACGTTGCTTGCGCCCGACGCGCCGGTCCCCCCAGACACCCTCGCCCGGGCATCGCTCACGCCCTGGCTTCCGGGGTGGTCGGTGGTCGTCGGCGCACGCGATCCCGCCGCCCTTGCCGAGCAGCAAGCAAGCCAGCGTCGCCGCGGCTTTGGCATCATCCTCCTCTCCCTGACCATGATCGTGGTCGGCACGGTCATGTCCACGCGACTCGTGCGCCGCGAGCTTGACGCGGCCCGCGACAAGTCCGACTTCGCCGCCCATGTTTCGCATGAACTTCGCTCGCCCCTCACCCAGATCCGGCTGAAGGCCGAGGCCCTGCAACTTGGCCTCGCGACGGACGACGCCGCCCGGAGCCGCCACTACGACATCATCGTCCGCGAGTCCGAGCGCCTCTCCCGGCTCATCGACAACATTCTCGACTTTTCCGCGATTGAGCTTGGAAAGAAGCGCTACAGCTTCCGCATCGGGGACCTTGGACTGACCGTCGCGCGGTGTGTGGAACAGGCCCGCGTCGCGATGGAAACGAAGGCAATGACCATCGATTTTGAGTTGCCGGACGACCTGCCGGTCATCTGGCACGACGCCGACGCCGTCTCGCAGGTGGTGATAAACCTCCTCTCAAACGCGGCGAAGTACGGGCAACAATCCGGGTGGATCGGGGTTCGCGTGCGCGTGACCGGGACCGAGGAGCCGGGCGGGAAAAAGGGTGGCGGCGAGATCTGTGTGGATGTGTCCGACAGGGGCATCGGCATCGCCCCTGCGGAGCAGAAGCAGGTGTTTGACCAATACTACCGCTCGTCCGACCCCCAGGCACGCAGCAAAAAGGGCACTGGCATCGGCCTCACCATCGTGCGCTACATCATGGAGGCTCACGGCGGGCACGTCGGGATAGAGTCTGCGCCCGGCGTCGGCTCAACGTTCACCCTGCACTTCCCCCTCTCGTTCACGCCCCCGTCCGCCAACGTCCTCCCCGCCTCTGTCGTCCCCTAGGAGCCCCAGATGCCCCGCATTCTCTTTGTCGAAGACGAGGAAGACCTGCTCTCCTCCCTCGTCGCGTTCTTCATCCGGGAAGGGTTTGAGGTCTACCACGCCCGCGGCGGTAAAGCCGCGTTGGAGGTGGTGGATCAGCGCGCCATCGACGTTGCCGTCTGCGACGTGATGCTCCACGAAGGCCCGGAAGGCCCGGACGGCATGGACGGCTTCCAGATCCTCTCCGAGCTGCGGAAAAAGGGCTTTTCAGGCCCGCTGATCTTCCTGACGGCGCGGACGCTGGAGACGGACAAGCTGCTGGCGTTCGACCTCGGCGCGGACGACTACCTCACCAAGCCGTTCTCACTCCTGGAGCTCAAAGCCCGCATCCAGGCCGTGCTCAAGCGAGCGGGCGGCGCCAAGAGCATCTACCGCTACGGCACCACGGAAGTGGACCTCGACAACTACCTGATCCGCCACCCGGACGCCGAGGAGCGGCTTTCCAACCGCGAGCAGGACCTGCTCCGGTACCTGATTGAGCACCGTGGAAAGGTCGTTGATCGGGAAGAATTGCTCTCGGCGATCTGGAAGTACAGCGCGGGCGTCACCACGCGCACCGTGGACACGCACATCCTGAACGTCCGCAAAAAGCTGCGGGACGACGCCGGAAAACCCAAGTTCATCGAGACCTTCCACGGAATCGGCTACAAGTTCGTCGGGACCGAGAGCTGATCTTGGTCCCCCGCGGCCCGCTGGCTGGCGCGCTCGCCCTGGCCCTGCTCCCCGCCCTGGCGCTCGCCGCCGGCGACTCCGAGCGCAACTGGGAGTCCCTCTACGATGCGCGCCTCGCGCAGGCCCTCGACGGCACCCCCGCTGCCGCCGCGATGTACTGTCAGGACGTCCTCGACGACCTCTCCCCCAACGACCCGCTCCTCGGACAAGCCTGGTACTTCCTTGGTCAAGCGCGTGCCGAGCAGGGCGACGGGCCCGGCGCCGCCATCGCCTGGGAGCAGGCCGAGAAGGCAACGCCCCAGAGCATCGCCGCGGTCGCCATCCTCTCCCGGTACGAGGAGGCCGGCGCGCCCATCAAGTCGATTCCGCGAACCTGCGATTTTGACAGCTCGGACGACGATGATCTCTGCGGGCTGCACCGCGTCTGGAGCCGTAACGGCGCGCCGACGCTGCGGGCGACGGGCGAGGGCCGGATGCTGGTGTGGACGACGGACGTGAAGGCGGGCGCTTCAGACGCGCTCGAGGCGGTGCTCAAGCAGCCCGAGGCATTGCGCACGGTCGCCTTCCGAATTCGGGCGTCGAAGGTGCTCAGTTACGTCCGGGTGGCGTTGGACGATGGCACCGGCGCGCGCGCCCAGTCGGAGCCGGTGCAGGTGCCCACCGACGACTGGACGAGCGTGGAGTTGAAGGTCGCCGATTTTCGGGCGGCCGAAGAGGGCGGCTGGTCCGCGCAGGCGAGGCTGTTCCGGATCGAGGATCTGACTGGCAAGTTGTCCGAAGACCGCGGCCCGAACGAGCTCTGGATCGACGATCTGGAGCTGCGATGACGTCACCGGGGGCGACGACGAGCGGCTCGGACCCGGCGCGAGCACCGCGGCTGGTCGTGCAAAAATATGGGGGAAGCTCGGTCGCCGACCTGACGAAGCTGCGGGCGGTCGCAGCGCGGATCGCACGCACGCGGGCAACGGGGGCGGGTGTGGTCGTCGTGGTCTCCGCGATGGGGAACACGACGAACGAATTGCTGGCGTTGGCGAGGCAGGTCAGCGCGACCCCGGGGCGCCGCGAGCTGGACATGCTCATCAGCGTGGGCGAGCGGGTGAGCATGGCGCTGCTCGCCATGGCGCTGGGGGATCTCGGCGTTCCAGCCCGATCGTTCACGGGGAGCCAAAGCGGTATCGTGACGGACGAGCACCACGCGAACGCGCGCGTGGTGGAGGTGCGCCCGGACCGCGTGCGCGAGGCGCTCGACCGCGGTGAGGTGGCGATCGTCGCGGGTTTTCAGGGCGTCAGCCGCGCGCGTGAGGTCACGACGCTGGGGCGAGGTGGGAGCGACACCACCGCCGTCGTCCTTGCCGCGGCCTTGCACGCCGATGAATGCGAGATCTGCTCGGACATCGACGGGATCTGGTCCGCAGACCCGCGCACGGTCCCAGGCGCGCGGAAGATCGAGCGTCTGACCGTCGACGAGGCGCTGGCGCTCGCGCAGAACGGCGCCAAGGTGCTCTACGAGGAGGCGGTGCTCTGGGCGAAGCGCGAGGGGGTGACGCTGCGGGCGAGCCAGACGGACCGGGTCGAGGTCGGCGGAACCGTCGTCAGCGACGAGGCCGTCCCGGCGCGGATCGTGGCGGTGACGGCGGACACCCAGCTTGCCACCTGCGAGCTTCGGCACCTGACCGACCTGCCGAGCGCCGCGATCCGGTTTGCCTCGCCGGAGGGTGTGCTCGTCGACCGCCGGAACCTCCACGCGCCGCTGGACTTTCTGCGGGAGGCCGCCACCGTCACCATCGTCGGCAGCCGGGCGGGAGCCGACCCGGAGCTGCTCGGGCGCATCCTCGTCGCCACCCACGGGTGCTGCGCCGGGGGCGTCGACACGACGACCGCCCCGCCCACCCGCATCGCGTTTGACTGGCACGCCACAGGTGACGCGGTGATCCTCCGCGTGCCACCTGCGGAGGCCGCGCGCGTCGAGCTGGAGATCCACCACCGCCTCGGGCTCGGGGACGCCCGCCCATGATGGTCCGCCAGTTCCTCAACCCGCCCAACTGGTTCACCTCGGCCAGCCTTTTCTGTGGCTTGTACGCCATCCTCCTCGCGGGACAGGCTCAGGGCGACGCGAACTACTTCTACAAAGCGGGCCTGATGATCTTCTACGCCGGCCTGTTCGACATGCTCGACGGGCGCGTCGCGAGAATGACCGGGACAGGCTCCGCTTTCGGCGTGCAGCTCGACTCCCTCGTCGACATCATCAGCTTTGGCGTCGCCCCCGCCTGCCTCGTGTGGTTCTGGGCGCTGCAGGACGCCGGTCCGTTCGGCCTTTTCGTCGCCGGCTCGCTGATGTTGTGCGGGGCTTTCCGCCTGGCGCGCTTCAACGTCACCACAGACGGCAAGGCGCACAAGTACAGCCAGGGCCTCACGATCACGCTCGGCGGCGGGACGGTTGGCGCCGTGGTGATGTGGCAGGCGTCGGAGGGGTGGGGCGCGCCGCAGAACCCGGTGCTGACGGTCCTTCTGGTGCTCGCCGTCTCGTTCCTGGAGGTGTCCAGCGTCCCCTACCGGACCATGAAGACCTTCAAGCTCTCGCCCAAAACGCTCGCCGGAACGGTGCTTGTGCTCGGCGTCTGCCTGGCGGTGGGCGCGGTGTACAACATCTCGACGGTGCTGATGCTGCTTGGCGTCACGCATGTCGTGAGCGGCCCCATCGAAGCCCTGTACACCTGGCCGAGGCGACGACGCGAGAAGCGGGCGTTGCGGCAACGGAAGGCGACGGGACTCCACGACGACCAGCCGGAAGACGAGGGCGTACCCTCCGCGACCGACTAGCCGCGCTGGTACACGTCCGGATCGTGGCGGTCCATGAAGTTCCCCGGGACGGCGACGGGCTTGAAGCCGAACAGGCGGTAGAGGTCGTGCGCGTCGCGCGTCGCCAGCAGCAACCGGCGTAGACCCTGCAGATCCGGATGAGCGAGGATGACCGCCACGAGCCGCTTCGAAAGCCCACGACCGCGGAATTCCGGGAGGATGAACACGTCCGCGAGGTAGCCGAAGGTCGCGCGGTCCGTGACCACGCGCGCAAACCCGATCTGCCGACCCCCGGTGAAAACCCCGAAGCAAAGCGAATTGGCAACGGCCCTGCGGACGACGTCCTCGGAGATGCCGGCGCTCCAGTAGCTCTCCGTGAGAAAGCCGTGGATGACCGCGAGGTCCATGCGGTCGGGGTCGCAGGCGATCTCAACGGGGTCGTCCATGGGTACCTCGGGTTCGGCGATATCGGTCCGCGCCCCACCGGGCAACAGCGCCGCTACCCGCCGGCCAGCCCGAGATCCGCGACCTTCGCCCGGACCTTCGCCATGAACGCCGCGCCGGGGTCCGGCTTGGCGTTGCGGTAGGTCGGGTCCTTCTCCTCGTAGAGCGGGCACGCCTCGATCGCGCTGGACTCGAGGTGCCCGTAGAGCCATTTGACCGGTTGGCGGCGGACGATGTCCCGAATCAACGCGGCGTCGGCCTCGACCTGCGCATCCGTGAGCGGCAGGTCCGGCTCCCCGCCAACGTTCTCGACGCCAATCGCGACGTGGTTGAGGCCGATGCAATGCCGCACAACCCGGTCCTCGGGAAAAAGGCGCTCGATCCGGCCATCGCGCTCGACGACGTAGTGCGCGCCGACGTTGAGCGTGCCGCCCTTGAGCAATTCCGGGCGTCCCGACAGCGTGTCCGGCGCAAACGTCGCCCACGCGCTGGCGGCCGTCGGCCCACCGGTCCAGTGCAGGACGATGACCTGCGGGGTCATGCGCGTGTCGGCGGCCGAGTCGCCGGTCAGGGGCGTGGTACGGTGCAGCCCAAGGTAGGTCTCCGTGAGGGCTTCGCGTTCCGGCGTCCATGGGATGAGGTGCTCGGCGACGACGAGATCGGCGGCGGCAAGGGGTGCGGGGACGGCCGTCGGGACCGGGGTGGGGGCGAGCGTCGGGACCGGCGTCGACGCTGCCGAGGCACAGGCCGCAAGGGCGACGAAGGCGACGACGAGGCGACGGCCGTGGGGCGCCGGCGCTCCACTGGGTTTCGCCATGATGACGGTTACGGGCGCGGTTCTGCCAACTGCGTGCACGGGCGCCTGGACGCACGCGGACCCGGAACCCGCGGCGATCTGGTTCGGCGGGGACGTGCACGTTGGCGCGACGGCGCGTGGCGGGCTGACGGACATTCGCGCCATGGTCGGTCATGCCGTTGGCGTCGTCAACCTGGAGGGGCCGATCGCGGACGGCGAGGGCTACGCGCGCGTGACAGGCGCAGGCCTGGACGAGAAGGTGGACCTGGCGAATCCCGCCGAAAGTGGCCGGTTCCTGGCGGCGAACGGCGTGCTCGCCGCCAGCGTCGCCAACAATCACGCCCACGACGGGGGCGACCGCTCCGAACCGCGCACGATCCGGGAGCTGCGACGCGCGGACGTCGAACCCTTTGGCGGGGACGCAGGCCACGCCCGCGTCAAAGTCGGCCACTTCCTGGTCGCCCTGTACGCCCACGATCTCGGCGAGGACGACGTCGTCGGCCAGATCCGCCGCGAGCTCGGCGCCCCCGACCCCTCGACGGTGCGGGTCGAGACCTTCCACGTGACCGGCCCCCCGTCCTACCTGCCGACCGCCGCGCTCGTCGCCGCAGTGGACGAGGCCGCGCACGACGGCGCCGACATCGTCGTCGCGCACGGCACCCACGTGATCGGCCCAATCGAGCGACGTGGTCAGACGGTCATCGCCTGGGGCCTGGGCAACCTGCTTTTTGACTGCACCTGCACCGACAAGGACGAGGCCGTGATCTTGCGCGTCTCCCTCGAAAGCGGGCATCCGGCCGAGATCATCCCCGTCCGCGCGGGGCTTGGGGGCGCGCCCGCGAGCCTGGCGACGGATCCGGCCGGGATCCTCGATCTGCTCGAGGCGATCGGGAGCAGTCCGTTGAGAAAAGGGCCGAAGTTTGCGACGTTCTGATGGTTGCACCCCACCGGGGCGCGGGATGACCCTTATCAGGCACCCTGGAACCAGCCCTCCTCCCGCTCGTGGTCCCACTCGGTCAGCGGGCCGCCGAGGCGGTCTTCCATACTTTGGACAAGGGCAATATTGCGCTTGTCCACGTCCGAGAGCGCAGCGTCGGTGTAGTCGGCGTGGACCTGGTACCAGGCTTTGTCGGCGAAGTACTGTTGGAGGATGGCGGACTTGAAGGGGCGGCCGTGACGGGCGTAGATGGTGTTGCGCAGGAGGCGTAGATCGCGCCTGGACATCGTGTTGATCTGCGTGAGCGTGAGCTGCTGGTCGAGCGCCGACGGGTCCTCCAGCGGGTTGCGTTGGGAGATCGGCGTTGTGTTGGACCCCACCCACTCGCCGAGCGCCTCGCTCAACAGCGACAGCTCCACAACGTCGTTGGCATCGGTGCCGGCGGCGTCGCGCGCGGTGATGGCGTCGCGCATCGCGAGCAGTTGGGCGCGGGAAAACCCGTTCTCCTTGTTGGAGATCGCGGTGACGTTGGCTTTGTCGATGTCTGTCAGCTTCGACACGTCGATCCTGGCGGCGGGCTGGTACCAGGGCTGGGCGCGAAAATACTGGTCGAGCCAGGGTTTGACGAAGGGATTGCCGGCGCGCGCGAAGATGGTGTTGCGCATGAGCGACAGCTCACGAAGCGAGCGGCCGTCGAGGTCGGCGGAAGTGAGGGCGCGGTCGTAGTAGAGCGGACGGGCGGAGGACGCGGTCGCGGTGGCCGTCGGCGGTGCGGCGACGGGTGTGGCGATGGGTGCGGCGACGGGTGTGGCGACGGGTGTGGCGACGGGCGCACCGCCGCAAGCCAGGACCATCGTGAGGACAGCGGAAGCGAGGAGGAAACGTCGGAAGGTGGCGGGCATGCCCCCGACTATGCGCGTTGCCGATCGCGCGCCAGTGGACCCGCGCCCCCGAACGTAGGGACCTATCAAAAGCGACGTTGTCGCTTTTGATACATGGAGCCGGCCGGACCCGCGCGATAGACGGGTGGCCGATTCTCTCCCGCGTCTCCCGAAACCGTCCCGGAGTTCCAAAATGACCGCCCCCATCCGCATCTCTGTCACCGGCGCCGCTGGAAACATCGGCTACGCCCTGCTCTTTCGCCTCGCCGCGGGCGACTGCTACGGCAAGGACCAGCCGATCATCCTCCAGCTCCTGGAGATCCCGCCCGGCATGAAAGCGCTCGAAGGCGTGGTGATGGAGCTGCTCGACTCGGCGTTCCCGCTCCTGCACGGCGTCGAGATCTCAGACGACCCGAACAAGGCTTTCTCCGGTATCAACCAGGCGTTTCTCGTCGGCTCCCGCCCGCGCACCAAGGACATGAACCGGGCCGACCTGATCTCCGCCAACGGCCCGATCTTCACCGGGCAGGGCCGCGCGCTCAACGACAACGCGGCGGACGACCTACGTGTTCTCGTGGTCGGCAACCCCTGCAACACCAACGCCCTCATCGCCGCGCACTCCGCCCCCGGCATCCCGAAGAACCGCTTCCACGCCATGACCCGGCTGGACGAGAACCGCGCGAAGGCGCAGCTCGCCAAAAAGCTGGGAAGCCTCCCCGGTGAGGTTTCGAACCTCGGCATCTGGGGCAACCACTCCGACACGATGTACCCGGACTTCGCGCACGCGAAGGTTCGCGGCCAGGCGGTGACCGAGCAGGTCGGGCGCGACTGGCTGGAGGGCGACTTCCTCAAGACCGTGGCCACGCGCGGCAAGGCGATCATCGAGGCGCGCGGCCAGTCTTCCGCGGCTTCCGCAGCGGCCGCGGCGATCGACCACATGAGCACCCTGTGGCACGGCAGCGCTTCTCCCTCAGATGCGGCAACCTTCACCTCCATGGGCGTGTGGTCCGACGGACAGTATGGTGTTCCGAAGGGCCTTATCTTCAGCTTCCCGGTCACGTCCGGCAAGGGCGACTACCAGATCGTCGAGGGTCTTGAGCACGACGACTTTGCCAGGGCGAAGATCGCGGCGACGACCCAGGAATTGGTCAACGAGCGCGAGACCGTCAAGGACCTGCTGGCGTAGTGCCGGCCGGCGGCCCCATCCCGCTTGAGGAGGCGCAACGCCGGGATTCGGTGTTGCACGCCTATGTCGCCGGCTGCGACTGGGACCTCTCGGCCGAGGGGGCGCTGCGGCGGCATCTGGTGCTGAACAGCGGCGCGCTGATCCCCGACTTCCCGTACTTGATCGGTCTGGAATGGTCGGCGCGCGCCGGCCATGCCGGCGACCTGCTGTACTTCGACGGTCACGACCGGCTCCTTGCTGTGGAGGTCAAGGTCACCGAGCGCCGGGCCGAGGCGCGACATCTCCACAAAGTCGAGGCGCAAGCACGGGATTTTGCTCGGGCAGCCGGGAGACTGCATCCCTGGGCGCGCGTGGAGGGGCGCGTGTACACCAGCGTCGAGCACGCAGCCAGCGCTGGGCCACGGCTGCCACGTGAGAATCGTCCGATCGAACGGGGGTTTACGCCGCAGGCGGACGGGGTCGAGGAGTAGCGAGCGAGCGCCCGCGCGTCACAACGACGTCACTGCACCGTTCGGCCAATCCACCGTGGCGAACCACGCATAGTCGGCCTCGCCGTCGACGTCGCGCGTGTCCGTCCAGGTGAGGACGCCATCCTCGTAGATCAGCACCGCCACGGAGATCGGCGATCAGCGTTGATGTAGCCCAGGCGCGCACGGGCCCGGCGCCCGAGCCGGTCGGCGCGGACGCGATCTCCCAGTCGTAGTCAGCGATCGTCGCGCCCTCCAGGGCATGGGAGTCGCTTCCGAACTACGAGATGGTGGTCACAGGCGCCTCGACGACCAGCGGCTCGGCCGTGCACACTGCGACGGGCCTGTAAGGGGTGGGGACGCTGTCGCTGACGCTTTCGGCGGTGCTCTCCGGCACGGAGTCGGCGGTCGTGACGGCGTCGACGACGGAGTCGGCCCTGGCGGCGGAGTCGGACGCGTGGGCGTGTCCGGGGCCCCTCCCGTCGACGCACGCAAAGACGGCCGCTTGGAGGAGGAGCATTTCGCACCTGCCCAGGCTTTGACACCCGGTTCCGCGCGAGCAGGTCCCACCGCCGGCGATGGAGCCATGGGTGCAGTTTTGGCGCGATGCGGGACTCATGGCCCCAGCGTTGGCGCGGGCTCGTTCGCCGCGGCTGCTGAAGGAGGTGGGCGACCCGGAATCGGGCGCTGGGTGGCCCACCGGGGGGAAGCGCGGGGCTCGCCCGAACGGAGCAACCTGCATTTTGGCGGTCACGCGCGACCCGGCCGACGTCCACCTGGCGCGTTGGCACGCGGGCCGCGCCAAGACGCCCCCCTTGAGTCCCGAGTCGCGCCAAAACCACCCCCATGACCTCAACCGGGCGCGGAAGACAAGCCAACGCGCGCGGCCACGGTCGTCGTCGACGCCCTGGGGGCCATTGGGAGCGCTGCGCAAACAAGCAACGTGGAAGTACCTGAATTCACGATGATTGGCAGGGAGATGGCCCCCCAACGCGGCGTTCCCCGCGCGTTCGGTGCCGGCTGCCGGCTTCGGCGGCTGTCGGCGAACGTGGCATTGGAACGCCGAACAATCAGCGCCGAGGCCGGTGCGGGGTTCGCCGAGCGCCGGGATCGGCGGCGCGGCCGGGCCCGGGCGCGGACCGCGGCGCGCGCACCACACCGCCAGGCCCCGGAACCCGCCGCCAGAGCAAAGCGGCGTTCCACAGCGGATTCTGGACCGGCGTCGGGCCAGGCGAGCCGCCCAGGAGATGCCCGAAAAACCGCCCTTCCCCCCAGCCCCGATCCGCTGTACGCTGCGGCCGTGCTCCTCGTCCTTGCCGCGCTGAACCCCGCCGCCGCGGCCACCGTCGCTGTCCTGGATTTTGAGTCCTGGGGCGCGAGCCAGGCGGACGCAGAGACGGCAACTGAAGGCCTGCGCTCTGCCATTCTCACGGCCGGCTTCCTGGACGCGCTGCCGGGTTCGGACATCGCGGACGGGGTCTCGGCCGAGACCGAGGGCGACCTGCGCGCGGCCCGGGATCACGCCGCTGAGGCCCGCAGGCTCTACCTTTCCGGCGACTACCCGGGTGCCATCTCCGCGGCGACGCAGGCGGTGAGCGAGCACGCCAACGCCCTCTCGCAGGTCGGGCGGCGCGAGGAGGTCGCGGACGCCTGGTACACGCTTGGCGCGGCGTGCGCGAAGAGCCAGTTGACGTCCAACGCCGCGGACGCCTTCATGCACGTTGCCAAGCTGGACCCGCGCTACCTCGAAGAGCGGGCGACGAACGTGCCTTCTGCCGTGAGGCCGCTGCTCGCTGCAGCGGAGGCGGCCGCGGGAAGGCCGCAGCTCACGCACGCCGAGATCCTGCAGGTCCGGGACGCGCTCAAGGTCGACTGGGTCGTGACCGGCTCGATCGACGATGGCGGCGCCCTGGAGGTGCAGTTGTGGGGTGCTGGCGGCGAGGATGTGAAGCTCTACGCCGATTTTCACGGGTACAGCGTCGGGCTCCCCGCGCCGTCGATCGACGATGCCTACAACTCGCTCGCGACGGACATCGTGCGGAAAGCGGTGATTGCACCGGCTTCGGTGAGCGCGCGCGACGACGAGCCGACGGACGAGCGAACAACACAGCCGACGCCACGGCCGGCCAAAAAGGCAGGTCTTTCGCACGAATGGTGGTTCTGGACCGGTGCGGTCGCGGTCGTCGGGGGTGGCGTGGCGGTGGGGTACGCGGTGTGGGAGCCGGCGCCGGTGCAGGTGCCGGGGCCGGACACGTGGAGCGTGACGATCAGCGGGTTGTAACGGGCGCTTCCGGCGCGGGTGCACGGGCGAGCAGGAGGGCGGCAAGGGCCCCGGCGAGCGTGAGTCCGGCCAGGTCTGAGGCGGTGAATTCGTCGAAAAGGCCGACGCCGAGGACGCCATTGTGGAGGGCGTGGATCAGCATCCCGGGGAGCACGGAGCGGGTCCGCCAGCAGACCCAACCGAGCACGCACCCGATAGCGAAGGTTGGCGCGAGCTTGTAGAGCTCCCCGTGGGCCAGCGCGAAGAGCAACGCCTGGAGGACGATCGCCTGCGAGGGCTTGAGCCGGCGGAGCAGGAGTCCCAATACGGCCCCGCGAAAGAGGAGATCCTCGGGGATCCCGGCGCCAAGCGTGAGGATGACCAGCGGAATCTTCGCGACGGCATCGCCGTAGTCGGCGAGCTCGGTGGCGTGCGCGGTCCAGAACAGCGACACGAACCACATTGCGGCACCTCCGGCGGCGAGCGTGGCGGCGACGAGGCCCGGGATGAGCACCCAGGCCCGGGTCGGCGGCAGGCGTAGCGAAAGTGCCGTTCGAACTGGCAAGCCGAGCGCGAGCGGCACGACAACCGCGGGGACGGCGAAGGCGCCGACGTCCATCGCCGTCATCGCCCACGGGTCGAGGTTTTTCAGGACACCGAAGATCAGGACCATGCCGGGGATCGGCACCAGGCCGAGCAGGATGGCTTCGGGGAGGTAGTTGCCGGCGGCATGACGCGCGAGGGTGCCGCCGGACTCCGGCTCGACGACGGATCCGCTTGTAAACTGCCGAATCACGTATGCGTAGCAGGCAGCAGCGGTCAGGCCGGAGACCGCGTAGGCCCCCAGCGCGGGCGCGAGGCCGAGGGGGCGCGTGTCGAGGAGCAGGGAGACGGCGCCGCCAAACGGCACAAGCGCGCCGACGTGGCCGCCGTGACTGTCGAGCAGGCGGGCGAGCCCAGCGAGCAGGAGCGGGCCGAACATCGGCAGGACGAGGCGGACGTGGCCTTCCGTGAGACTGCGGGCGCCGACGACCGTGGCCAGCGTGGCACCGACCGCGAGGATCAGCACGGCAGGCAGCATCCAGAGGTGGGCGTCCAACGGGACTCCCGGTCCGGACAGCCCGCCGATGACCAGCGCCACGAGGGAGACCAGCCCCGCGGTAAGCCCCGAGCCCAGGACCAACGCGAAAAACGCCTCGCCGATCGTCCGTCGCGGCACGCCCGTCGCAAAAACGGCTTCGAGGACGCCGGACATCCGCGCGGAGGGCAACGTGGAGCCGCCCACGCTGGCGGCGCTCATCGCGAGGGAGGCGAAGAGCAAGGCGGCCACGCGGTTGAGCCCGCCGGGGTCGGGCGGATCGGTGACGGTCAGGGTGACGGGAGCGGCGGGGTCGACGGGGAGGCCGATGGCGGCGAGCCGGGCGGCCTGAGCGGCGGCGAGGCGGTCGTCGAGGCACTGGCGGACGAGGGTGGCGTCGTGCCCGTCGCTGCTCGGGTCGGCGGCCGTGATGATGAGGCGTGTCCGGGAGACGCAGTCGGCCGTCAACCCCTTTTCGCAGCGCGCGGGCGCCTTCATGCTGACGAGGACGGCCGCGCTGGCAGCGTCGGTGACGGCGCCGGGCCAGGTAAACGGGGGCGACGTGAACCAGCCGTCGAGGGCGACGGTGGGTAGGTCGGCGGCGCAGCCTGACTTCGGGATCGGGTCGGAGAGGAACGCCGGCGGCGAGAAGCCTTGCGGCCATCGCCCGACCCCGAACCCGGAGACCAGCGAGAACAGAAAACCAAAGTAGATGCTCTGCCGACGCCGATAGATGGGCGCGCCGAGCATGCGGACGAGGGGCGGGATCGCGGTGAACCGGCTCATGGCGGCTTTCCGCGTTCACGCGCCGCCATCGCCAGAAAAACAGCCGTCAACGCCGACGTCGACAAGAGCCCCAGCGCGAACGGCCCGTAGCCGTCCTTCGCGACGTTCGCGACGAGCGGACCCCCGAGCGGGACCCACGACCCTTGAATGGCCGTCGCCGCGCCCACCAGCCCCATCGCCCCGTACAGGATGAGCCCGCCCATGCGCATCGCCGAGGCGCTGGTCTGCGCACCCTCGCCCGCCCAGACCAGCGCCGAGATCATCGCGGCCTGCGCGGACGCAACGCGGAGCACGTCGATGGGGCCCGGGAGCATCGACGCGCGCAACATCCCCACGAGCGTGAGCCCGCCGCCCGTGTAGAGGCCCGTCGCCGTCAGCGAGATGACCATCACCGCGACGACCCGCGCCACGACCGCGCGTCTGGGCGAGAGCGGCATCGTCAACAGCGTCTCGTAGAGGCCCGTCGCCCGGTCGGATGCAGCCAGCGGCAGGAGCGCGTAGAACAGCACCGAGAGCGGGACCAGCGCGAGCCAGCCGGACAAGACGCCGCGCGGAACGTCGTCAAACAGGCCTTCGGGCGGGCCGGCCGTGGCTTTCGGCCACAGCACGATCGGCGACGCCGTCGTCAGCCCGTCCCCACCTCGTCGACCCGCCTCGTCCAGGAGCGCGCGTTGCCCCGCCGTCATCACCGCCCGACGAACGCGCCAGTCGACGTCGCCGGCAACGTTGGCCGTCCAACCCGACGTTACCGACCCAGCAATACCGTAGATCCCGGCATCCACCTCGCCCCGCAGGACCGCAGCGCGCGGGTCCGCCGACGGCACAGCCGTAAGCTTGAACGCCAGCAGTTGCTCCTGCAGCGGGAACCCGTCCGGCAGGTCCATCGGGATCGCGACCGTGTCCGCCGCCGACGGCCGGGTGATGAGCACCGCCGCCAGCTCCGAGATCGGCACGAGGAACAGCGGGACCACGATGAGCAGCGGCATCGCCCAGCGCGTGCGTACGATCCGGCGGACATCCATGGCGACGAGCGCGAAAAAAGCCCGGGCAGAGGCCCGCATCAGCCCGCCCCACGAACGATCGCCACGAAGGCGCGGCGCAGGTCGGGAACGCCCGCGAGCGATTTGAGCGCCTCGGCCGTGCCGACGGCGTGGATCCGCCCGGCATGCATGATGGCGATGCGGTCGCAGATGTCCTCGGCGATGCCCATGTCGTGGGTCGAGAAGAGCACAGCCGCACCGCGATCCCGGGCTGCGCGGACGGCGGTGAGCAGCTCGTCGGCAGCCATGACGTCGAGGCCGGAGGTCGGCTCGTCGAGGATCCAGGCGGGTGGGTCGTGCACGGTGGCGCAGGCGAGGCGCAGGCGCTGGCGGAGGCCGGTGGAGAGGGCGTCCACAGCGCGGTCACCGAGGTCGGCGAGGCCGAAGCGGGCGAGGGCGTCGACGGCAGCGGATGGGGCGTCGCCCTGAAGCGCAGCGAACGTCCGGATCGTCTCGCCGACGGTGAGCAGCGTAGGCAAACCTGACGAAACGCTGACGTACCCGATCGACCGGCGGACGGCGTCCGCCTCACGCGCAACGTCGTGCCCGCACACGCTCGCGGAGCCCGACGTGGGGACCGTGAGGGTGGCCAGCATGCGGATCGTGGTGGTCTTTCCCGCGCCGTTCGGGCCGAGCAGCCCGAAGACTTCGCCAGCGCGAACCTCAAATGAGACGAGGTCCACGGCGACCACTTCCTGCTTCTGCGCAAGCGGCCAGACGCGGCGCAGGGCGGTCGCGGCGATGACGGCGTCGGCCATGCAGGGTTCTAAGCCGCCGGCGGGGGTCGACGGGCGCGCCGGCCGCGAGAGTTGACAACGAGGGAGTTAGAACGTAGAACGCAGGGTTACCGGTTCAGGCGGTACGAGGTCTTCCATGCGCGTCGTTTGCGACAATTGCGGTGCTTCCTACAAAATCCCTGACAGCAAGCTCACCCGAGAGGTGAACAAGGCGACGTGCAGGAAGTGCGGACACGCCATTTACATCCGGAAAAACGGTGTGGAGAACGCGGAATCTCCCGTCCCGGCCAGTGAGGAGCGGACGCAGATCAAGTCCGTCGGCGACCTGGATCGTCCCACGGCCGTCCAGCACGACGCGTCCGGCGGGGAGTCGACGATCCCCCGGGACGAGCCGATGCCCCCGGAGCCGGCGATGTCCGCGCGCGGCGGTGGCGTGACGCTCCTGCCCGACGACGCGCGGCAGCAGGTGAGCGGCGGCTACCCCGGCGCGAACGGAAATGGCAACGGCTACGCCGGCAATCCCCCTGCCGTCGACCGCGACCGTCCGACGATCGCCTCGCAGACCCCGCCTGCAGACTGGCCAGCCAAGCCCGCCGGCCGTTCGATCCCACCCGGCCCGGCGGCGTCGCCCCGGCAGTCCAATCCGCCTGTCGCCACCGCGGCGCCCGTCGCCGTCTCGCCGACACCCAGCGCCGTGCAGCCAGCCTACGCGCCCCCGGCCGCCCCGCTCGCCGCCCCTCGCCCGATGGCCGACGCAGGGCCCGCCTACGACCCCTCGGGTGACCTGACCATCGCGCTGATCGGCGCGGCCGTCGCGCTCGTTGGCGTGGTGGGCCTCGTGACGGCCAACCTTCTGGCGAACGCGTGGGTCGGCGCGGGCGGCTCGTTCCTCGCGCTGTTCGGCCTGCTCATCATCGTCCTGCTGCTGCTCACCGGCGGCCGGGGCACGCGCAAGGCCAGCCTGTTGGCGGCGCTCGCGCTCTCGACCGTCATCAGCCTCGCCGCCGCGCTGGCGATCAGCGGCGGGAGCTGGTGGCTCAAGAGCGGCCCGAACCCGTCCGTCGCCGTCGTGACCCCGCCGCACTCCGCGAAGACGGATGCTGCTGCCGCGACGATGGCGGACGTCGCCGTCCCGGCTGCTGTGCCGGCGGTCGCCTCGGCCCCGACCGCTCCGCCGGTGGACGCGACGGCGCCCGCTGTCGCCCCCGCCGGGACAGCGCCCGCGGTGACCGCGCCCGTCCCGGCCCCCGCGCCCCAGGCCAACGCGCAGCCCGCGGCGCCGACGCGCATCCAGCCCTCGGCCTCCTCCCAGCAGGACGCCCAGGCTGCTGCTGACAAGGCCGCTGCCGATCGCGCTGCTTCCGACAAGGCCGCCGCGGACAAGGCGGCGTCGGACAAGGCCGCCGCTGCGGCTCGTGCGGCCGCCGCGAACAACAGCCGAACCTCCTCGAACACCTACTCCCAGCCGACCCGCACCGCGACCGTCGCGCCAGCACCCACGCCCGCCCCCGCGGCGGCCGCGCCCGCCATCAGCCTGCAGGTCGTCGACGTGATGCTGCGGTCGAACAAGGGCGTGAAGACCTGCTTCATCAACGAGATGCACGACAACGGCGGCAGCGTGCCGAAGGGCGTGAAGGTCAAGCTCACGATCGCGCCGTCGGGCAAGGTGTCGAGCGCGTCCACGCAGGGCGACTACAGCGGCACGCCGTTTGACTCCTGCCTCGGCAGCGCGATCAAGGCGATCACGTTCCCGCCGAGCCAGGGCGACCCGATCACGTTGACGTACCCCTTTCAAACCTGATCAAAGCGCGCTGCCGGCCAGCCGGGCGTGTGCTTTCCGGCGCTACACCCGGCTGGATGCGGGACCGGCCAGTGGCCTATGCCAAGGTGCCGTTCTGCCTCAAGGGCTGATCAGTTGACACGTCTGCGGGCATCCTGCGCCGGCACCGTTGATCCGCCGCCGTGACCCCGCGTGACATCCCCGCCCCCCCGGCATACCCGCCGCGCCCGACCGGCCGCGCGTCGGAAACCAGGAGCCGCTCGTGTCCATCCCCATCCGCAACATCGCCATCATCGCCCACGTCGACCACGGCAAGACCACGCTCGTGGACGGGCTCCTCAAGCAGGCGGGCACCTGGCGCTCAAACGAGCACGTCGTCGACCGGGTCATGGACTCCATGGATCTCGAGCGCGAGCGTGGCATCACGATCATGGCAAAGGTGGCGTCCGTCCACTACAAAGGCGTGAAGATCAACATCGTGGACACGCCGGGGCACGCCGATTTTGGCGGCGAGGTCGAGCGCACGCTCAAGATGGTCGACGGGGCGATGTTGCTCGTCGACGCGTCCGAAGGGCCGTTGCCGCAGACGCGGTTCGTGCTCCGCAAGGCGCTCGAAGCCGGCCTGTCCATCATGGTCTGCATCAACAAGATCGACCGTCCGGACGCCCGCATTCCCGAGGTGATGAACGAGGTCTACGACCTGTTCATCGACCTTGGGGCGACCGAGGAGCAGATCGACTTCCCGGTGATCTACGCGTGCGCCCGTGACGGTTGGTGCACCTTCGATCCCGCGGTCAAAGGCCCGAACTTCCAGCCGATGTTCGACACCATCGTCAACCGGATCACACCGCCGAAGGCCGACCCGAACCACCCGCTGCAGCTGCTCATCACGCAGCTCGATTATGACAACTTCCTTGGCCGCATCGCCATCGGGCGCCTGTTCAACGGCGTGTTGAAGGAGAAGACGGACCTGCTGCTGTACGGCGAGAACGGGCCGCGCAAGGTGCGCGTCAACCAACTGTTCACGTTTGACGGGATGAAGCGCATCCCCGCCTCCATCGTCGAGTCCGGCGACTCCTGCGCCATCGCGGGGATCCCCGAGATCAACATCGGCGACACCATCACGCTCGTCGACGATCCGAAGCCGCTCCCGCGCCTCACGGTTGACGAGCCGACCATCGGCATGACCTTCTCATCGAACAATTCGCCGTTCTCCGGCCGCGAAGGCAAGTATGTCACCGCCCGGCAGATCCGCGAGCGGCTTGAGAAGGAGATGCTGACGAACGTTGCGCTGCGGCTGGAGGACACGGGCAGCGCCGAGACGATGCGCGTGTTTGGACGCGGTGAATTGCAGCTCGCGATCCTGATCGAGCAGATGCGGCGCGAGGGCTACGAGATGAGCGTCTCCAAGCCCGAGGTCAAGATCCGCGAGGAAGGCGGCCGAAAGCTGGAGCCCTACGAGGACGCGCAGCTCGACTTCCCCGAAGCGTTCATGGGCGTCGTGACGCAGAAGATGGCCCTGCGAAAGGGCCGGATGACCGAGATGAAGTCGGACGGCTCCGGCCGCGTCCGTCTCAACTTCCGGGTCCCGGCCCGCGGCCTCATCGGGTTCCGTGGCGAGTACCTGAACGACACGCGCGGAATGGGGCTGCTGAACACGATCTTCGACGGCTGGGACGACTGGGCGGGGTTCATCCAGGCGCGCATCCAGGGCTCGCTCATCAGCGACCGGACGGGCAAGGCGACCACCTACGCGATCTGGCACCTCCAGCCGCGCGGCCGGCTGTTCATCATCCCCGGCTGCGAGGTCTACGAGGGCATGATCGTCGGCGAAAATGCGCGCGAGAACGACATGATCATCAACGTCGTCCGCGAGAAGCACCTCACCAACGTGCGCGCGTCGGGCGCGGACGAGAAGCAGATCCTCGTGCCGCCGATCCAGGTCACGCTGGAGAAGGCGTTGGAGTACCTGTCCGAGGACGAGCTGGTCGAGGTCACGCCCGGCAGCATCCGCATGCGGAAGAAGCAGCTACAAGGCAACCTTCGGTCGCTCGTGCGGACCGAGCGGGACTGAAGACGGCGGTGGCGTCCGGCGAAGGTATCAAAAGTGACGTCGTCAGTTTTGATACATTTTGGGCGGGTGGTGCGATCGTGGCGCTAGCGATCACGGCGGCGGGGCTGGCGGCCTTGTCGCCCGAATTTGGACTTTGACCCGCGGTAAAATTGTCACCCGCCCCCGTCGACCCCCTCCAGGAACCACCCCCGCATCTCCCCCTTCCCCTTGATCGGCAGAAATCCCCTGTCGACGACGACAAAGCGCGCGTCCAGCCTCTGACGGGTCGCGTCGCTGATGTGGATCCGGCCGGGCTCGCCGTGCGACTCCATGCGGCTCGCCGTGTTGACGGTGTCGCCCCACAGGTCGTAGGCGAACTTCTTCACGCCGATGACGCCGGCCACGACAGGGCCGGTGTGCACGCCGATCCGCACCTGCAACCCTTGTTTTCCAGCGCTGCTGCGCGCCAACGCCTCGCGCATGTCCAGCGCCATCGCCGCCATCACCGCCGCGCCGTCCGGGCACGGCTCGGGCACGCCGGCGACGACGAGGTAGGCATCCCCGATGGTTTTTATCTTCTCCAGCCCATGCTTTTCGGCGAGGTGGTCGAAGGCCGAGAACACTTCGTTCAACAGCGCCATCAGCTCGGCGGTCGTGATGCGGGCGGAGAGCGGGGTGAAGCCGGCGATGTCCGCGAACAGCACGGTGACCTCGCCGAACTGGTCGGCGATGTTGACTTCCCCGGCCTTCAATCGTGCGGCGATGGCCGCCGGGAGGACGTTCAGGAGCAAGGACTCGGAGAGCGCACGCTCGGCCTCGATCTCCTTCTCCGCCCGGGAAGATGCCGATTCGTAGTACCAGATCACGGCAAGGACGGCGAGCAGGGTGCCGAGGACGTTCATGGAGAAGAAGGTGTCGAGGAGCTTGGGATCGACGATGATCAACGGGGCGTGCGTGCGTCCGTACGCCTGAAGGAGCGGGGTGGCGACGCAGGGGTAGAGGACGCAACACGCGCGAATCAGCCGGTCCTCTGGTCGAAAGACGAGAAAAGGCACGGCGACGAGCGCGAAGTAGTAGAACGCATAGCCGGCAGCGGCGCCGAGCAGCACCTGGATGACGATGACGTGGATGGCGACCTCGACATACGCGAGGAGCATGGCGGCGCGTGGCTTTCCGGCCCTCAGCAGCGCGAAGCTGACGGCGAACACTGCGACGGCGATGACCGCGCTCCAGACGAAGCTCGTCAGCCCGGTGACCGCGTAGACGACGCCCTGCGCGGCGTGCACGGTCGCGCCGATGAACGGCATGATCGCCCGCACCGTCTCCACTTTGGCTTTTGAGGCGTCGATGCCCTCGCGGGCCCGGAAGGGGTTGAGGAGCATGCTTCGGGCGAAGGCGTAACGCCGAACGCGGCTGGGTTGGCGGTTCTGCGGCGTGCGCGCTACCGGAGGGCGTGGTCCGGTTCGCGCTTTTCCTGCTTGTCAGCGCTTGCGCGCATCGGCCGCCGGCCGTCCTCGTGGACCAGTCGCCCTACGGCGGCGACGTCAGTTTCACCGTGATCGACGGCCGCGGGCTCCCGATCGTCGGCGCGCTCGTGACGATCCGCGATCCCAGCGGGGCGACCGCGATCCTGGAGCGTCGCACGGACGACACAGGTCGATTCACGCTCGACGCGGGAATGGCGGGTTGCGGGGAGTACACTTGGTGGTTTGACCCCGTCGGATTTCCCGATCAACACGGCGGCGTCGATGTTTGGTGCCGGCGGCGCGATTCCAGTTGGGACGACCGATGAAGGCGATGCCGGCCACGTTGCGGATGCGCTTCCTCCTCGTCAGCGTCCTGCTCCGCGCGGCGCAGGCCTGGGCGGGGCTGTTCCGGTCCTCCCTGTACGGCCGGGCCTTCGGCGGTAAGAGCTACCGCGTGTGGATGGCATCGGAGGAGTTCGGGTTCGACGGGCCTTTTGACTTTGAGACCGTCGCCGAACAGCCGCCCGAGGAGGCGTACCCGTGGCAGTTGGCGGTGTCGAAGGGGCTCGTCGTGATGGCGCTGCGGATCCCGCTGGACCGCGATGAGCGCTGGACGTCGATCGCGGCGTTGGACGAGGTCTACACGGTGCTGGGACAGCCCGAGACCCGGAGACGGACGGGCGACGACTGGACCGACGCCGCGTTCCTGCGCCTGCGCCGAGACGGGCCGCACGCCCACTGGGTGCGACGGGCGGAAGACGGCCGGTACATCGTGGATTATCGGGAGCTGCTGACCGATCTCCCGGTCTACCCGGGCCGACGGCTGGAGCCGTGCGCGCTACGCTGGACAGGGCAGGACGAACGCCCGGAGATCGCGATCGCCGGGCGTTGGCGGACGCCTGCCGACGCGGACTGGCCCGAGGCGCGACGCCTCTTCCATCTCGCCGAGGTGCACGTCCACGAGGCCGTCAGCCACCTGCTCTGGACGCACCTGTTTTCGGAGGGTGTGATCATCGCGGTGGTTCAGCACCTCTCGCCCGGGCATCCGATCCGGGAGGTCCTCGCTCCCCATTTCGCGTTCACGCTGCAGGCGAACCAGAATTCCGGCAAGGTGCTGCTGGGCAAGGGCGGCGTCTTCGACCGGCTGTTTTCCTGCGGCTGGGCAGGCGCAGCGGAGCTTTTCGTCCGCGGCGACCGAGCCTGGCGCTACAGCCGCATGGTCCCGCGCCTGGACATCGCTGAGCGCGACGTCGCCGACCTTCCCGACTACCCCTGGCGCGAGGACGCCCTGCTCGTCTGGGACGTCGTCGAGGCCCACGCCCGTCGCGCCCTGGCCCCGCTCGCCGGCCTGGACGCGTCAAAATCCGCAGTTGACGAGGCGAAGGCCTGGGCCACCGCGATGCACGCCGCTCGTGGTGACCGGGGCTGGCCCGCCTGCGAGGACCAGGACACCCTCGTCGAGATCGTCGCTGCCTGCGTCTTCCTGACCGTCCGCCACACGCTCGTCAACGCGCAGCAGTACCCGATGTACGGCTACCCACCGCTCTGGCAGGCCAGCATGCCGGCCCCGGCGGCATCGTCAGCGCCGGCGACCACGTCGTCGACAGCATCCTCGCCCGACCACCTCCGCCTCGCCCAGCTCCCCACCATCGGTCAGACCCTCGACACGATGCGCGCGACCTTCGCCTTCTCGATCCAGTACAACACGCTGCTGTCGACCCAGGACGCGCAGTTCCGAACCGACCTTGAAGTCGCCGGGCGCGCCATCGCCGCCCGCGACGCCGCGCGCCCCCATCCCTACCGCGTCGCCCACCCGGCCGTGCTCTCGGCCAGCTTGAACGCCTGATCGTCACCCGAGGGTTGAGCGCAACGACCGTGCTCGACCGGGCGCCGGGCTACATTCGGCCCATGGAGCCCTCCCTCTACAGCGCGATGACCACGTCGATCGCCGAGCCCCCGGTCGTCAAGGTGCGCGACGACGGCATCCGGATCCTGCGCCTGCGGGGGCCCGCGGACGCCGAGCCCTGGCGCGCGGCTTTTGCGGGCGCGTACCAGGCGATCTGGAGCGAGCCCCCGTACGACGAGCGCTTTTTCCCGGACGAGGCCGAGGGCATCCTGTTGCGCGCCGTCCGCCTGCCGGACCACGTCACGCTGTTGGCCGTGCGAGAAGGCGGGATCGTCGCTGGCTTTGGCATCGCCTACCCGGTCCAGGCCAAGAGCGACGTCGCGCGGGACATTCGCGGTCTGCTGCCAGTGGAGGACACGTTCTACTTTGCGGAGCTGGGGGTCCTCGACAGCTACCGGCGCAGCGGGCTCGGCCAGGAGCTGGTGCAGCTTCGCCTGGATCTGATGGACAAAGCCCGCTACCACCACGTCCTGCTGCGCACGAGCGCCGCGCGGAATGCGAGCTACGAGATGTACCTGCGGCTTGGGTTCGAGGACACCGGCGTGTACATGGAGGTCAAGTCGCGGAAGAACGACGGCAGCCAGCGCACCGATCGCCGGCTGTTCCTCTCGCGAGTTGTCGGCGGGGAGACGGCATAGCGCGCGGGCTTCGGGAGGCCGGGTGATCAAGTACATCGGCAGCAAGCGCCTCCTGATCCCGGCGATCGTCAGCGTGGTGCGCGGGTTGGAGGGCGTCCGGTCCGCGGTGGACCTGTTTTCGGGCACCTCGCGGGTCGGGCAGGCGCTGAAGGGCGCGGGCCTTCGCGTTCTCGCGAACGACCACAACGCCTACGGCGCGACCCTCGCGCGATGCTACGTGCAGGCCGACGCCGAGGACGTGCTCGCTGACGCCGAGCGCCTGGTCCGGGAGTTCAACGCGCTTCCCGGCAAGGCAGGGTACTTCACCGACTCGTTCTGCGTCAAGAGCCGGTTCTTCCAGCCAAAAAACGGCGAACGCGTGGACGCCATCCGCGAGGCCATCGCGAAGAAGGGCCTGCCGTCGGAGCTCGAATCCGTCGTGCTCGTTGCGCTCATGGAGGCCGCCGACCGGGTCGATTCGACGACGGGCGTGCAGATGGCGTACCTCAAGGAATGGGCGCCGCGGGCGCACAACGACCTGGAGCTGCGGGTCCCGGCGGTGCAGCCCAGCGCTCGCCACGGAAAGGGCGAGGCCCATGAGCTGGACGCGGTCGACGCCGCCCAGGTTCTTGAGGCGGACCTCTACTACCTGGACCCGCCCTACAACCAGCACAAGTACCTTGGGAACTACCACATCTGGGAGTCGCTGGTCCGCTGGGACAAGCCCGAGGTGTACGGCGTGGCGTGCAAGCGGGTGGACTGCCAGACACGCGGGAGCGTGTTCAACTCCCGCCCACGGATCCTCGAGGCGATGCGGAGGATCGTGACGTCTGCCCGGGCGAAGTACCTCGTGGTGTCGTTCAGCAACGAGGGGTACATCGCCCGGCAGGAGATGGAAGCGCTGCTCCGCGAGCGCGGTCACGTCACGGTGATCGCGGCGGACTACAAGCGCTACGTGGGGGCCCAGATCGGGATCTACAACCCGGGGGGCGACAAGGTGGGCAAGGTGAGCCACCTGCGCAACACCGAGTACCTGTATGTCGTCACACCCGAGGCGCTGGCCCGGAGCGAGCCTACTTGTGCCGGAACGTGATCCGACCCTTGGTCAGGTCGTACGGCGAGACGGCGACGGTGACACGGTCCCCGAGGACGACGCGGATGCGGAAGCGGCGAAGCTTGCCGGCGAGGTGCGCGTGGACCTCCGTTCCGGCGTCGGTCTGAACCAGAAAGGCCCCGCCCGGGAACACTTCCTTGATCACACCGTCGATTTCAATCAGATCGTCACTTGCCAAGCAGTACTCTGGGAGGTGGCGCGGTTAACGCAGAGGTGCGGCTTTCGCAAGCCCGGCCGGTGTCCGGCTCAGCCAACCCGTCGATACGCGATACGCACCTCGGGGACCCGCTGGTCCGGCCAATAGACCTCGCTCTCCAGCGCCTCGCCGCGCAGGTTCCATACGACGGACGGTGCATTTGGCGGCGTCACCCACACGAGCCCGTCCATGCTCGCCTCCACCGCGTACTCGGTCACCACAGCCGGAGCCATGAGGTGAAGCACGCGGATCTGCGCGCTGGCAACGTCGTAGCGGTAGAAACAGACGTCCTCGTGCGCGACCACTGAGCCGCCCGCGACCAGGGGCTCCAGGCGCTCCCAGACCTCGATGTGGGTCGCGTCGAGGACCGCGCGCACGGTGAGCACGCCGCGCACGGCCTCCCCGTGCGCGATCCCGTCGCCCTCCCACCGCCCGACGAGCGCAAGCGCTGGCGCAAGACCCGACTGGGCGAGGGCGCGGGCACGGTCCCAGTCGGTCATGCGAGGGTCTGCCGTATTGCGTCGGGCAGCGGCGTCGGGGACCAGTCCGGGAGCCACGCGCGGGTAGCCCGCTCGTCGAGGAAGATCCCGCCTTCCCAGGTGTACAAGACCTCGGACAACAGCTTGTGCTCAGCGCTCCAGAGCCCCTGTGCGCGAACCCACGTGTGGGGCACACGTCGCACCCCGGAAGCGCCGAGCGCCTCCGCCCATGCGCCCCCGTTGGGGAGCATGTGGCCGTGCAACGCGTAGACCTCAAGGCGCGATTGTGGCGGCAGATCGGGGTCTTCGAGCTCCTCGGTCGTGCGCGACGGGCGAGGCAGCGGCGCACCGAGGAGGGCCCGGACGCCCAGCCGCGCAAGGTCGGGAAGAAACGTGAAAGCATGCCCGCGAGCAGGATCCCCAGGCCAGGGCACCGCGCCTTTGGACCGGGCCGCGGCCATCATCTCGGCCGCCGGCCACGCAACGGCGCCCGGGCCGAACCAGTCGCCGGACCGGACCAGGACGACCCGGTTTCCAGACAGCTCGGCGAGCTGCGCGTAGGTCGCCTCGATCGCGTCGCGGAGGCGCCCAGGTTCGCAGCGCCGATCGTTCACGTCCGCCAGCGGCGGATCGGCAGGCAGGGGAACGTCGTAGATCACCTTGTAGCCATACAATCCGCTGGGGAAGAGCACGGCGGCGCCCGTCGCCTCCGCCGCTGCGCACACGTTGTCGGCGAGGCGGACCAGATCCGGTTGCCACCGATGGATCGGGAGCTCCACCGCCGCAGTGATCGACAGGCACGGATGCTCGCCCGTCGCCGCCGCCATCACCGCGTCAGCGTCCCGCCAGTCCTCCCCGACCGCCCGCACCCGCTCACCCGCAGCCTCCAACGCCGCGACCGTCGCCCGCCCAAAACACGATCCCGCGCCGACGACAACGTGCACGCGGGCCTACTTCGGCAGCGTGACGGCCACGCGCACCGCGCCAGCACCGCTGCGCTGCAGGGGCTTCCGCCCAAGCTCCTGCTCCATGCACGCCCGGGCCGGCTCAAAGTCGTAATTCAGCAGCTCGACATGACTCACCTGGCCGTCCGGCTGCACGGTCGCCTCCACCGCCAGGTAGGGCGGGGTGTTGCATGTCTTCTCCGCGACGACACCACCGGCACCGAGCGAACTGGCGACCAGCTCCCAGTCGTGCTTCACCGCAGGGTCCGACTCCTGGCCTGTCAGCTCGCGCGGCCCACGTCCCCAGATCGCCCAACAGACGCCAACAACCAGCAGGATGACCGCACCCCCGATGCCAAGCACCCCAACGGCGCCGACCCCGAGCATCGCGCCGGTGCGCCGCTTCGGCGTCTCCTCTGGAAACGCCGTGGGCCGCGGGTCGGGACGGACCTCCGGGCGGGGGATTCGGGGCGGCTCGGCGCGCGGTGGCAAGCCCGCGAACGGCCGATCATCGGCGGACGACGGGGGAAAGGGCGACGGGGCGACAGGAGAGGCCGGCTCGGGCACCCGGGCGAGCTGTGGCGGCCGCGCCTGACGGTCCGAGATCGGGTCGCGAAGGTTGACGATCGGCAGCGGCGGCGGGCTGACGGGGTCCGCGGTACCGGCGGCGGGGTCGGGGACGAAGGCGTCCGAGGCGCTGTCCTCGTTCGGGAGCGGGACGCTGGCACGGGCGCGCTCAAGGCGGGCGCGCTCCTCGCGAACCCGCTCGTCTGTTGCGGGGCGCTCGTCGGCTGGGCCCGGACCGGCGTCCACGGGGAGGTTTTCCATCATGCCGGCCGAGATCGTGGGCGTGCTCGTCGGCAGGTCGCGCGGTGGGGCGACAGGCACGTGGCCGGGGTCGCGCTCCGAGGCGATGTCGGCGAGGCGACGGTCGAGGGTGGCGAGATCGCACCGGTCGACGGGCTCGACGGTCATGGCGAGGGCGAGGGTGTCCTCCATCCACCGCCGGAGGTGGGCGGGCGCGTTGAGCGCGGCGAGGCTGACGGGGAGATGCCGGATGAGCTGTTCGCGCAGATCATCGGGGTCAAGCTCGCCCATGAACTCGGCGACGGGGCGCGCCGTGAGGCAGAAGTACATCATCGCGCCAAGCGCGTAGATGTCGGCCGCGGGCTCGGGTGCGAGGCCCTCGAACTGCTCGGGCGCGGCGTACTGGGGCGTGCCGATGAAGGCGCCGACGCGCGTGAGCCGGTCGCCGACACCCCCGGCCACCTTGGCGATGCCGAAATCGGCCACCTTCAGATCGGGGATGGAGTCCGCCGAGACTTGCTTGACGAGCAGCACGTTCTCGGGCTTGAGGTCGCGGTGGACGACGTGCTGGCGGTGCGCGACCTCCAGCGCCCAGCAAACCTGCCGGCCAATGTTGGCGGTCACCGGGATGGACAGCGTGCCGACGCGGCGGATGTGGTCGAGCAGGCTGCCACCGGCCTCAAAGCGGGTCACCAGGTAGGGCGAATGGCCAGTCCGATGGACAAAACCGCGACACTCGACGATCTGGGCGTGGTTGAGCCCCTGGAGGATCTGCGCCTCCGTTGCCAGGCGTCGCAGATAGGGACCCTGATCGCGCTGCTGGTAGAGCACCTTCACGGCCAGCAGCGGGCCGACCTCGTCGCCCTTGTTGCCGATCTCGCGGGCGAGGTAGGTCACGCCGGCGCCCCCGATCGCCAGACGCTGACGGATCCGGTAGGTGCGATCGATGGTCTCCCCGGACTCCAGGATCTCGCCCCAGCCCGACTGCGGCCGTACGGTCTTGCACGTGAGGTTGGGGCAGCGATCGCCGTCGATCGTGAACGTGGTGAGGCAGCGGCTGCAGTAGCGGGTCCGGGCGGACATCGGCGGGGTTTATCCGCGTCGGCTCCTTTCCGCGTAGGACCGCGCAGAATCGCGCCGATTCCCGCTCCGCCGGCGGAGCAGCGGAAGAATTTGGCCGCGCGATGTGCTTGCTTTCTCTACCGACTTCGTCTACGGTGTGCCGATCCCGGAGCGTTCATGTCCTACAGGTCCTTCTCCCGTCCCGCCCTCCTCATCGCCACCCTCGTCGGCCCGTTTCTCGCCACCGGCTGCGGGATCGACAACGGTCTCGTCGGCAAGAAGGACCCGAGCGCGAACCAGCCCGTGATCGACGTCTCGCCGGAGCAGCTCAGCTTCTCGGACACCGCGATGGGCGAGACCGCCACACAGGTCTTCACCGTCTCCAGCGTCGGCACCGGAGATTTGACCGTGAGCGGCATCACGCTCGACAGCGGCACGGTGTTCTCCTGGGCCAGCCTCGACGGCAAGCTCCCCGGCGTGCTCCCCGTCGGTGACAGCGCGGACGTGACGGTCACCTACACCCGCGCGGACACCGGCGACTACGACACGGCCTGGGTCGCGAGCGACGACGCCGGGAACCCGAGCGTCAGCGTCCTCCTCTACGGCGGCGACGTGACCCCCGCGCTCACGCTGACACCCGCGAGCTGGGACGCCGGCGGCATGGGCGTTGGCCTCGTCGCCACGCAGACCATCGAGATGGACTCCACGGGCGGCGCGCCGGTCACCATCAACAACCTGTCGATCGACGGCGACCCGGAATTCACGATCGTCGGCAACGACCCCCTCCCCATCACCCTCGCCCCGGGCGAGCACAGCAACGTGGACCTCTCCTTCTCGCCCTCCGCGGTCGCGACGTTCAACGCGAACCTGAAGGTGGACGCAGACGCGCCGGTCGGCACGCTCACCGCGCCTCTCACGGGTCAGGGCGGCGGCGGCCCCATCGCCGTCTGCAGCGCGGTCCCCACGTCGGTGGACGCCATCACCGGCACCACGGTGTTCACGGGCGACTCGTCGTACGACACCGGCACGGCCACGATCACCGGCTACACGTGGACGCTCATCTCGGCGCCAAGCGGCTCCGCAGCCGCCCTCGCTCGCGGCAGCGGCCCCAATCGCAACTTCTCGCCCGATCTCGCCGGCACCTACACCGCGCAGCTCGTGGTCACGGACAGCGACGGCCAGTCGTCGGACCCCTGTGAGGCCAGCGTCGACTCCGTGCCCACCGAGAACTTCTGGGTCGAGATGTACTGGACCCACTACGGCGACGACATGGACCTACACATGCTCAAGCCCTCCGGGACCAAGGAGAGCAGCGGCGACTGCTACTACGCGAACTGCACCGGGCGTGGACTCGAATGGGGCGCTGCCGGTCCCGCCGACAACCCGACGCTCGACCTCGACGACATCCCGGGGACCGGGCCGGAGAACGACAACATCGACGCCCCCGCGGACGGCACCTACACCGTTGGCGTGCAGGACTACCCGGGCTCCGTGTACATCGGCGAGAACGACGTCACCGTGAACATCTACATCGGCGGCTTGCTGGCGTGGACGGACACCCGGAACGTCGACCATGAGGGCGGCTACGAGTGGTTCGCGACGGTGGTCTGGCCGGGCGGCGCGGTCACGGCGCTCTAAGCGTCCACGCGGGTGAGCGGCGCAGCCCTCATCCGTCAAAAACGCGATACGGACTGAACGTGCCCGAACTCGCCCCTGATGGCCCACGGATCGAAGTGTCCGTGATCCCGGACAGCTCGGCCTACGCCGCCGCGGTTCGCGATGCCGCCAAGAGCGCCGGGGCCGTGTTCTCACGGAGCGACCTCGCGACACCGAACGACATCGCCTCGCGCGTGTTGGTGGTCGACCTCACGCGGGTGCTGGCGGCCAACCGCCTCGGCCCGCGCGTCATCGCCATCTCCGAGGACAAGACGCTCGACAGCTACGACGTCATCCACCCGGACGACGTGGCCATGCGGCTCCCCAGGGCGCTCAAGAACCTGATCGAGTCGGAGTCGCTGCGCTCGCGCATCCAGGCCGAGCACGACACGATCAACGTGCTCAACCAGATCGGCTACGCGCTCTCCGCGATCACCGACCGTCACCAGCTCCTGGATGAGGTGCTCACGCACTCTCGGCGGCTGTTGTCGGCGGACGGCGGGACGATCTACCTCGTCGACGGAAAATCGCTCCGCTTCGTCGCGTCGCAGAACGACACCATCCCGTTCTTTGCGAGCCGGGGCGTGCTGCCCATCGATGACACGAGCCTCGCCGGGTTCGTGGCCAACCGGGGGACGCCCCTGAACATCCCGGATGTGCGAGCGCTGCCGTCAAACGTGGCGTACAAGCCCAATCTCTCGTTCGACGAGCAGACCGGGTACCAGACGCGGTCGATGATGCTGGTGCCCATGCACGACCGCAACGGGCAGGTGATCGGCGTGCTGGCGATGGTCAACCGCAAGCCTGTTCCGGGCGTGGCGTTGGCGAGCTTTGAGCGGGTGATGCCGTTCTCGGAGCGGCACGTCGGCCTCGCCCGCTCGATCGCCTCCCAGGCGGCGGTCGCGCTGGAAAACTGGCGTTTGTACAGAGATATCCAGAGCCTGTTCCAGGGCTTCGTGGAGGCCTCGGTGAGCGCCATCGAGGCGCGGGATCCAAGCACCGGTGGCCACAGTTGGCGCGTCGCGGAGATGACGACGCTGCTGGCGCGCGAGGTGAATGACAGCGAGGACGCGCCCTTCGCGGCCATCCGCTTCTCGCCCCCACAGCTCACCGAGCTGCACTTCGCGGCGATGCTCCATGATTTTGGAAAGGTCGGCGTGCGGGAGGAGGTGCTGCTGAAGGCCGCGCGCCTCTACCCGTGGGAGATGACCGAGGTGGACCTGCGCTTCCGCCTCGCCGCCCTGGAGGCGGTGCTGGAGAGCGTGAAGGAGGAATTCTCCGAGTCCGAGCTGACGGACAAGCTCACCCAGATCGACGAAGACCTCGCCTTCATCCAACGCATGGCGCGTGCTGGGTCGCGGGATGAGCACGAGATCGGACGCATCCAGACCGTCGGCACCCGCTGGCACCTCCAGAACATCGGCGAGCGCGCCCTGACCCCCCGGCACGTGACGCGCCTGTGCGTTCCCTACGGCACGCTGGACGCCTCCGAGCGCCTCGAGATCGAGCGGCACGTCGAGCACACCTGGCAATTCCTGAAGAAGATCCCCTGGACCCGGGACCTGAAGAACATCCCGGACCTCGCCTACGCCCACCACGAAAAGCTCGACGGCACGGGCTACCCCCGCAAGCTCGTCGGCGACGCGATCCCCTGGGGTGCTCGCCTGATGACCATCGCGGACATCTACGACGCCTTGACCGCCTCGGACCGCCCCTACAAGCCCGAGATGACGCCCGAGGAGGCCGTCGAGATCCTCAAAGATGAGGCCAACCGCGGGCGCGTCGAGATGCCGGTGGTCGAGCTCCTGGAGGGCAAGCGCCTGTGGCGACGCCTGAAGGGGCGGGTGCCGACGTGAGCCTCGTCGCGCTCGCGGCCTGCCTTGTTCCGACCGCCTACGCCGCAGCAGACAACGGCGTTCTGCCCGGGGTGGACGCTCAGGAGTTCCGCCCCTCGCCGGACGGCGCGACCACGCTCTGGGCGGACGACAGCCACATCGGCGGGCCGGGCTTCGCGATGCGCTCGCTGCTCTCCTACGCGCGCGACCCCCTCGGCTACCGCTACGACGGCGGTGGGACCGCCACCCTCGTCAGCGACGTGATGCAGGAGGACCTGATCCCCGAGCTCCGGTACGGGCGCATGCGCGTCGCGCTGGATCTCCCCATCTACGCAGCCGCCTACACCGCCAATTCGTTCGCAACGCTGGGCCTCGGCGACTTCCGGCTCGACGGCCGCATCGTCGCCCACGCGGCGGAGGATGGCGGGTTCGGGTTCGCGGTCGACGCTGCGCTGGGGCTGCCGACAGGGACGGACACCGGCCTTCGGTCGGGTGGCGTGAGCTGGGACGGGCACGTCATCGTCGACCGCCTGTTCGGTCCGCTTCGGGTCGTTGGGAACACGGGGGCGAGGGGCGGGCCAGCACGGGAGCTCACGGGGATCACCCTTGAGAACTACGCGACGGCGCGAGTGGCGGGGAGCTATGCGTTCACCCCCTCAGCCGGAGTCGCGCTGGAGGCCTACGCGTCCACTCCGCTGACGGAGCCAATCATCAGCCCAGGCGCCTTGGCGGCCGAGTGGACGGGGGGCGGGTGGTACCGCCGCCGCGAGCTTGTGGTGCGCGCCGGAGTGGGAACCGGGCTCACCCACGGCATCGGCGCGCCGGACTACCGGGTCATCGTCGGGTTCGGCTGGGAGCGTGATGGGCTCGCGGATCGCGACGGAGACGGCGTCCCCGACCGCGCCGACCGCTGCGTCGTCGACCCCGGGCCACGGGGGAGCAGCACGGGTTGCCCCGAACCCGATAACGGGGACAAACCGGAGTCCCGATGACCTCCCGCCTCGTTCCCCTCCTCGCGCTCCTCGCCTGCAACCCGGTGCATCGCGGGACTGTCTCGGACACGTGCGTCCAACTGCTGCAATGCGTCGACACGGTCGCCCCGACGAGCGCCGCGACCACGAATTCGACCTACGGCGCCAGCTCGGAGTGCTGGGCGGACACGGGGAGCGCTGCAGGCTGCACAGCCGAATGCCAGAGCGCTTTGGAGACCTACCACGCCGAGAACCCGACGCAGCCCACCTGCGACGACGGCGTCACGATCGGCAGCAACATCATGTTCCCCTCCGGCGCGCACTTCGTCTACCAGAGCGTCGTCAACAACGCCCAGTGCAACCCCGAAGTCAACGTCAGCCTGGTGCAGCTCGACCTGCAATCGGACGTCACGCCCACGTTCACCTGGGGCGGCACCATCAACGGCACAGACGCGGGAGTCGGGTTCGAGAGCGACTACGCCTCGAGCTGCGATCTGAACGGCCTGGACTGGACCTGCGTCCAGGACCCGACCAACACCGCGGTCGGCACGCTCACGCTGGGGCCGTTGGACTTCAGCGGCTCGTTCTCCGCCGACGGGACGGCGTCGACTGCAGTGCTCTCCTACGACATCACGGATTCGAGCGGGACGTGCAACCAGACGCAGGACATGTCGGGGGCGCAGTAGGTCTCGGCAAGGGGCGGACGCAGGCGCCAAACCGCCCGGCAACCCGTCCGCTTTGTGATACAGTTGCCCCTCCCCTGAGGCCCTTCGTCCATGCGGCGAGTTGACCGGCCAGGGCGCCAGCCTTTGTCCGAGGTGGCGCCGAACGACCGACACCCGGCGTTGACCGCGCTGAATGGGGAACGTGCGCCCGACGTTGGCGTGCGTAGCGGGGAGCTGGGAAGGAGTCAGGAAGAGGGCGCGGCGGCGATCGAGACCGTGCAGGAGCGACTCGGGAACGCATGGCTCGTCGGCGCGCTGGAGGCGGGGGCGCAGGACCCGTTCGCGGCGATGGTGGTCGGCGAGATGGGGATGGCGGCGGCCGGCGTCCAGCCGATGGGCGGGTTCGTCGATGCGGGCAACGAGGCGGTGCAGGCGACGATGCGGGAGGGCGAAGGCGAGGTTCAGGCCGGACCGCACGTCGCGCGGGTGCTCGCGGGGACGGGCGCGCGGCTGCCCTCGGGCGTGCTCGCGCGCATGGAAACGGCGATGGGCCACGAATTCGGGGGCGTGCGGGTGCACACCGGCGCGGACGTGGACCGCGCCGCCGCGGAGATCCAGGCGCGGGCGTTCGCCGTTGGGCGCGATCTCTTCTTCGCGAGCGGGGAATTCAGCCCGGGCAGCGCGTCGGGCGATGCGATCCTGGCGCACGAGCTCACCCACGTCATCCAGCACGACGAAGGGCTACTTGACGGGAAAGCCGGTGTTTCGAGCCCACAGGACGCGGAGGAGCGGGAGGCCGATGCGAGCGCTGCGGAGGCGGTGGGGTTCCTGCAGTCGGCAGAGGGGTCGGCGACGGCGGGGCTGACGGGGGAGGGGCTGACGGGGGAGGGGCTGACGGGGTCGGCGACGGCCGAGACGCAGGCGGCAGACGCGTCTGGCGCAGGGTTCGCGGCTCGGAAAGCTGCGACGAAGGCACCGGAGCCGGCGCCCGTGAACGGGGCGGGCAAGGCGACGACGACGGCGCCTGCGACCACCCCGGGCCCGGACGCCTCGCACACGGCTGACGCAACGCACGCGCCAGACCCGGGCGCGGCCGTCCATACGCTGGTCGCCGGTGCCGTCGCCAAGGCGCCCAAGGTCGTGCAGAGCGCGAAGACCGCGCTGGACGGCGCCGAGAAGAAGCTGCACGACCACGAAGGCGTGGTCCGCGCGCACCTCCCCGGGCTGCTGAAGGCCCGGTTCAAGCCGATGATCGACCCGCTCGTCCCGTCGACGCCGGGCGAGTCCGTCTCCATCGCGGCGCTCTCCGCCGTCATCGGAAGCATGGTCGCCAGCCTTCCCGAGGTGACAAAGCAAGCCGGCGGGGACGCCGAGGCTGACCAGAAAAAGGCAGATGCGAAGCCCGCAGATGCGAAGACGCCCGACGCGAAGGGCCCTGCGACGAAGGGGCCGGCGAACAAGCCCGCCGCGACGACTTCGCCCGTCGCCCCGCAAGACGCGAAGCACGACCAGCAGCACGCCGACCCGAACGCGCCCGCCAAGGACGCGACCGACCCGACCACCCAGTTCTTCGTCACCGCCATCGCCGAGGTCATCGCCGCCCTCTGTCCGGCGCCAACCCCGAAAAAGCCGGAGGAGAATGGCGTCATCGTGCTGGACCCCATCGTCATCACCGGGAACGCGCCCGGCAAGACCCCGGCCGTCAAGGCCGACACGAAGGAGACGAAGGAGGACGCAAAAGCGGCCGCAGACGACAAGAAGCACCAGAAGGCCCATTTGCAGGAGGAGATTGAGAGCCTCAAGTGGGACGAAGAGCGCATCGGGCGCACGCGCGACGACCTGAGCGCCAAGGTCGCGCGCACCGAGCAGCAGATCACCGCGACGCGTGAGGAGATGGAGGGCCGACGCGCGTTCCTG
This sequence comes from uncultured Pseudomonadota bacterium, assembly GCA_903844155.1. Lineage (GTDB taxonomy): Bacteria > Myxococcota_A > UBA796 > UBA796 > SXON01 > CAIUMM01. Next base: position 52,883 of record CAIMSU010000162.1, on the reverse strand, counting down.
GAGGCCCAGGCAAAGCGCGCCAAGAAGGCCAAGAAGAAGGCGCCGAGCCCCGGAAAGGACGCTCGCCTGCGGCAACTGCAGGCGCAAGCCGACGAGATGCCGAAAGAGGTTGAGCGGCTCAAGTCGGAGATGGAGCGCGTCGAGAAGGAGCTGGCGGAAGCCACGGAGAAGCGGCAGAAGGACGAGGAGCTGCTGCGCGCGCTGGAGGCGGAGCTGAACGCGGCCGCGCACGGGGGTGGCGGCGCCCACATCCCGCCGCCGACGGACGAGGTGGCGACGTCCAAGGCGGTGCTCACGGCGATCCAGCCGAAGAAGAAGAAGATCGACACGGACGTCGACACGACGAAGAAGACATGGGAGACCCTCGACAAAGAGGTGAAAGACCTCACGCAGAAGATCACCGACGCCGAAGCCGAGCTTACGACCGTCAGCAAGTCCCTGACAGACGCGCGCGGCGAGGTCAACCGCCTGCAAGTCAGCATCGACGCCCGGAAGTCGGCGCTGGCGAGCGCACCCGCGCCCACGGACGGCACGGCGGCGCCGAAGGCCGCGGACGATCCGGCGCTCAAGCAACTGCAGGCGCAGCAGGCGAGCGCGAAGAAGACCCAGACCGAGAAAAAGGCCCGGTTCGACGAGCTCACAAAGCAGGTCGTCGAGTGGAAGAAGCAGCTCCCGATCAAGCAGGCCGCGCTCGAAGCCGCCGCCACCAAAAAGCACGACGCGGAAAAAGCCTCGACCGACTACGATCTCGCGCTGAAGGCCCTCGCCGACCCCCTCGGCTGCCCGCAGTGGCAGAAGATCGCGGCGACCTACAAGTGCGACGTCAAGGCCGTCCCGCTGCCGCCCGGCATGGTGCGGGACGAGAACGGGGCGCTGGTCAAGGAAGCCGATCTCAAGAAAAAGGACGAAGGCCCCCCGAAGACCCAGGCCGAGAAAGACAAGGAGGCGGCGGACAAGAAGAAGAAGGCCGACGACGAGGCCGCTGCCGACGCCAAGCTGACGCAGAAGGAGCGCGACGCGAAGGCCGCGAAGAAGAAGCAGGACGACGCCGACAAACTGCTCGCGCAGATCAGCGTCGCGAAGGACAAGCCGAAGGCCGAGCGCGATGCCGAGCTGGCGCGCATCGCGAAGGAGCAGAACAAGAGCCAGGCCGAGATCGAGGCGTTGTACAAGGCGACGGTAGACGCCGCCGCCAAGACGTACAAGCCAGGGATGAAGAAGGACGAAGCCCTCAAAGCCGGGATGACGCAGGCCGACTTCGACCTGATGACGCAGAACCAGGCGCGCACCGAGTTGCAGGCGAAGGCCGCCGCGACCCTGGGGATGAAGAACGGGCAGGACGCCGTCGACCAGCTCTGGAAGAACGCGCGCGAGCGCGGGCTCTCGGGGCCGGGCGACATGCTCAAGCACCTCGCGAACGCCGATCCCAGCACGCTCCCGAAGGACCTGCAGGAGGCCGCAAAGCGCGCCCACGACGCCGAAGCCAAGCGGCTCGCTGCGATGCCCGCCGGCTCGGCAGAGCGCGTTCAGGCGGACAAGGACGCCGCGGAGGCTGCCAAGGCGGCGGCGAAGGCTGAGCGCGTCTACACGCGCAACAAGGAGCTGGCGGCCAAGCTGGATTGCAGCCCGGAAGAAGCCGGGATGTACGTCAAGGCGCTGGCCGGAACGGCGGGCTCCTCGGACGACGAAGCGGCCGAAGCGCTCCTGCTGAAAAACCCCAAGGCAACGCCGGGAGCGTCGCCCGCGGACCTCGACAAGCAGCTCAAGGCCATCCACCTGCTGCCCCCGGGCGCCGGCCGCCAGAAGGCGCTCATGGAGCTGGCCGCGAAGGTCGGCGACCCGAAGCTGCTGCTTGGCGCCTCGCTCGTCCCCGACCAGAGCGACAGCCCCCTCTTCCAGCACCCCGCCGGCCAGAAGGCGCTCGTCGCCAACCCGCTCCTCAAGTCCCAGCTCGACGGCATCGACAAGCTCCCGCCCGACCAGCAGTGGGACGCGATCTGCAACCTCGCGCGCATCACTGGCACGCCGCCGAACGACCTCGAACGTGCCCGTCGCAACCTCGCGAAGAAGACGGACGTGGTCTCCAACGTCACGGACATCCAGTCCGACGAGTCGCTGACGACCAAGCAGAAAGACGAGAAGATCGCCGAGATCGCCAAGACGAACAAGATGGACCCGGCGGATCTCAAGGAGTTCTGCCGGGTCGAGCGCAACAAGGCGGGCAGCACGGTCATCGAGGCGATCAAGAACGATCCGGACCTCCAAAAGCAGCTTGACGCGCTGAACATCGACCAGAAGAAGACGCCGGATGAACGTGCGCTCGCGTTGAAGGAGATCGCGCGTCGCACCGGGCTCGACCCGACCGATCTCGCCAACTGGAACAAGGACTACGAGTTCCGACAGAAAAAGGCCCGCTGGAAGCAGCAATTCAAGACCGACAACGAGGATGCCGCCGCCGACAAGATGGCCGGCCTCATCGAGCAGTACGGCAGCTCCGACGCCGCCAAGGACCACCTCCGGAACTGCCCGCGCGACAAGCTGCCCCCCGAACTGCAGGCGATGAAGGACGATCTTGTCCAGTGGGACAAGGATCATCCGGGGCAGGAGGTCGCGGCCAAGCTCCTGCGCATCGACCCCAAGAACCCCGACTACAAGAAGAAGGAGGACGCGCTCCTCGACGGGCTGAACTCGACGTACCTCTCCGACAAGACGGCGTTCAAGCTGCTCTCGGCGATGTCCAAGGAGGAACTGGCGCAGTTCACCAAAGACCACCCGAACGCCTTCAAGGACTTCTTCGGGCACGTGAACGGCGACAACAAGATCGGGAAGGACGCCGCAAACCTGTTCGGGAACGCCGCGGCCTACAACGGGCAGCTCGACAAGGAGTCCGCGGACGACAAGGTCAAGGCCGACAAGGCCGCGACGTTTGAGGCGAAGGTCCAGACCGACCGGGACGCCGCGAAGGCGCTGAACATGCCGCTCCGCGAGGCGCGCGCGAACCTGCAGGCGATCGCGGACGGAAACGGGATGACGACAGCGCAGGCGCTGGTCTGGCTGCAGTCCCAGCCCGGAAAGAGCCCGGCGGAGGCGCTGAAAGCGGCGTACGCAGCCGTTCCGGACAAGGACTCCAAGGAGAAGGTCAACCCGGTCCTGCGCGCGCGCCTCGAGCAGATCGACCTCATGCCGCCAAAAGAGCGGGCCGAGGCGCTCAAAAAGCTGAAGGAGTCCTCAGGGATCTCCGACACGGCGATGGACGTCGCGCTGACGTCGACGCGCCGCGACACGAACATCACCGCCGACCTCCACGCGTTGCGCGACCTCCCGAAGGCCGAACGCGACGCCGCAATGAAGGATCTCTGCGAGAAATACCACGTCAAGGACCCGCAGGAGCTCGAGTCCATCTACAAGAACGCGCTGGGCCGCACCGCCGTCCGGATGCAGTCCTGTGGCCTGACGGACGACGACATCCTCCCGAAGGGCCTCTCGCTCTCTCCGGAGGACATGGCGAAGCACATCAAGGAATTGGCGAGGAAGTCCGGTCAATCCGAGGAGTCGATCCGCAAGCTGGTCGAGGCGCGGCGCTCGGACGGCTTCGGGGCGGACTCGGCGAAGATGCTCGGCGGCGAGGACAAGGCGGACGCGTTCAAGAAGCAGGCCGCAGACGTCAACATGACGCCCTCGCAGTACGCGGATTGGCTCGCGCGAGCGCCTGCGGGCATGCTCCAGCCGGAGCAACTGGCGCTCAAAAAGCAGCTTGAAGCGGGCGGGAACAAGCCCGTCCGGTCCGAGGCCGAGAAGAAGGAGATGGAGAAGGTGCTCGGCGCGGACCCGAACGACCTCGCCTACCGCCAGAAGGCAGCGCGCCTGACCGCGCAGCTCCAGTCGGGCGGCGAAGATGCCGCGATCCTCAAAGATTTTGGCGACATGACGCCGGGCCAGCAGAAGCTGTTCAAAGAAGAGTGGGAGAAAGCCAACGCGCCTGAAAAACTGTCCGCCTCGCTCATCGACAATTTGCAAGGGGGCGACGAGGACCGCGGGCTGCGCATGCTCGCAGCGGCCGACAAGTTCGACAAGGACAAGGACGCCGAGGCCATGTTCGCGGCCGTCGACCCGAACGACAAGGCCTTCCAGGCGCGCATGGACGGGCTGCAGCAGGAGCTGGCGAAGGGCGCGGACGCGGACGCCGACAAGGTCGGGCAGATGCTGCTGGAGATGCCGCTCAATCAACGCGCCGAATTCCTTCGTCAGTACGCGGAGGCGCGGCGGCTGGCCCCGCAGGGCATCAGCATGTCCGACGCGAAGGAGCACCAGAAATACATCCCGGTGGACCTCGGTAAACTGCTGGGCGACAACAAGGAGTACCTCGCTGCGCTGAACCAGGGCACCAAGCTCGCGGGCGCGACCACGCCGGTGAAGGACGCGGAAAAAACCCAGCGCGTCCAGGAGTCGATCACCGTCGGAAAAGCAGCCGCCGTCGCCCTCGGCGTCGACCAGCGCACGGCGTTCTCGATGGTCGACGGGCTGGCGAAGGACTCGGGCCTCTCGCCGACGAACGCGCTGCACTTCTTGAAGGGCGAGCCGCTCGTCGACGAGTCCGACAAGCGGTCCGCGTTCGTCCGGAAGATGTGCGACGACGTGAAGCAGCGCTCGCTGGCTGGGAAGCCCGCGCAATTGATGCAGTCGATCCTCAAGAAGAACGGCGATCCGAACGACCCGCAGTACAAGGTCGACGGGCAGACGCTGGACAAGCCCAAGGTCGACGGTGCCGCGAGCTTCTTCATGGACGGCAAGGACAAGTCCGACGCCGCGATCGTCGCGATGATCCAGGGCTGCAATCCTCGCGAATTGGCCGAGCTGGACAAGCAACTGCACGCGCACGACCCGCCGCTCTCGCTCAAGGACCTGACGAAGGGCGTGACGGGCGGCGATCGCAAGGAGCTGGCGCCGCTTTTGCGTGGGATGGAGGACTACAAGACCACCGAGTCGCACTACCAGCTCATCAACACGGTCAAGGATCAGGACCCGAGGAAGGACGCGGACATCTCGACGCCGGAGGGCTTCGCCGCGAAGCTGGCGTGGTGCAAGGACCTGCCGCCTGAGCGTCGCCTCGCCGAGCTGAACGCCCTCCGTGCGGGCGCTGGCGGGCAGACGCCGTTTGGCGCGAAGGAGGTCATGTCGGCGTGGCTGAATGGTCCGCAGGGAAAGGGCGATCCAACGCACCCGGCGTCTGGCACCGACCCGCAGATGCTGTCGTCGGGCATGCAAGCGCAGCTCGACGCCATCGACCGTCTGCCGAGCCAGGAAGCCAAGGACAAGGCGCTCAAAAACCTCGCCATGCTCACGGGTCGCTGGGACGGCGCGGCGAAGTCCGAGAACGACCAGCTCGCGGCGACCAGGGCGGAATTCAAGCAGGCCAGCGACCATACGACCGCCGGCATGCAGGTCGGCAAGAAGATGGAGGACATCAACGCGCTGCCCGAAGAACAGCGCGCGGAGGCCATCCTCAAGCTGTCCAAGGACACGAACCTCTCCATCGAGGCTCTGCACACGCTGCACGACGAGGCGCTCAAGGCCGGGCTGGTCCAGGAGGGCCTGAAGAACGTCACGCCCGACGTCGCGAAGCGCATCGCGGACATCCGCGCCCTTGCCCCGAGCGAGCAGGGCGCGGCGATCGCCAAGTTGGAGGCCGACACCGGGCTGAACGGCCGCGACATCAACGCGCACCTGCAGTCGGACCTCGACGCGACGAAGAAGTCCATGGAGGAGCGCAACCGCGCCCAGCAAGGCGCCGACGCGCTGCATGACAAGATGGTGAACGGCGACACGGATGGGATCCGCAAGCAGTTGGAGGAGGCATCCAACGATCCCGCCGAGCTACAGCGGATCCTGAAGGCCTACGGGCCGACGCTGGAGAAGGATCTGCACGTGCTCTTCGGCGAGCGCCGCGTGGCGATGGCGTCGCCCCTCGCGTACCTCGTCGCCGGCGACTATCTGGGAGACAAGGCCGCGAATGGCGACATCAACTATCGCCTCGTCAGCGACATGGTTCAGGCGGGTCGGCAGTTCCAGACCGCACCCGAGCTGCCGTCAGGCGTCTCGCCGCTGGTCTCGGACGAGGTCCGCCGCATCCGGGGCATGCACCTCAACCCCGACGACGAGCAGCAGCAGCTCGAAACCCTGCGTGCCAAGAAGGGAATCAGCGAGGAGGACTTCGTCGTCGTCCAGGAGAACGCGCGCGTCAACCAGGAGCAGTTCGACAAGGCCGTCGAGCGGAAGATCAAGCTGCTCTCGGCCGAACAGCGCGATGAGGGGTTCTGGGGCAACTTCGAGTCGGTGAGCGACAGCCACGTGAAGCAGGTCTGCGCAGGCATCACGCCCGAGATGATGGCCGAGATCCAGAAACGCAACCCGAAGCTCGTCGAGAACATCCACAACGGCATCTCCGGCGACATCCAGGAGGACTTCGACTACACGGTCAAGCTCGGCCAGGACATCGCAAAAACGCCCGCAGACGAGCGCGCGAAGCTGGTCACCGACGAGCGCGTGAACCACAAGGCCGAGCAGCTTCAGCAGGAATTCGACGCTTGGTTCGAGGACAAGGACCGCATCAAGGACCTGCTGAAGGACTGCTCGCAGGACGAGTTGAAGGCGCTGAACGACCGGTTCGGCGGCAAGCTGCAGGACAAGATCGACAAGGCCAACGAGACGTCGATCTGGGGCAAGATTGGTCTTGGGATTGGACTTATCGGCCTCGCGGTGTTGATGGGCCCGCTCGCGCTCGCGGTCGGCGGCGTCGCGCTGATGGGCATGGGCTCGGACGAGAAGGACCCGGAGGCGATGGCCATCCGGATGCGCCTGAAGGACGCGACGAGCGACCCGAACAAGCCGTACGACCCGAACACGAACAAAGCGGCGAGAGACGCCGCGATGGCGACGCTCAACAGCGAGTTCAACTCGTGGTGGACGCGCGACTCGACCTGCCTCGCCGCGCTCAAGTCGCTCTCGCCCCGCGATCTGGCCGAGCTGCAGAAGGAGTACAACACCCTGCACGGTGAAGGTGCCCTGGAAGCCCAGCTTCGCAAGGGTGTTTCCGGCGACGAGCTGGTCAAGTCCATCGCCTGCCTGCGCGACGCCGAGGACGCCGCAGCCGGCATCGACCGCGGGCAGCAGATGAAGGACACGTGCCGCCAGATGGCCGTGAAGTCCGTGATGGAGGATCTGAAAAAGGACCCGAAGAACAAGGACAAGACGGAGAGCGAGCTGTACGACCTCGCGTCCAAGGACGAATCCAAGATCAGCGAAAAAGCCAAGGCGCAGCAGAAGAAGATCAGCGACGGCGCCAACGCCATCTTCAAGGCGGTGGACGGCTGGGGCGACGACGAAGCCGCCGTCCAGAAAACGCTCGCGGGCCTGTCGATCGAGGAGATCGCGCTGGTCAAGATCGAGTACCGACGCCACTTCAACCGCGATCTGGACACGCACCTCACAGAAGACATCGGCGGCAAGGACCTGGAGGTCATGCAGAAGCTGATGAACAAGGAGACCCGGGTCGAGGGCCTGCAAAAGTACGTCCTGACGATGAGCGGGGTCGACTCGGAGAACGAGAGCTACTTCACGAGCTACGGCGGGCTCGGCGAGGACGAGGAGGGCATCTACGCGGCGTTCCAGGCGATGAGCCCCGAGGAGCGCACCAAGGTCGTCTCCGGCCCCGGTGGCCAGAAGTTCCTCGATCGCGTGAAGCTCAACCTCGGCACGAACGAGGCTGCCGTCGTGGACGCGCTCACCGAGATCAACCCCGATACGGGCGTTGCGGACGCGAACCCCGCGCACGTCGGCGCGGCGAAAATGCAGCTTCACATCAATGGAAGCGGCGACTGGGACTTCTGGAGCGGCTGGGGCAACCAGGAGAAGCTGGTCAAGGAATTCGACAACCTCACGCCTGAGCAGGTGCAGGAGGCGTCGCGCTGGTACGAGGCGAAGTACGGCGAGCCGCTCGCCCACGCGCTCAGCGACAAGCTGGGCACCGATTCGCGCGCCTACGCGATCGTGGACGCGGAGATGCGGGGCGACAAGGTCGAAGCGGACGTCCACCGGCTGAAGTGGGCGGCGCAGGACGAGAACAGCTCGACGAACTGGCTGCTCGCTGCCACCGGGCCCGTCGGCATGCTGGTCTCCGGCGGGCTGTCGGCGGCGGGCGTCAAGCTCCCCGTCCTCTTCTCCGGGACGGACGAGGAGCTGCTGGAGAACACGCTGAAGGCCGGCAAGGAGGGGCGCGGCGGGCGCGACGCGGCGCACCTCGAAGCGGTGAAGGCGCGCTTCAACCAGATGTTCGCCGACAACCCGGACTACAACGCGAAGGACGGGACCGGCTGCACGCCCATCGACCACCTCATCGACAACGAGACCTCCGGCGTCGAGAAAGCCTACTTCACGCAGCTCGCGGCGAAGGGCGAGGCGGATCCCGAGATCGAGCTGCTCTACTCGATGGACGGCCTCGGGACGGACGAGGAGCGGGCCAAGAAGGTCGCGCAGAAGATCTACGACATGAGCTCGGACGAGCGTGCGGCGTTCAAGCACCGCTTCTCAACCGTCGCCGGGGACATGTACGGCAGCGTGCAGTCGCTGGACGAGTGGATCGACGGGGACTTCTCGGGGACGGAGGGCTTCGAGATGAAGCTGCTCCTCAAGGGGCACCCCGAAAAACCCGAGGACTACCTCGAGATCGCCCGGATGCGCTGGGAGTTCGAGCGCGGCGCCGGCAACGGCTTCATGAACTCGTTCATGGACGGCCTGGAAGGGCTCGGCGCGACCTCCGCAGGCGAGGTCTTCGCGAACGACACCGCGCGCATCTACTCGATGTTCGACGAGAAGGGGCATCTGCGGCCGGATGTTCCGCAGGAGAAGCTGGAAGAGGTGGCGGGATGGCAGGACCAGACCGCGCACAACTACCGCGAGACGCGCGACCAGATCACGGACGCCGTCGTCAACACGCTGCAGGTCGTCGGCGCAGTGGTCATCGCCGTGATCCCCGGTTGTCAGGGGATCACCGCGATGATCATCGCGAACCTGCTGCTCGCCGCAGCCACGACCGGCTTGAAGATGGCGATGAAGGGGAACGGCTACGGCTGGGAAGACGGGCTGATGGATCTGGCGACGGCGGCAGTGACCGTCGCCACGGCCGGTATCGGCGGAAAGCTGGGGACGATGGCCCACATTGCCGAGGAGGCGGGCGAGGTGACGGGCCGGATCGGCGCCTTCGCGGTGAAGCTGGCCGAGAAGTTCGGGGCCGAGGGCGCAGCCAAGGTCGTCGCCCGGATGATCTCCGAGTCGATCTCCAACGGAATCCAGGGCCTCCTGAACTCGGTGCTGACGAGCGAGGACGCCTACCGGAAGGGCGACATGTCGTTCTTCAAGCACATCGTCGGCGGCGCGCTCGGCGGTGCGCTCCAAGGTGCGGCCTCGGGCGGCTTCCACGGCGCGATGACGCACACGGGCTTTGGCAAGGCGATGGAGGAGATCCGGGATGGCACGTCCAAAGCCGGCTTCATCACCCGCATGGGGATGCGTTTCGCGGACGGCCTGCTCGTCGGCACGGTCCAGACCGCGACGGACATCAACCAGTGGGAGGCGTTCGGCGCCGGGAAGGGCCTCGACTCCAACACGCTGCGCGGCGCGTTCCTGCAGGCGTTCGCGCATTCGCTCGCGGGCACGGCGTTTGAGGGCGCGGTCACCAAGAACCGCATCGTCGGCGCGCAGCATGAGATCACGACGAACACGGAGCGGATGGCGGACATCCAGGCCGTGCTGCGGAACCCGGAGACGCCGCCTGAGCAACACGCCGCCTTGCAAGCCGAGCACCAGCAGCTCAGCGAGCGCGTTGCCCAGCAGGAGCAGACCATCGCGAAGCTGCAGCGCGACTGGGACAAGCACGAGGCGCTCGTCAAGGAGCAGGAAGAAGCCCGGGCGAAGGTCGAGCAGAAGGTTGTGGACGCCCCGGCGCCGCCCATCGAGCACCCGGGGCTGGGCGGCAACGCGCCCGACCCGCACATCGACGCCGCGCGGGTCGAGGCCGTGCGCCAGGCCCTGGCCCAGACCGCGCCGGACGTCGCTGCTGCCGCGGCGCTGCACATGGGCACGGATCCGATGGTCGCCCCCGCGCCCCGCGAGGCGACGTCGCCGAGCCACGCAGTCGCTGACGTCGCCCCGCACGCCGCCATCGCCGTCGACCAGCTCGCCCCCTCGCACGCGTCCGTCATCGAGCGCGAAGCGGCCAGCGTCCAACGCGGCGAAGCCCACGCGCCCGCGATCGAAGCGCCCGCCGCCCACGAGGCCCACGCGGCGGCAGTGGTCGGGCACGAAACCACGAGCGCCAACGCCGTTTCTGGCGAGCATTCGACGTCGCCCGAAGCGTCCCAGAAGCCGGCCGAGCGCCACTTCGCCCTCGCCGACGAGACGACCGTCCGCGGCGTGCGTACCGTCGACGGCACGCTGCCGGACGGGTCGAAGGCCACCGCCCGCGTGCTCGGCGAGGACGTCCAGCTCCGCTTCCCCGAGGGCATGCCGACCGAGAAGCGCGTCGCCTTCGCGCGCGAGTCGCTCGAAAAGCTCGGTGTCTCGCCCCAAAGCCACGAGGCGCTGGCGGCGAAGGTGGCGGAGGGCGGGCAGCAGGTCCAGGTGAAGCAGCAGCTCGCCGCGCCAACGGTCGAGGAGGCGCAAGCCCAGGGAAAACGCCTGTACGACGCCGCGAAGCTGGAGCCGAACGCGACGGGCGCGCGCAAACTCATCGAAGAGTCCGTCCACCAGCGGCTCAACGGCAACGCGGAGGCGCTGGAAGGGAAGTGCAGCGTCTCCTGCGAGAACTGGCAGAAGGAGTTCGCGAAGCAGGGCAAGTACGTGCCCGTGATGGACTACGCCGGGCACCGGTGGATGGCGGTGGAGGGGCCGGCCGGCGGCCACCTCATCCTCGACCCGTCGTTCGGCCAGTTCTTCGGGGGCGAGCCGACGCGGCTGTCCTCCGGAAAAAACCAGTTCGAACCGTTTATCGGCACGCACGAGGAGATGGTCGCGCACGTGCAGGAGGCGATCGACAAGGGCTTGATGCCGGGCGTCGCGAGGGGGTCGGACGCAGCGGCCGTCATTCAGGAGAACTGGGGGATCCACGCGGGAAGTTCGGGAGGCTCGCTCGCGTACGAAGCGGGGCTTAAGCCGTACGGCGGGAACGGCATCGCACCACCGGAAGGGTTCGAACATCCCGCGAACCGGGCGGGCAAAACTACCGCTGAACCCGTCGAAACGGCCCGAGCCCCCTCTGAGATCCCGTCGCCCCAGCACGACCACGGGCCCGAAGCGCCGATGTCGCTGGCGCCCGAAGCCGGAGCCTCCGGTCCCGAGGCGGCCGGCCCGCTGGGCGACCTCGTGCGGTTCGCCAAGCGCCTCGTCGGCGTGGAGGCCCCGGAGGACACGGAGCTGCGAGCGCTGAAAAAACGCATGGCCGAACCGGGCTTCCAGATGCCCGAGGCGCCTCTGGCAGCGACGGGGCCGACCCCGCGCACGCCTGAGCAGCAGATGGTCGCGGAGGTGAAGGCCCTAGCCATGATGGAGAAGGCGGCGGCGAAGTTCCCGACAGACGAGTTCGTCGGCCGGATGGCGTCGCAGAACATGGTCGAGCAGTACGGCAGCTTCGCAGCGGCACACGCGGATGTACAGGCGGCGGGCAGCCCGGCAGCACGCGAGATGCTCGGGCACTACCAGGCGAGCCAGGCCCTCGGCATCGCCCACGAATTGCAGGATTCGTTCCCCGGCTTGAAGGTGCACGTCAACCCGTCGACCACCGAGCCGCACGCGCTCGTGATGACTTTCGAGGGCGCGCGCAGCGATCTCGCGCGCGGGTGGATGGAGCACGTCATCGCCGAGAAGTACGGCGGGGACGTCGAGAAGGCGATCGGGCTGAAGGTCAGCGACGGGCCCGTTCCCGTCGCCCCCGGCGCAAACCTCCACGATCCAGCCAGCGTGCATGTCTCCGGGACGCTGAAGGACACGATCGCGTCGGCCGCCAACGGTGCGCCCATCGTCGGCGCCAGCGGCTCGGATCTCGCCTACAAGACCCAGTACGGCTTCCACGGCGAGGTCGCGGCCGACGGCGCCTACGAGATCAAGCGCCGCGTCGTCCTGCAGGCGGACCCGAGGGCCGTCGCCGACGGCAAGCCCCTGCCCGACCTTGTCACCGCGCGCGCGAACGCGCTCCAGGCCGTGCAGGAGACGTTCAACGACCCCGGTCACCGCATCGTCGTCGCGGGCGTCGAGCGCACGATGCGCATGGTCGTCGACGTGCAGGTCCTGGCTCCGGGCGCGATCCCGGCGCCGGGCGACCACGTGATCACCGTGCATGAAGGCGCCGGTCGGGCGAATTCGTCGAACCTCTACAGCGGTGGCCAGAGCGCCTCCGAGAGCGCCGAGAAGGTCCGGGCGACCACCGCACATGAGCTTGGCCACGCGATCCTCGGCCTCGGCGACACGTACAAGGACGACGTCCGCAAGGTCGGGTCGTTGTCCGACCACGCTGCCTTCCAGGCCGAGTACGCCGCGCATGTCGACACCGTCGCCGGGTCGGCCGCGCGGAGCGAAGGCGGGCTCCACAACATCCCGGGCGCGTCGCTGATGGACGGCGCGGAGGCCCACATCGCGCAGCGCTCGCGGGTGGTCGAGGCCGGGGACACGTGGGAGAGCATCGCGCAGAAGAACGCGCACGGGATCAGCCAATGGCGGGCCGAAGCGGGGATTCCCGTGCCGCCGGGCGGGCTGACGCTGCCGGAGGCCGTCCGCACGCTCCAGCAGATGAACGAGCACATCGGCGGTGATCCATCGGGCAAAGGCCGGGAGTTGGTCGTGCGCGCGCTGTCGCCGGGCGACGATGTGCACGTGCCCGTGGAGGTCCCGCACCCCTCCGGCGGCCTGCAGGAGCACCAGCTCAAGCAGATCGAGTGGGCGATCGAGCAGGCGCGGCGCGCGGAGGGTGCGAGCTACGCGATGGGCGACGGGAAGGCGCCGGACTTGCTGGCGGCCGAGGCGCAGAAAGCGGCGGGCGGGCGACAGCGGTTCCTGTTTGAGAACCCTGAGATGGAGCACCTCGCGGCGGCGGTTGCCGACCACGCGGCGGGGCGGATGGCGACGGAAGCGGAGTCTGCGGCGTACCACGCGGAATTGCGCGACAAGGCCGCGGCTGGGCCTCTTGGCGAGCACCTCCAACAGCCCGCGCCAGCGCTCGGGGTCGGCGACACGACCGGCCGGACCGCACGCGAGGCCCAGAACGCCCGCGAAGCCGCGCTGGGTCCCGAGTGGAAGGCCGGGATCGAGGCGGCGAAAGCAGGAATGTCGCAGAGCCCCGCGGACGCGTACGCACACGAGGGCCAACGGAACCGCCTCATCGAGCTGGAGCGGATCTCCCGGCTCCAGCACCCCGCCGAGGCACGAGCAGCCTTCGCGGCGGTGAAGGCGAACGACGAGGTCGCGGCGATACGCCCCAGTCAACGCGCCAATTCCGCCGATCTTGCCGAGGCCCAGCGCATCCTCGCGAAGGATCCGTCGGCGACGATCGAGCCGCACCAGGCCGCAGCCCTGCTCGACAGCGCCGTCGGCAACGCTCGCATCGGCCAGATCGCGGACGTCGGGTCCGTAGCCGGCGCCCACGCCCCCGAAAACCTCGTCGGCACCGCCCCTTCCGCGCAACGCCGCGTCGCCGAAGCCCTCACGGCGATGGGCGTACCGGCCGACCACGTGGTCTTCCACGACGCGCCCGCAGACCCGTCCATCGGCCGGCAAGCCCACAGCTTCACCGTCGCCCGCATGCCAGACGGGCAGATCTACCTGATTGATCCGGCGTTCGGCCAGCACCTCGCCACCGGGCATGACGACGTCGGCCGCAGGCTCGTCGCCGAACCCCACGGCGCCGCCATCGCCACCGGCCTCGCTCGTGACGGCTACGTCCGCCTCGACGACGCGACCGCGGCCGCCTACGGCAAGGCCCTGACCGGCACGGACCTCGGGGCGAGCGCGGCAGATTTTACCCGTCCAAACGGTGTTTCTGCGCCAACGCACGCCGAGACTGCGACCGGCCTCATCCGGGTCCTCGCGACGCACGAGTACGAACAGCTCCCCGAGAAGACTAGCGGCGACCCGCACGCGCTCACGAAGGAAGCGCTGGCGATGCACCACTCCGAGTGGGCGGGCAACCCCGAGGCGCAGAAAGCCCTGTTCGAATCGAGCGCTTCCGCCGTCGAGCGCATGAAGTCGGCGGGTGCCGAGATCGTCCGAGGGATGGACGGCGCCGAGGTGTCGAGCCTGCGAAAGCGCAACAACCTCGGCGAATTCGTCTCCGAGATCGAGAAGAAGCAGGCGGCCGAGGGCTACGACCACGTCGGGAAGATGTGCGACATCGTCCGCGGACGCTTCAACCTGGCGACCGGAGCGGACGTCGAGACGGTCGTCGCGAGGATCAAGGAGCATTTTGGCGACGACGTCGTCAAGGTCAAGGAGCCGCGGGAGGGCTACCCGCGCTGGCACATCAACGTGCGGGACGCCGAGACCGGCCTCGTCCATGAATGGCAGATCGGCACGAAGTCCACGACCAGCTTCTTCGAGACGAAGTCGCTCACGATCCCGGACACGATCACCGCCTTCAAGGGCCAGCCCGACTTCCACGACGGCGTCTACAAGCTGCTGAACAAGGTCACCGACCCCGAGATCCGCGGAGGTCACGGCATCGACGACATGCTCCCGCAGTACAAGGCCCTCGCCGAGGCGACCGGCAAGGTCACCGCCGAGCACCCGCTGCCCGAGGGCTACGCCGACAAGTATTCGACGATGACGAAGGCGATCAACGAGAAGTTGGCCGCGATCGAGCGGGAGAACCCCGGGTACATGAACGCGGTGCTCACGGGCGAGCCTGCCCCAGTCCCGGCGACCAAGGCCGCGGTCGAATCCAGACCCGTCGCCGCGCCCGACCCCGTCGCAAAGGCGCCTTCTTCGCCCGTCATCGCCGGGCCGACGACGTCGCCCGAGGCCCTCGCCCACGCGGTCGCCGCACCCGTGGCCGCTGCCGTCGCCCCGGCCCCAGTCGCCCCGACCCCCTCAGAGCCCATCGGTGTTCGCGGGTACATGGCGGAGCGCGACAAGTCCGGCCAGCTTCGCTACGGCGGCGCGTTCCACTACGATCTCGTGGACATCGGCGGTGTCAGCGAGGCGCGCATCAAGGTTCACCTGGACGGCGGCCCGTCGAACCCGGCCGTCCGTGAGGCCCTGAAGGCGAAATTCGCGGCGATGTCCGACCACGAAGTCGCGACCGCCGCCTGGAACGAGGGGAACGCGCGCGGTTGGGGGACGGATGCCGGCTACGCGGGCGTAGAGCAGGCAAAACGGCAGATGACGGCGGGCGTCGAACGCTTCTACAACGCGCCCGGCTTCGACGTTCCCGGGCCGACCGGCACGACGAACAAGCTGCGCGTCGTGATCGAATTCGTCGACAACGCCGCTGACGCCCACCACACGATGAAGGTCAAGAACGGCGGCGCCGAGCAACAGGCGAACGCCGGTTTGGTGCACTCGTTCACCGACGAGCAGACCCACGCGCACGAAGCCGGGCACGCGATCTTCGGCTTCCTGGACGAATACAAGGACCACCAGCCCGAGGGCGGGCGCATCTCCGAGCGTCCCGAGGGCCGTCGTCACGCAGCGGACAGCGGCATCTCGAACGACGCCAGCCTGTACGGCGGCGACTTGTCCGACCCCAACCTCGGTCTGCGCGACCGGCACATCGACCAGGTGCGCGAGCAGATCGAGCAAGGCCGCAAGCTCGCAAGCCGGGGTTGGACGCCCGAGAAGCTCGACGAGCTGATGAACGGGGCCGCGCAGCACGGCGAATGGCTACCGAAGCGCGCGCCCGCCGAGGCGTGGACGCCCGAGCAGAGTGAGGCATTGGGCAAGTCCGCGGCCGACTTCGGCCCGGAGCACGCGGCAGCGCTCGCCTCGCGCGGTTGGACGCCCGAGCAGGTCAACGAGGCGCGGACGATGGCAGCAGCCGGGTCCACGCCCGAGCAGATCGACGCGAAGATCGTCCGGAAAGACGAGTGGAACGACGCCGCGACCGTCAACGCCCGCCGCCTGCGCATCGCCGAGAAGATGACGCCCGACGACGTCGCCGCTGCGCACGCAAACGGCTGGACGAACGCCGATCTCCAGAGCGGCCAGATCCGCCAGGTCGCCGCGAAGATGTCCAACGACGAATTCCACGCCGCAAAGGCGGCGGGTTGGACGACGCGGCAGCTCGCCAACGCCGATGCGATGACGACCTTCGACACCGGGCAGGGCAAGTCCCGCGCTGAGATCAAGGCCGAGAAGGCGGCGAAGCTCGCTGGACCGGCGACGGGCCCGACGTCGGCCCAGGTCCCGCCAGGCACGGTCCCCAGCGCTCCAGCGCCCGAGCACTCGGCGCCCGTCACCTCGCACGACGCCCTGGCCATGCACCACTCCGAGTGGGCCGGGAGCCCCGAGGCGCAAAAGGCGTTGTTCGCGGCCAGCTCCGAGGCTGTCGGCCGGATGAAGATCGCGGGCGCCAGCATCGTCGAGGGGATGCCGGGAGCGGAGGTCTCGAGTCTGCGGAAGCGGGACAACTTCGACAGCTTCGTCAGCGAGATCGTCAAGAAGCAGCGGAACGAGGGCTACGAGCACGTCGGCAAGATGTGCGACATCGTGCGAGGGCGCTTCAATCTGGAGACGGGCGCTGACGTCACCACCGCCGTCGAGCGGATCAAGGCGCATTTTGGCGATGACGTCGTCAAGGTCAAGGAGCCGCGCGAGGGCTACCCGCGCTGGCACATCAACGTGCGCGACGCCGAGACCGGCCTCGTCCACGAATGGCAGATCGGCACGAAGTCAACGACCAGCTTCTTCGAGACAAAATCGCTCACGATCCCCGACACCATCACCGCCTTCAAGGGCCAGCCCGACTTCCACGACGGCGTCTACAAGCTGCTCAACAAGGTCACCGACCCCGAGATCCGCGCGCGTCACGGCATCGACGAGATGCTCCCGCAGTACAAGGCGCTGGCCGAGGCCACCGGCAAGGTCACCGCGGAACACCCGCTGCCCGAGCAGTACGCCGATCGCTACCATGAGATGACGAAGCAGATCAACGCGAAGCTCGCGGCGATCGAGGCCGAGAACCCCGGCTACATGAACGCCGTGCTCAAGGGCGAGCCGACCCCGGTGGCGCCCGTGAAGGCAGCGGCCGAGACCCGCGCGCCCGCAGCGCCCGCGAAGACATTGGCCGCCATGCCGGGCGGCGAAGTCTCGGCGATGAACGAGTTCGAAGGGCGTGTTCTCGTCCAGTACAAGAACGGCGGCATGCAGTGGATGGAGAAGGCCGAGGCGGCGAAGCTCGTCGCTGGCCCCGCAGTTGCCGAGAGGCCTCCCGGTGTGCCGGTCGCAGCGCCGGGCGACAAGACGATGCCGGGGATCGTCCCACAGAAGGCGGCGAATGCGCAGGTCGAGGTGCTCGGCATGCACGAGATGGACGGGCGCGTGCTGCTCCAGCACACGAACGGGTCGATGCAGTGGGTCGAGAAGAGCGAAGCGGCGAACTACCGGGTGAAGGGGGCGGCCGGCGGAGGAGCGGCGGCTCAAGGCGGCGTCGCGAAGACGCTCCCCGAGCCGGCCCCGGAACGACCCGCCCGGGAGGCGCAGGTGGCAAAGCAGGCCGTGGCCCAGCAGCCGGTCGCCGCGCCCATCGCGCCCGGCAGTCAATGGGCGAAGCAAGCGCAAAAGGTCTACGCGAACGGGTCAAACACCGAGTTCGTGCACGTCGACCTGCAAGCCGATCCCGCGCTTCGTCGGCAGTTGGATCGCGCCCACGCTGCCACCGCCGCGGGCACCACCCTCGACCAGAAGCTGGCGTTGCTCGCCGCCCATGTCAAGGACGGCATCACCTACAACATGGCCGGCCAGCAGGCCGAGTACCAGCGCACCGGCGGGAACGTCGGGCTCGGACAGATGATCGAGCAGGGAACGGTCGTTTGCCGCGAGAAGGCGCTGTTCACGCACGCTGCGCTCGCGGAGATGGGCATCGCATCCAAGGTCGTCGTCGGCACGGTGCCGGACGGGAACGGGGCGACGGGCGGGCACGCGTGGGTCGAATTGGCCGACGGCACCATCATCGACGGGACGTGGGGCCGCATCTTCCCGGCCGGGCAGGACCCGGTCAACCCGCGCACGCGTCGCAACGCGCAGACGTTCGCAGAGCCTCGCACTGAAATGCCCGCTTCGCAAGCAGTCTCTGCGAGCCGGGGCGCAGCGGGCATCCTGTCAACGCCGCAGGAGATGGACCGGCTGCAGGCGCTCGGTCGTCGCCCGGCGCAGCTCTCGCCAGAAGACCAGCTTGTACGCCCCGGCATGCTCGCCTGGCACCCGGACGGTCGCACGCCCGTCACCGTGGAATACGCCGAGCGGGACAAGGTGCAGGTCCTCCACGATGACGGCCGGCGCGAGATCCTCGACCGGCGGGCATTCGTCGGCGGGAACCAGTGGGCGCTCCAGCAGGGCGGGGCGGCGGCGCAGGGTGGCGCGCAGGCTGGCCGACAGGGGCGAGGTGGTCACACGCAGATGATGTCCGCCGTCCAGGATCCGACCGTCGACCTCGCCGGACCCGACGACGAGCACCTCGCGAAGCTGGACGCGAAGCTGCGGACGCGGGTCCACGACGACGCCGTACACGCGAGGGTCGACGCGAAGACCCGGACGGCGGGCGACGGCAAGCGGTTTGTCGACCAGACCTACGACGCGGTCACGGTCGGCGGCGGGAGCAACGCCATCACGAACGAGCTTGGGCAACGAGCCACCGGAAAGGCTGGAGATCGGCTCGTCATCGGCCAGACCGACGGGACGACCGAGACGGCGCGCGCGGACGGCGGCCTGGGCGTCCTCCAGCAGCGCGTCATCGCCGTCGAGCAGCGTCCGAAGCCCGGCACGAGCGACGCCGACTGGCACCGGCCTGACGCGACCGCCCGTGTGGTGGTCCAGGACGGTCGCGCGGAGGACGGCACCCCCGCGATCCGGTACGTGTACGCCCGCCGCATCGACGTGAACGAGGCCATCGGCGCACAGGCCGTTGTCTCCGACGCGCCGACCGTGCACACGCTGGGCGGGGGCGAGGACGCGCAGCGGTCCACCGGCAAGATGCTGGCGAAGATCCCTGTGCTCCGCCCGCTCGTCGACCCGACGCCCTCCGACTGGGGCTTTCCGGTCGTCGTTGGCCTGCAGACGCCCGATGGATCCGTGCGGGTGCTCGGGCCAGCGGCCAAAGACCCCGCGCTACGCCACAAGATCGCGTCCGGGTCGCGTGAATTCGTGGAGCAGAGCTACTCCCTGCAGGCGGCGTCCGACGAGGCTGGCGTGGGGTATGCCGACGCGCAGCGGAAGTTGGAGGCGATGGACACTGCCCGGCTCGTGGACATTGCCGCGCGCCCGCCCGAGGAGCAGGCGAAGATCCTTGGGTTGCACCTTGGGAAGTGGCGGGCGGCGCAGAAGCGGACCGGGCCCGTCGCTGACGACGCGCAGATCGGGGCCAAGTAAGGCGCGGTGACGCGCTCCCTCAGCGCCCTTGCGGGCCTCGCCGGCGCTGGCGACGTGAACGGCGACGGCCGGCGACGGTCGCGGTCAGCTCGGCCGTGCAAATCGGGGCCGAGCTCGAAGGCTCCCCGGGTACCTTCTCGCGACCGCTGGCGACGGACACGAGCGCCAACGGATGGGCGCGGCCGGTCGGGCGGGGTGGGGTCGATGTCCGTGGTCACTGGGTGTTGGGCACGGTGGCGGTGGAGCCGTTCACGGAGATCGAGGCGAGCGGGCTGCGATGGTACCACCGTGACACGATCGTCGAGACTGTCACCACCTTCGGGCCCGAGGGCGACACCGTCGTCACGACGCCGCGAGACAACGCGGAGCTTCGTCGCACCACCTACCTCACCGCCCGCACCGGCTTCGGAATCGCGTGGGGGGACGCGGGGAGTTGGCAAGTGCGGGCAGGCGCCTACGTCGCGAACGCCCCCTGGCTCTACGGGCGATGGAAGGACCACTGGGGGTGCATGGCGTATTCCGACGGTAGCGCTGATTGCACCACGCCAAACCGCCCCCCGGACGAGGTCGCCACCGTGCCCGTCGGCGGGATCTACGGGGCTGTCAGCGCGCCGCTCTCGTCTCGCTGGGTCCTCAACGCAGGCGGCTGGGTGGCGGTGGACCAGACCGGGCCTGGCGACACGGTCAACGCGCAGCCCGGCCTGACGCTCTCGCTCGAATTCCTCGCCGGCTCCCCGCTGACCGAACCGCTGGATTAGCCCGCCGGGACCGCCGCGATACGGAAGCCGGATGCGCGAGCCGGTGACCCCGAGAGTGACGTGGGCGGCCTGGGCGCTGGCCTTGTCCGCATTTGCCGGCTGTATCTACCTCGCCCACCGTGGTGCCGTGGCCGAGCCGATGCGCGACGACAGCCGGACGTTTCTTTGCGCGGTGCGACTGGCACTTTCAGGTGGGAACCCGTACGACCACGCCCAGCTCAGCAGCACCTGCACCGCCTGGACGCACGCCAACCCGATCGTCCAACCCTACTTCTACCCGCCGCCGTTCCTTGCGTTTTCCGCCTGGACCGCCGTCTTCCCGGACTACCCCTCCGCGCAGGCCGCCTGGACCATCGTCAACGCGCTGACCGTGTTGGCGCTGGCGTGGCGACTGTCGGTCTGGTCCGGGCTCTCGCTCCCCGCATGCATCGGCGGGACTTGCGCCTACTATCCGACGATCTTCAACCAACAGGTCGGCAACGTGAACGCCGCGTTGACGATTGTGCTGCTCGAAGCGGTCATGCGGATGAGCGGGAGCTGGCTCGCGATCGGCGTCGCGGCAAAGATCTCGCCCGTCGTCGTGCTGGCAGCAATGGTCGGGCGACGGGAAGGGCGCGCCCTCGTCGCGTTCGCGCTGACGACCGCCGCGCTCGTCGCGACGACGGTGGCGCTCTACTCGCGGGCGCCGTTTGAGGCGTTCCACGCCGACGTCTGGCCGGTCCTCGCCAGCGGAACCTACCCTTTTGACGTCCCACGCCTGGACGGTCAGCTCAACCACGCCTTCTCGCGCGTGCTCGTCCTGCTCGGCGACGACCCGAGCCGCACGCACCTCTCGCCGCTCGCCAACGGCATCCGCTCGGCGTTGATGCTGGGGATGTCCGGCCTGCTCGCGATGCGCGCACGCACGGAACCCACAGGTGGCCTCGGCATGCTCGGGGTGGCGGGGGCCTTCGGGTGCGTCATGGTGCTGTGCGCGCCGCTGGCGTGGGACACGCACCTGATGCTGGTCCTCCCCGCGCTGGCCTTTGCGTTCACGGCACTCCCGCCGGGTCGAAGAGCCGGACTTTGGATCGCAGGGCTCTCTGGGGTCCTGGCGCTGCCATTTGACTGGTGGCAGCCCGTGACCTACCTCTTCCCCGACCTCGCGGCGCCGCTCGGCGCGATGAAGATGGTGGCTGTGTTCGTCCTCTATTGCATTTGTCTCGTCCCGCGCCCAGCCGCGGCCCTGGAGCCTCCGTGAGCCGTGTCCAACGCGCGTTGTGGGTCCTGCTGCCCGTCCTCACCGCGCTCCTGATCTACGGGTCGACGCTGCAAAACGGCTGGTTCCTCGACGACTGGAAGTTGTTCACCGACACCGTCTGGACGCCCGGCCGGTACACCTCGCGCGCGCTCGGGCCGCTTGACGCGTGGACGTCGATGCACGGGCTCTACATCGACGACCCGTCCCCCGCGGCCGCGCGGTTCACACGCCCCATCACGGACATGTACTACCTCCTGCTCCGCGGGCGGGAGGGGTATTCGCCCGCCGTCGTGCACGCCGGAAATCTGGCCGTTCATGCCCTGATCTGCGGCGGGCTCGGCTGGCTGGGGGGACGAGGCGGCAACGCCCCGCGCGCGGAGTCGCTCAGGTTCGCGGCGGCCGGCGGGCTCTTCCTCTCGGCGCACTCGGCGACGGCCTACGTGGTGCCGTGGTGTGCCGACGCCTGCGACGTCCTCGCATTGGCCGCGGTGATTCCGGCGTTGGTCGCGGCGGAGGGCCAGGGACGGGGCGCGGTCGGCGCCTACGGCATGCTGCTGGTGACGGCGCTCTTCACGAAGGAGAGCACCGCGCCGGTCCTTGTGCTCGCGCCGACGCTCGCGCTCCTCGCCGGGCGACGCCGACACGCGGCCGCCCTGGCCGGCGTGGGGCTGGTCGCGGCCGGCCTCTATGGGGGCTGGTACCTCTGGAAGATCCCGGCCATTCCTGCCGCCCACGCCGGGACCGCGCTCAAGGTCGCCCTGTGCTGGTTGCCGGTCCTGACCAGCTGGCCTGCCGCCCTCGCAAAGTCGGGCTTTGTCGGGCAGCTCCACCCGTCGGACGCCGGGCTGGCGCTAGGCGGCGCAGCCGTCCTGCTCGGGCTGGGGATCGCGAGCTTGCGGGCGAGCGGAGAGACCGCCCGGGCGTGCACTGCCGCCGGCGTGACGTGGGTGGCCCTGACGGTGCCCGCCGCAGCTGGCGGACTGATGGGGTTCCTGTGCGCCCGGTACGTCTACGTCCCGCTCGGGGCGAGCCTCGCGGTCCTCGTCGTCCGGCTCGCCCCGGCCGGCTCCCCTCGCGTGCTCAACATCGCCACCGCCCTGCTTGTCGCGTTGTCCCTGGCGAACCTGCCACGGACGGTCCCGGTCGTGCTCGCCTACCAGGACGAGGGCAAACTGTGGGCGGAGGACGCCCGGTATGGCGGTGATGCCCTCGCCCTCACCCAGCTCGCGCGCGTGCGGTTCGCCCAGCATCGGGATGCCGATGGGCTCGATGCCTGGATGTCTGGAATGGCCGCGCTCCCCGGCCACGACGCCTATTTCGAGCCCTCGCCCCAGGAGTTGGCCGAGGTGGCCCAGCGCGCCCTGGCGCTCCACCGCCCCGACGACGCAATGGCGCTGATGGACTACCGTCGCGCGTCCACGCGCCCGATGCCCGAAAACGGGCCGACGTGGTGCGCGATCGCCGAGGCGAGCCGCCAATTGGGCCGTGACGCGACGGACGCCGAAGCACGCTGCAAGCGCCCGTAGACCGGCGCCGCCTTCCCAACCCCCCGATCATGACTACGTTCTCGGTCTTCCCCCCTCGGAGCCTCACGATGCAATGGTTCGCCCAATTCGGCCTCACTGAGGAGCTCCTTCGGCAGGTGCTCGGCGATGCCCTCGGCCGTGGTGGCGACGACGCCGATCTCTACTTCGAGCACTTGAACGCCACGTCTGTCTCACTGTCGGACGGCAAGGTCAACCGGGCGAGCACCAACGTCGACCTCGGGCTCGGCGTGCGCGTCGTGGTCGGGGACGCCGTCGGGTACGCGTACACCGAGGATCTTTCGGTCGCGGCGATGCGGGAGACGGCGCAGGTCGCGGCGGAGATCGCGGCTGGCGGGCGACCAAGGGACGTGGCGCGCATCGGGTCACGCGGGCCTGGCGCCGGATACGCCAGTCGCTACGCTGTAAAAACGCCGTGGGAGCAGGTCGACATGGCGACGCGCGTGGGGATGGTGCGAACGTGGGAACAGACCACGTTCGCGAGGGACAATCGCGTGAAAAAGGTCGAGACGATGATGGCGGACACGCAGAAGCACATCCTCATCGTCCGGCCGGACGGGCGGATGGTCTACGACTACCAGCCGATGACCCGCGCGTTCGTCTCCGTGACGGCGGAGGAGAACGGCAAAAAAGAGTCGTCGATGGCGAACATCGCCCAGCGACAGGGGCTGGAATTCTACTCGCCCGCGAACGTGGACTACCTCGTCAAGAAAGCGATCGACGACACGATGATCCTGTTCGAAGCAGGCAAGCCGCCGGCTGGCGAGATGACGGTCGTGCTCGGCGCCGGCTCCTCGGGCATCCTCCTCCACGAGGCCATCGGGCACGGGCTGGAGGCGGACTTCAACCGCAAGGGCATCAGTATCTACGCCGACAAGCTCGGGCAGCGCATCGCGCCGAAGGGCGTCACCGTCGTCGACGACGGCACGCTCCCCTACGCGCGCGGCACCATCAACACGGACGACGAGGCGAACCCCGCCGAGAAGACCGTGCTCATCGAGGACGGCATCCTGAAGTCGTATTTGCACGACGAGATCAGCGCGAAGCACTACAAGGTCGCGCCGACGGGCTCCGGCCGCCGCGAGAGCTTCCGCTCGCCGGTGCTCCCACGCATGCGCGCGACCTACATGGAGAACGGGGCGTTCACCCCCGAAGAGATCATCGCCTCCGTGAAAACCGGCATCTACTGCTCGACGTTCAGCAACGGTCAGGTGCAGATCGGCGCCGGTGACTTCGCGTTCTACGTGCGCCACGGCTACCTCATCGAGGATGGCAAGCTCACGCGCCCGATCAAGGACGTGAACATCATCGGGAACGGGCCCAAAGTGCTGGAGACGGTGCAGATGGTGGGGAACGACCTGCAGATCGACATCGGCGGCTGGACGTGCGGCAAGGACGGCCAGAGTGTGCCGGTCTCGCAAGGAATGCCGACAGTCAAGGTCGACAAGCTCTCGGTGGGAGGTGCGTCATGAGCTCCGGGAACAACGACGCGCACGACCACAGCCGGTCGCTCCTCGACGTCGCGCACGAGGCGCACGATCTCGCGCGCGGGATGGGGGCGAGCGAGGTGAGCTGCAGCGTGTCGCGGTCCACGGAGGTGAGCCTGCAACGTCGGGCGGGGAAGCTCGAACAAGCGCAACGGGCGACGTCGCTGGGGCTCTCCGTCTCGCTGTTGGTCGGGGACCGGTACTCCAGCCACGCGACGTCGGACTTGCGGCCGGTAGCCCTGCGCGCGTTCCTGGCGCGCGCCGTCGACGCGACGCGAGCGCTCGAACCCGAGGTTGAACGCCGACAGCCCGACGCCGCACTCTGTGGGCGGGCGACGTCCGACGAGGTCCTCGATCAGGTGGACCCGACCTGGCCTGCGCTCGACGCCCGGGCCCGTGGACAGCTCGCGGAGGAGCTGGAGGCGGCGGTCGATGCGCTCCCGAACCGGGATCGGGTGATCTCCGCGACCATCGGCGTCGGCGACTCGTCGAGCGACAGCGTGCGCGTGATGACCAACGGTTTTGTCGGCGAGCATCGCGGCACGGGCTTTGGGATGAGCGTGGAGCTGACGCTCTCCGAGCCGGGCGGGCGACGGCCCGAATCCTACAGCTACTACGGGGCGAATCACCGCGCCGACATCCCGACCGCGAAGTTTCTGGCGGAGGAGGCGTGGGCGCGCGGCGAGAAGCGGCTGGGCTCCGGTCCCATCGCGACCGGGCGCTACCCGATGCTGCTCGAAAACCATGCTGCCGGGCGGATCCTCGGCGTGCTCGGTGGGCCGATCTCAGGCGGCGAGATCCACCAGGGCCGTAGCTGCCTCGCTGGCAAGAAGGGCGAGCGGATCGGCAACGACCGCTTCACGCTCCTCGACGACCCGACGATCCCACGCGGGCTCGGCTCGCGCCCCTGGGATGGCGACGCGTTCTACGCGCGGCCGATGCCCGTGGTGACGGCGGGAATCCTGCAGAATTACTACCTGTCGCTCTACTACGCGCGCAAGCTCAAGATGGACCCGACCACCGGCGGCCGGTCCAACTGGGTCGTGCCGAAGGGCGACCGCTCCGTCGCCACGATCCTCGCCGACCTGCCAAAATGCATCGTCGTGACTGGTTTTCTCGGCGGAAACGGCAATGGGCTGACGGGCGACTTCAGCTACGGGATCCAGGGCGTGCTGTACGAGAACGGCGTTGCGACGGCCAATTTGTCGGAGATGAACGTCTCCGGGAACGTGACCGAGATCTTCCACCAGTTCAGCGAGGCCGCGGACGACCCCTACGTCTACTCGGGCGTCCGGTCGCCGTCGCTGCTGTTCGACGGGGTGCAATTCTCCGGCGTGTGACGGTCAGAACCGGCCGGCGACGCCGAGCTGCAGGGTCCGCCCGACGTGGATCGTGGGGATCCACGCAACCGAGCGTGTCTGGATGACGCCCGCCGTCAGCAGCGCAGCCCCGCCGACCTGACCGACACCGTCGGCGAGGACGATGGCCTCGACGCCTGAGTTGTTGAAGCCCGTGTCCGTGACGTCCCAGGCGAAGGGCCCAAAGACCGGGAGCAGACCCCAATCCGTGCCAAACTGGGTCTGCCGGTCGGCGAGCGCGACGATCGAGAACGCGAGCGCCGGGGTGTAGGTCACGCCGAGGGTGATGGCGCCGGAGAGCAGGAGCGGGTTTGTGTGGGGGTCCGGCGGGGCGGGCAGAGCGGGCGACGCTGCGGGCGGGCAGGTGGGGTCGGCCGCGGCGGCGAAGGACGACGGCGGGGCGAGCGCGGGGGTCATCGCGCGGCGCGCGCGGGCTTGAGCTCGCGGGGGCGAGGCTTCCGTCCGCTGGGAGGGGCGGGCGGCGGGATGATCGTCACGCCCTCGTACACCTCGTCAAACGGGATGACGACGTCGAGGACCGCGATGGGGAGGTCGCCGGAGGTGCGCTCGTCCAGGGTCCACGTGCCGTTGGGGTTGCGGGTCTGGATCTCGACGAGCCGCGTGCGGGAGTCGATGAGCACGATGGCGTCTACGCTCGCGCGGTGTCGGTAGTGCGCGACCTTGACGCCGCGGTCGTTGACCTCCGTTGACGCGCTCAACACCTCGATGAGCACGCGCGGATTGAGCAGGGAGGGCGGGATGGTCTCCGAGAGCTCCGCCTCGCCGCAGTAGACCACCACGTCGGGGTAGGCGTACATGCCGGTTTCCTTGATTTGGACGCGGACCTCAGAGCCGAGCGAACGGCAGGGCGCGCCCTGAAGCCTGTTCCCCAGCGCCCGAATGAGATTCGCCTGGATCAAGCCGTGGCCGAGCGACCCGCCCGCCATGTCGATGATCTCACCGTTCACGTACTCGTGCTTCTCCGGGCTGGCCGCCTCGAACGCGAGGTAGTCGGCTTCGGAGATGAACGCGGGGGCTCGGACGGCGGGAGGCATCTGGCACTGTAGCCCGGGCACAACGCCGCGCGTGCCGCCCCGCCAGCGAGCGAGCCTGAGCGGGCGCCCCCACGCCCGGAGGACGCCGCGATGCGGAGCAGTCGCCCAAAGGAACCTGCGCGGGATCCGGTCGCTGACGGTTAGGGCGGAGGCATGCGGATCGCGTTCGTCCTCTCCCTGCTTTCGACCCTGAGTGCATGCACCACCGCCGCGCCCTGCCCCGCCGGGGAGACGCGCATCTACCGCGACGGGCAGGACACCACCGGGACCTGCCAGTCGACCGGATCGGACTCGGGCGACTCCGCGACGACCGACTCCGGCGACACCGCAGCGACAGCCTTGACCCTCGCCAACTGTGCCACGACCGTCGCCAGCGACGTTCCCAAATTCTACCAGGACTTCTTTCGTTGCGCGGACATCGCGATCGACGGCGACAGCGTCATGATCCACACGCACGACCTGCCGCCGCACCCGAGCAGCTACTACCCGACGACCGACCCGAATTGGGAGGCCTGGGACGACCGGGGGGGCGACTACCACCAGAACCCGAACACGCTCTCGACGCAGGATTCGTATGTTTGGGTGCCGCTAAGCCCGGTCGCAAAGGGCATCACCGTAACGTCCGACATGGTCGACGGTTTTGCGACGACGAGCACAGAGGAGTACAACGGGGGCGCGCTGGGCGTCGGGCTCGACAGCGTCCTTCTGTTTGCAGGATTCGCCGCGCCAAACGACGACATCTCGCAGGAGCAGTACACGTTTGACACGTGGGACGGGCACCCGCAGGAGACCGGCGTGTACCACCACCACTCGCCCAACCCCGGCGCGCTGTCCGTGCTCGTCGCGGAGGGGCTGGCGACGACAAACGTGCCTGGAAACGCCGAGATCGAGCTGTACGGCATCGCGTGCGACGGCACCGTGATCCTTGGGTGTACCGAGCTGGACGGCTCGACCCCGGACGAAGGCGATTTTGACGGTCAGAATGGGCATGTAGCCGACATCGTGGGGCCGGACGCCACGGTGTATTTCACCGGGCGCTACCACCAGCACGTGTGCCCGGGCAAGTACAACGACGCGTACTTCGCCGAGATTCAATACTACACGACCTGCGAGACGCGCTGATGGCGCTGACGTCCACGGTCTTTCACGTCACCATCGAGATGTCCGATCTCGACCGCGGCGTCTATGAGACGCTGGATTTGCGCGTCGCCCGGCACCCGTCGGAGAGCGCGCGGTACATGATGACGCGGGTGTTGGCGTACTGCCTGTGTTTTGAGGAGGGGATCGCGTTCTCCAAGGGAGGGCTCTCGTCGGCCGACGAGTCCCCGATCACCGTGCGCGACCTGCGCGGCGATCTGCAGGTCGCGATCGAGATCGGCACGCCGACCGGGGACCGGCTGCACAAGGTCTCGAAATCGGCGCCGCGAACGGTCGTGTTCACGCACAACGACGTCGCGCAACTGCAGCGCGCGGTGGACAAGACGAACGTCCACAAGCTCGACGCCATCGAGGTCTACGCGCTCGACCCGAAGTTTCTCGATGCACTGGACAAGGCCACCGAGCGGACGTCCGTGTGGTCGCTTGTGCGCCAGGAAAGCCAGCTTTACGTGACGATCGGCGACCAGAGCGTGTCAGGCGCCGTCGTTCCGCACACGCTCACCTAGGAAAACCGACGACGTCACTTTTGATACATCCTGGAGGCAGACGATGATCGGACACGTGTACCGCTGGTTCCTCGAAGGCGGTTGGCCGATGTGGGTCCTTCTCGGCGCGGATGTGTGCCTCATCGGCCTGTTCGTGGTCGGACTGGGCGTGGCGGGGGTCCTGCGTGGGACGACGATCGCGAAGCTGATCGGCGGGGTCCTCATCGTGTTGGCGTTGGCGCCCGCCGTCATCGGGGCCGGCGGGTACTTCTGGGGGATGCACCAGGTGAACCAGGCGCTCATGAACGTGGATCCGTCGGAGCGCGCGGTGATCACGGAGGAAGGGCGCGCGGAGGCGATGAACAACGTGTGGTTTGGGGGTGGGAGCCTGCTTTGCACGTTGCCGGCCGCTGCGCTCGTGCTCGGGATCGCGATGACCGGCTCACGCCGGGTCGCTGACGGGACTTGAGCGCGCGATCGTGCGGGCGAAGATCACCGCGAACAACTGCACGACGGCGCCAGCCACAACGAGCGCGGGCCAGAGGACAACGCCGCCCAGAAAGCCGAGGCCAGCGCCTCCAAGCAGCGGCCAGGGGTTGACGTGGCCCTCCACGAGCTTGGGGTGGACGACCGCCAGCGCGAACCCGGTGCTCGCACCTGCCACGAGCGGCATGCACACCACCCACAGCGCATTGGTTAGCGCGTACAGGCGCCGGTCGACCTCCAACGTGGCCATGCGCGCGCAGCCAGCGGCCACCAGGATGCTCGCGATGACGTAGCTGTCGGCCCGACCGTCTCCGGTCTGGGCAACGGCGAGGGCAGTGAGCAGGACGAGCGGCAGCGTGGCCACGAAAACGACGAGGGGGCGAGGCGACATTCCGACAAGCTACCGGCGTTGGCGCGCAGGAAGGGTGCAGGCGCGGTGGGGCGGGGATGCGGGAATGATGCTCGTGTGGCGCCGCTGCTCGCCGGACTTGCGATGGCCGCAGATCCAGCTCCAAACGCCGCTTTCCCAGCCGGTCGCCCTCCAGGTCTACGCCCGACCCAACGGGATCGGCGTCGGGGGGACGTTCTGAGGTATCAAAACTGACGTCGTCGGTTTTGATACATGGGGCGAGACCGCGGGTGGGTGCCGAGACGCAGGGGACCGCGCAGGGGCGGAGCGGCGTTCCACAGCAGACGACGGAACCGGCGAGGGGCTTGCGGAGCCGCCCAAAAAAGCCCAAAAACCCCGATCAGGCC
Organism: uncultured Pseudomonadota bacterium; assembly: GCA_903844155.1. Taxonomy (GTDB): domain Bacteria; phylum Myxococcota_A; class UBA796; order UBA796; family SXON01; genus CAIUMM01. The sequence continues at coordinate 22,936 of CAIMSU010000162.1, read as the reverse complement.
CCGAACGCGCGCTCCAGGTCCGCAATGAGGTCCTCGACGTCCTCGATGCCGACCGAGAGCCGGATGAGGCCGTCCTCGATGCCGATCTCGCGGCGTTTCTGCGGCTCAATGCTCGCGTGTGTCATCAGCGCGGGGACCTCGATGAGCGACTCGACGCCGCCGAGGCTCTCGGCCAACGTGAAGACCCGGGTGGCGGCCACGAAGCGGCGAGCGCGCTCGAGCGCTGAATCGCCGGGAGCGGCGCGCAGCTCAAACGAGATCATCCCGCCGAAGCCCGACATCTGCCGCATGGCTACGTCGTGGTTGGGGTGGCTGGGGAGGAGCGGGGTGTAGACGCGCGCGACGTCCGGATGTGCGGCGAGCCAACGCGCGATGATCTTGCCGCTTTGCTGGTGACGATCCATGCGGACGCCGAGAGTTTTCAGGCCGCGCAGGACCAGCCAGCAGTCCATGGGGCCGGGGACGGCGCCGGCGGCGTTCTGCAGGAACTTCAGCCGGTCGTACGTCGCGGAGTCGTTGAGCGCGACCATGCCCATGACGACGTCCGAGTGGCCGTTGAGGTACTTCGTCATGCTGTGCACGACAAAGTCCGCCCCGAGCGCAAGGGGGCGTTGGAAGTAGGGAGTTGCGAAGGTGTTGTCGACGGCGACCAGCGCGCCGACCGCTTTCGCCCGCGCGCAGACGGCTGCGATGTCGCTGACCTTGAGGAGCGGGTTGGTGGGGGTCTCCAGCCAGACCAGCCTGGTGCCGGCGGGGATGGCTTTCTCGAGGTCGCAGGTCGAGAAGTCCGCGTAGGTGAACGTGACGCCCCAGTGCCGTACGACCTTGTCGAAGAGCCGGTAGCTGCCGCCGTACACGTCGTCGCCGCAGACCACGTGGTCGCCGGGGCGGCAGACGGTGCGGACGAGGTTGTCCGTCGCGGCGAGCCCCGACGCGTAGACGAGCGCGTGTTTTGCGCCTTCCAACGCCGCGAGACACACCTGGAGCGGCGTGCGCGTCGGATTGTCGGAGCGCGAGTAGTCGTAGCCCTTGTGGTTGCCGACGCCGTCCTGCGCATACGTCGAGACCTGGTAGATCGGCACCATGACCGCGCCGGTCGTCGGGTCAGGCGACTGGCCGGCGTGGACGGCCAGCGTGTCGAACCCGAGCTTCTCGTCGGCGCTCACGAGGCGCTCGTCGGCGCGCCCGGGCGGCTCTGCGCGGTCACCTTGGCGATGTAGTCGATGAGGTCGATGCGCGTGATGATGTCCACGGCCCTGCCAGCCTCGATCACGACCGCCGCCTTGGAGCGCTTGAAGAGCTCGGTCAGCACGGTGATGTCCGTGTCCCCGTTGACCGTGCAGTAGTTTGACTCGACCATGTCACCGACGGAGGAGTCCGCGCGCGCGCCCGCAAGCGCCCGCTCCAGGAGGCGGCTCTCGGAGAGCAGGCCAAGGACCTTGTCGCCCTCCATCACTGGCACCTGCGAGATGCCATTGAGCTTGAGCACGCCGATCACCTCGCTGACCTTCTGGTCCGGCCGCACGGACACGATCGCGCGACGGCCCTTGTGGTCAACCAGATCGTTCACGCTGCCGAGCCCGCCGATCGCGACCTCAGGCTCCAGGAAGCCGTTCTCCCGCATCCAATTGTCGTTGTAGACCTTGGACAAGTACCGCGCGCCCGAGTCGGGCATGATGACGACGCCGCGCATCCCGGCCACCCCGTTGTTCTTCCACCACTTCAGCGCCCCGGCCATCGCCGCACCACAGGAAGAACCTCCGAAAATGCCCTCCTCGCGGACCAGTCGCCGCGTCATCACGAAGCACTCCTTGTCGTTCACGCGCACCACGTCGTCCACGTACGAGAAATCCATGGTCGAAGGCAGGAAGTCCTCGCCGATGCCCTCGACCTTGTAGTTGTAGGGCGTGGTGAGCTGGCCGGTGTGGAAGTAGTCGAAGTACAGCGATCCGACTGGATCGACGCCGACAACCCGGAGCTTGGGGTTCTTCTCCTTCAGGAACTTCGCCGTGCCCGTCACCGTGCCGCCGGTGCCCAGCGAGCAGATGAACACGTCGATCTTCCCGCCGAACTGCTCCCAGATCTCGGGACCCGTGCTCTTGTAGTGCGCGCGCGGGTTTGCGGGGTTGTGGTACTGGTTGGAGTACGCCGAGTTGGGCGTCTCCGCGACCAGCCGCTTGGCCGTCGAGTAGTAGGAATTCGGGTCTTCGGGCTCCACGTCCGTCGGACAAACCACGACACGCGCGCCATACGCCCGTAGCGCCGCCCGTTTTTCCTCGGACTGCTTGTCGGCCATCACGAAGATGCACTTGTAGCCGCGCACCGCCGCGACCATCGCGAGCCCCGCGCCGGTGTTGCCGCTGGTGGCCTCGATGATCGTGCCGCCCGGCTTGAGCTTGCCCGTCTTCTCCAGATCGTCGATGATCTCCATCGCAATCCGGTCCTTCACCGAGTTCGCGGGGTTCAGGTATTCGATCTTCGCGTAGAGGTCCCCGGGCAGCCCCGCCATGATGCGGTTGATGCGAACGTTCGGCGTATCACCGACACATTCGAGGATGTTGTTGTACAAGGGGCGCATGGGGACCTCGGGCGGGGGTTCGGGAGCCAGACCGGCCGGCGTTTACCCCGTCGCGGGGCGCTTTGCCTTCTTTGGGCGGCTCGCTCCGTTCCGCGCCGATCTGAAGGGCGACCGTGGAACGCCGCTCCGACCCCGCGCTGGCCCCCTGACCACCGCCACCCCGTGCGCGATTCAGGGTTCGTGAGCCTCCGGCAGGACGCCCAGGTCCGCACGCTGCGCGCCGGCGGGCACCGGGTCCGGGTCCAGGAACACAGGCTCCGCGTCGGGCAGATCCACGTGCAGGTCCGTCCCGTCGGTCGACACCACCACCGTGCCGTCCAGATCGGTCCGGTACACGCGGCGCCCGCGGTAGTGCGCCAGCGCCAGCGGATTCGGGTGGTGGAAGCGGTTGTCCTCGCCGCACGAGATCACCGACACCAGCGGGTTCACCGCCGTGACGAACGGCCACGACGACGACGTCTTGCTGCCGTGGTGCGGCACCTTCAGGACGTCCGCGTGGAGATCTGCCCCGTGGTGGGCCAACAACTCCGCCTCGCCCGCCTTTTCGACATCCCCGGTGAACAGGAAGCGACGCTTCCCGAAGTCGATGCGGAACACGACGCTCTCGTCGTTGACCGGGTCGCGGGCCGGGCTGCGCCAGCCGAGCCACGGGTGAAGAAGCACGCCTGGCGCCGGGATCTCGGCGAAGTCCACACGTCGCGCGAGGCCGAGCAGGCGGGCGTACGTGCGCTCGCTCTCGGCGGCAGCCGCGAACCCTCCGGCAGCGCGTTGGCTCCCCGTCTCGCCAGCGAGTCCCAGTCGGGGCGCTCGGGGCACGATCAGCTCGTCTACATCGAGGTTCTCGAGGATCGCCTCAAGCCCACCGAAGTGGTCGGGATGGGGGTGACTCAGGATCACGCGGTCGAGGTGGGTGATGCCCTCCCGGCGGAGCACGTCGAGCACATCGTCCGGTTCCGGGCCGGTGTCGACGAGCCAGACCCGCCCGTCCGGAAAGCTCACGATGGCGCTGTCTCCCTGACCAACGGCCAGGAACTGCACGACCAGCCGCCCGTCTTCGGGGGGGACCGGCCAACGAGTGCCCAGCACGAACGTCCAGATCCCCGCGGCCACGAGCGGCCGACGTGGACACAGCGCCGCCAGGCCAAGGAGAACCGCGCCCACCGGGCCCACTGCCGGATGCCACGGCGTGACATCAAGCGGCTGCAACACGCGCAGCGCGAAGTCCGCTGCGGTGTCCGCGACGGTGAGGAGGAAGGCGCTCGCGACGTCCAATCGGGCAACCCCGCTCGTCGCAAACCCGAGCAGCGCCGCCGGCGCGCCCACCAGGCCGAGCAACGGCGCGACGAGGAGGTTGCAGACCGGGGACATCGGCGAAAACGTCTGCAGCCGCCATGCTGCGATCGGCAGCGTCCCGACCAGTGCTCCGACGCTGGCCCCGAGCGAGCGCGCAGCCCAACGCAGCGCCCGCGGCGCATCGAGCGGCAGCCAACGCACGATGCGGCTCGACCAGAGGATGATCCCGGCGATCGCAGAGACGGCGAACTGAAACCCGAGGTGGTCCACGGCCCCGGGGTCGACCAGCAGGACACCGCAGACCGCGAAGGCAAGCCCCTCCCAGGCCCCGACGGTCACCCCTGCCGCCCGCGCGACGGCGCAAACGCTGGCGCAGAGCGCGGCACGGATCGCCGACACCGGCGCCCCCGCGCCGAGCGCCAACCCAAAAGCCCCCGCGCCAGCCGCGATCGCCGAAAGCCAGCGCATCCCGCCCGCCGGGAGGATGACAACCAACGGCCTCGCCAGCACCGTCATCAGCGCCCACGCGCCAGCCGCGACCAGCCCGACCTGAACGCCAGAGACCACAGCGAAATGCCACGTGCCGGTGCGCTGAAGGAGCCCCTTCTCCTCCGGTGCGACCACCGTCCCAGGTTGGCCCGCCATGGCAGCCACAAGCCCGGCGTGAACAAGCCGCCGCGCCGGGGAGGGCAGCGGCTCCGGGCCCTCCACCACGACGTCCTTCGCCGTCAGCAGCGCCCGAACATGCGCGCGCGCAACGGACCACCGCTCGGTGGGCGCGCCCGGGAGCGCGTGGCGGGGCAGGGCGTGTGCGGTCCCGCCGACGACAATCACCGCGCCGGCCGCGGGCGGCGCCAGCGGAAACCGGACCCTGAGCCTGCCCGACTCGGCTCGCCACGCCTCGCCCGGGCTCGCGACCGCGCTCACCTGCACGTCCGCGTCATGCCCATCGGCCGTCCCCACCACCACCCCGCGCACCCGCTCAGGCAACCCCGGCAGCGGCCCCGACAGCCGCCCGATGAGGGCCAGCCCAGCACACCCGCCTGCGACAAAGACCGCTGCAGCGCCCGTCCGCCGCGCAAACAGCGACAGGATGACGAGCGCCACGGCGGCGAGCGTGAACCCGACCAGGGCGGGCTCCCCACTCGTGCAGAGCGGAGCGGCGATGTCCCCGAGGACCACGCCAACGGCGAAGACCACGAGCGGCGGGAGGGGTGACGGACGTCGTGCCATGCGCCGGGCGCACAGCAAGGACCGTGCCGGACCCTACTTCACGAGGCTCCAGACGCCATACGCGAGGACGGCGATCCCGGCGAGCGCCCAGGCAAGGTGGCGCTGCCCGCGCCGGCGCTGTTGACGCACCACCTCCGCATCGTCACGGTCTGAGAGCAGCAGGTTCTCGGCGCTCACCCGCCAGGGACCCTCGCCCTCCTCGCGCACCAGTGTCCCGATGGCGGTGAGCACGTCGTCCGGCTCGATGGACTCCTCCTTCCACCGAAGGAAAGGCGTCGTCGGCTCGATGGCCGGATCCCCGAGCCGCTGGCGCATCGACTCCCATTCGGGGCCGGGAACGCTCACAACCCCGTTCCGAACCCGCGCCGTCTTTGCAAGGACCAGCTCGGCCTTTCCGGCATCGACGGCGACGGTGCCGGTCCCATCCTCCATCGCGAACGTGCCCATCTCCCGCTTGTCGTACACCAGCTCCCAGGTCGAGCGCCGCTGCTGCTCGACCACAAGGCGCCACCCGATGCACTCGCGGTCCGAAACAGGCGCTCGAAAGCCGGGACTTCCCTTCACCGCACCCCGCACCTCATGCAGGCCGTCGGTCAGCTCCCCCATTGGCGTGGAGCCGATCTCTGCGAGTAGGCGCGCGTCCGAGAACGCACGCACTGAGAGCCAGCCGGCGATCCCCGTCATCAGGGTGCCAGCGGTGAGGCTCACGAGGGTGGGGAGATCAAGAGTCACTGCTACACGTCGCGGTAACGGATTTGGTGCTTTTTCAGCAGGCGGGTGATCGACTTTCTATCCATTCCGGCCACGCGGGCAGCGCGCGAAACGTTGCCGTCGTGGTGCTCGATCAGGTCTTCGAGGTATTGTTTTTCAAACGCTTCGATGATCTGGTCCTTCGCGTCCTTGAGCGGCATCTGGTTCGAAACCGACGACGGTAACGCACCGGACGGTGCGGGTGCAGCCGCGACGCTGGGCCTCGCCTTGCGCAGCGACTCGGGGAGCGCCCGCAGGGACACGACCGGTCCATCGCAGAACGGCAGCGCCCGCTCGATGACGTTGTTGAGCTCCCGCACGTTTCCGGGCCAGTGGTAGGCCCGAAACAACGCTTCGACGTCGGCATCCAGGCCGCGTACGCCCCGGGCGTGGCCGGCGGCCTCGGCCCTTCGGAGGAGGTGTTCGACGAGCAACGCCAGATCGTCCCGGCGGTCGCGAAGCGGGGGCAGTCGCAGCTCGACGACGGCGATGCGGTAGTAGAGGTCCTCCCGAAAGCGACCCGCTGCGACCTCGTCGGCGAGGTTGCGGTTCGTCGCCGCGATGACGCGCACGTCGACGGGCCGGGACTTGGACGAGCCAATTCGTCGCACCTCCCGCTGCTCGAGCGCCCGCAGGAGCTTCGGCTGCAATTCCAGCGGAAGTTCGCCGACTTCGTCGATGAACAGCGTCCCCCCGTCGGCCGCCTCGAACAGCCCCTCGCGCGTGGCGATGGCGCCGGTGAACGCACCTCGCTCGTGTCCAAACAGCTCTGCTTCAACCAGCCCTTCTGGCGCAGCCCCGCAGTCAAAGACGATGATCGGCTTGTTCGCGCGTCGCGACCGTTTGTGGAGCGCGCGGCTGACAAGCTCCTTTCCGGTCCCCGTCTCCCCCGTGACGAGCACGGTCAGGTCGGTCGGCGCGATGCGCTCGAGCACACCGAACACCTCGCGCATCCCAAGGCCCGCGCCGACGAGGCCCTCAAACTGGTTCGACGTGCTCGGCAGGACGTCGATCACCTCGTCATCGGGATGAAACACCAGCTCCGTCTTGCCGATGCGGAAGTGCGTGTCGGGCGAGAGGTAGACCTCGCGAACGCGCACCGGCCCGACAAACGTGCCGTTGGTACTTCCGAGATCGCGCAGGATTGTGCCGTCCCGACCTCGCACAATCTCGGCGTGCGTGCGCGAGACCGTGGAGTCTGTGAGCACGACGTCGCTGTCGGGACGCGCGCCGATCCGGATGACGTCGCGGTCGACGAGCCAGCTCTTGTTGGCGTTCTCCCCCTCAGTACACGTCAGCCGGGCCCGCCGGATGTGGATCTGACGCGCGCCGACGCCCGCGATGGTGCTGGTGATCTCGGACATGGAAGGTGCGGAAGCATACAGGAAATCGGGCCGCTTGGGCGAACGGGCGACTACGCCACCGTGACTTCCCCACACCGATAAACGTCCTGGATCGCGTGCAGCAGCTCAATGCCCTGCGCGCGCGGCTTCTGGAAGGCCTTCCGGCCGGAGATGAGGCCCATGCCACCGCCCCGCTTGTTGATGACGGCGGTCCGGATCGCGTCCTGCATGTCGTTTGCACCGCTCGCACCGCCAGAATTGATCGTTCCAGCGCGACCCATATACCCGTTGGCGACCTGGTAGCGAACCAGATCGACGGGGTGGGTCGTGCAGAGCTCCGTGTAGATCCGCTTGTCGGTCTTGCCGTAGCTCGATCCCTCGAAGTTCAGCGCGTTGAACCCCCCGTTGTTCTCCGGCAGCTTCTGCTTGAGAATGTCCGCCTGGATCGTCGCGCCGAGGTGATCGGCCTGCCCGGTCAAATCAGCGGCGGTGTGGTAGTCGACGCCGTCCTTCTTGAAGCCATTGTTCCGGAGGTAGCACCACAACACCGTCGCCAGGCCCGCCTCGTGCGCCGCCTGGAACGTCTGGCTGATCTCGACGATCTGGCGGCCGGACTCCGGGGACCCGAAGTAGATCGTCGCGCCGATGGCGACCGCGCCCATGTCTTTCGCCTGCTTCGACGACGCAAAGAGGATCTGGTCAAACTTGTTGGGGTAGGTCATCAATTCGTTGTGGTTCACCTTGACGATGAACGGGATGCGATGGGCGTAGCGACGCGCGCACTGCCCGAGCACGCCAAGCGTGGACGCGACGGCGTTGCAGCCGCCCTCGATCGCCAGCTCCACGATGTTCTTCGGGTCAAAATAGTCGGGGTTCTTCGCGAAGGAGGCGCCGGCCGAGTGCTCAATCCCCTGGTCGACCGGCAGGATGCTCACGTAGCCCGTCCCGCCGAGGCGCCCGTGGTCGAAGATCCGCTGCAAGCTGCCGAGTACGTTTGGCGTGCGGTCCGAGTCCATCCAGACGCGCTCCACGAAGTCCGGCCCAGGGAGCGCAAGGCGGGACTTCGGGATGCCAACGCAGGTGTGGCCGAGCAAGGAGGCGCTGTCGGCGCCGAGGACTTCCTGGATCTTCGCGTAGTTCAAGGGGGCGCTCCGGTGGGTCCGCGCAAATAACCCGTGCCGGGCGCGCCTACCGACGTGTCGGCTACTCGCAGGTCCGCCGCGGCGCGGTGTACGGCGCGTCGCTCTGCTCGACGTAAAGCCCATCCGGCCACTTGATCTGCCCGGCGTTCCAGACCTGGTCGCGCTTCATCGCACTGCTGGCCTCGCCCGCCAGCACCCCGTAGAGGTAGACCTTCACGGTTGCGGTCAAGTCGCCGTCGCCGTTGTCCGTGTAGTAGTGCACCATGATTGAGTAGGTGTCATCAGCCGGATCGTCGATGTTGATGTTCTCCGGCCCGTACCCGCCGCGATCGTCGATGTCGAGGCTCGGGTCGTCGGTCGCGCCGATGACACCCCAGTCGGGCGCCTGATTGCAGTAGTTGCAGTCATAGGGCATGACGAAGAATTGCCCGGCAGACGTCAACAAGTGCAGGTCAACGTCGGCGGCTGGCGTGCTCCACGTCAGCTCGACGTGGAGGTTTTCCTTGGGGACGGCCGTGAACGCGCAGGTCGTCGGCGCCGAGCTGACGCCGATCGAGTTCGTCACCTGCAATTGTACGGCGTAGTCCCCCGCGATGTCCGTCGCGAGGTAGGCGACGTCGCTGGTGGGGAACGTCAGCGGCGCCTGCGACCCGTCCGGCACCTGGATCAACGTCCAGGAGTAGGTCAGCGGCACATTCCCGGCCGGATCGCTGGACCCGCGCCCGTCGAGCGTGACGGTGTCCCGCGGTGCGACGTCCGTGGGGCAGACGATGTCGGCGATCGGGTAATTGAAGTCGGTCCCACCGCCGTTTCCGATGAACGTCACCGTCGTCGTCGGCGTCACCGGGTCGTTCGAGGTGATGGTGAGCGAGCCGCTGTCGCCCTGCGAGGTCGTCGGCGCATACTGGACGATGATGTTGGAGTCCTGGCCGCTCGCCAGCGAAAATCCGGTCGGATCGCCGGTGACGACGAAGGCGCCGCTCCCCGCCTGCGTCATCGACGTGATGTCCAGCGCCCCATCGCCGCAATTGCTGATGACGAAGAAGCCCTCCGGCACCGAGCCTGGGACGACAGCGCCGAAGTCCAGCGCGAGCGGATCGACGCAGATGCTCGGCGTTGGCGCGTATACGCCCGTGCCTGTGAGCGTGGCCGTGACGGTGCCGTGGTCGGGATCGTCGGTGTCGATCGAGATGGCGCCCGCGTACTCCTGGTAGGTGGTCGGCAGGAACTGGAGCGGGATGTTGATCTGGCCGTTCTTCGGCACGACCGTCTCCGGGTCGCCGACGATGGAAAATGGTGCTTCGATGGCGAAGTTGGAGAGGTTCCCGTCGACCTGTCCGCTGTTGATGACGGTGAGGTCGAGCCCGGTGGAATAGTCGACCGGCGTGTCCCCGAACGAAAGCACGTCGGGCGCGATGGCGATCGACGGGTACAATTGGATGATCTTTGAGTCATTGCCGTTGCAGGCGCCGAGGAGGACGAGGCCGACCGCGAGGACCCTGGAGAGGGCCAGACGTGGGCGTTGGAGGGGGCTTGGGGGCATCGAAATCTCCTCGCCCCCACCATAGCTGATGCGGCGGCGCCGGAACCGGCTATCCTGTCGCCCGGCGAACCCGACCTTGCAGCTCCCCCTCCCAAGCGCATGCCCCGACGCGACCCGGAATCGACCGGCTGCGTGGCTATCCCGCCTTGTACACCGCGTTTCGCTGGTCGCCCTCTGCGTCGTCCTGCCCGGCTGCACGAGCTGTCGACCATCCCTGCCGAACACGAACAACAAGCCGCACAAGACCGACACCTCCCATCCAAGCACCGATTCTGGCGATTCGGCGTCCGTCGACACAGCACCGGCCTTGCCTCCGCGCTGCGACAACATGGAGGTCGAGCCCAACAACACGTTCGATCAGACCGAGCCGATCACGATGGAGTCGTGGTGGTGCGGGACTTTCCTCGGTGACGGCGCGCTGGGCGACCCGGAGTTCCTGAACTTCACGACGGCCGAAAGCGGGTGGCTCTCGGTCGCGGTCGAGGCTTCGGCGCGTGGGTCCGAGGCGGACGCACAGTTCATCTTCTACACCGACCAGGACTCGATCCTCGTCTACGACAGCGTCGCCAGCACGGACCCCCAGATCGTCATCCCGACCGACACGATCGGCACCTTCAACGTCGCCGTCGCCGAGACCGGCTACCTGACGGGCGACGCGTACACCTGGGCGCTCATGGCATCCCTCGTAAAGCCGCCTGTCACCTGGACCTTCGACGAGACGGATGGCGCGGACGGCACCCTCGACAACGACGACTATACCCGCGCGAACGAGTTCCCGCTCGGCGGCACCGTGTTCGGAAAGATCCAGAAGACCGCCGACAAGGACTGGTTCCACGTCTCGGTCCCCGACGGCATGCAGGCCGTCGACTTCACCGTCGAGGCGTTCGGCTCCGGCTCGCCGGCGGACATCCAACTCAAGATCTACGACGCGGCGAGCCACACACTCAAGAAGTCCTGCTACCACGGGACAGTCGACTACGATCTCGACCCTGACTGCGAGTTGAAGGTCTCCGCAGCCATCGACTATGACATCCAGGTGAGTGACGAGTTCGACGTCGGCTCGACCTTCAGTTGGTACACTCTTGCCATTGTCGGCGTCCCTGCCGATTGACCGATCCCACGGAGGACACTCATGACCCGTTCGTTCATCCTGCTCGCCCCGCTCGGCCTCCTCGTTGGCTGCCCGACCACCAAATTCGACAGTGACTCCGCGGCGTTTGACTCGGGCACCATCACGGACACCGACACGGCGACGGTCTGCACGACCGCGGTCAGCGCGATCACGCCCGTGGACACCACCGCCGATGTCTACTACCGGGACCCGTTCACCGTGGACTTCACCGGGGATGGCGCCACCGCCGTGTTCACCGTGGTCGATGGCAGCGGTACGAACGTGCCCGTTTCAGCGGCCTTCACCGACGGCAACGTCCAGGCCGTGGTGACACCCGACGCCGCGCTCGCGCCGCTCACCTCCTACACACTCACCGTCGATGTGTGTGGCACGTCGACATCCTCCGCGTTCACGACGAGCGATCTCGGCACCCCCCTCACGGGTGATCCGACGATGTTGCTTGGTCGCACCTACGTCTTTCGCCTCTCCGACGCGAACATCACGACGCCTGCGTTCCTCAACCTCATCGCCGGCACGTACCTGACGGTGCCCATCCTCCTTGGCGTCGAGAGCGCCGACAGCTCGCTGATCCACATGATTGGCGGCCTCGGCGACGACTCGGGCGCGGTGATGACCCAACTCAAGGACACGTCCGGGTACTTGCCCACTTGGGACTTCCCAGCCGCAGACTTCTCTTATCAGCCGTACTTTCAGGCTGCCAGCCCCATGGTTACCATCATGTACGGCAGTGTCGCGATCCCGATCTCCGACTTCACCCTCGCAGGAACGTTCGCGGCGGACGGCAGCTCCATCCAACACGGCACGGCTACAGGCACCGGCGACAGTCGGAACATGGGCGTGCTCGTCGGAAAATCCGGCGATCCCGCCGCGATCTGCGACCTGGCCTCGTCCATGGGCGTCGACTGCACAGCCTGCCCCGACGGCGAGCCCTACTGCCTCTACATCGTCGCCGAGGACATCACCGCCACTGCGCTCGACGGCGTCACGATGACCACGTACACCGCCGAGGATTGCACCGACGGCGTCGACAACGACGGCGACACCAAGGTCGACTGCCACGACGCGGACTGCAGCGCAGACGCGGCCTGCGCCACGTAGGGTGCCGGGAGACACGCGACTTTATTTTCGCGCCCCCCTTCCCGACGGAAGTCACCGAGTGACTTTCGTCACCCTGACGGACGTCCGTCACCCCTGACACCCCCTCGTCGCCGACGATCCGCACGCTGACGTGATCGTCGGCCTGACGGACCCGTTCGAACCGAGGGCCCGCGCGCGGCACGGGCCTTGCTCTGGCCCCCGACGCACCCGCTCCCGTCGGAGCCGGCTGCGGGAAACGCGATGTCCAGTCAGGTTCTTGGTGCCACCCTGCTCGGGGTGGACGGGTTGAAGGTCACGGTCGAGGTCGACTTTCTGCGTCGGCTGCCGAGCGTGGCGATCGTCGGGCTGCCGTCGCTGTCCGTGCGCGAGAGCGCCGATCGGGTGCGGTCGGCGATGCTGGCCTCGGGGTTTGAGTTCCCGCGCCAGCGGGTCGTTGTGAGCCTCGCGCCAGCGGACCTGCGCAAGGACGGAACCGGCTTTGACCTGCCGATCGCCGCCGGCATCCTGCTCGCCGGGGGCCGGCTCGACCCGGAGCGTTGCGCCCAGTACCTGCTCGTGGGGGAGCTGACGCTCGGCGGGCTGTTGCGGCCGGTACGCGGATCGTTGGCGTTCGCGGCGCTCGCTCGCGATCTCGGGCTCAAGGGGCTCGTCCTGCCGCCGGGCGCTGCCGAGGAGGCTGCGCTGGTGGCGGAGGTGGACGTCCGCGTGGCCAGAACGCTTGGCGAAGCGGCGGAGTTCCTCGGCGGGACGCGCGAGCTGGCTCGAGCCTGCCCAGCGGCTCCCGGGATCCACGTCGGCCCGCTCGACATGCGGGACGTGCGCGGCCAGCCCGGCGCGCGAGAGGCGTTGGAGGTGGCGGCTGCGGGCGGGCACAACCTGCTGATGGAGGGTCCGCCGGGCTGCGGGAAAACAATGCTCGCGGCCCGGATTCCGTCGATTCTACCGACACTTACCCCCGAGGAGGCGCTCGCGTGCACCCGAATCCACTCCGCGGCGGGCCTGCTCGGCGGGGGTGGACTCGTCTCCGAGCGCCCCTTCCGGGCGCCTCACCACTCGATCTCGCCAGCCGGGCTCGTCGGTGGCGCGCTGCTCCGGCCCGGGGAGGCCAGCCTCGCGCACAACGGCGTGTTGTTTCTCGACGAGTTTCCGGAGTTTCCACGCATGGCGCGCGAGGTCCTCCGTGGCCCGCTCGAGGACCGACGCATCGTCCTCTCCCGGGCCGGCGGGTCGATCACGCTGCCGGCGAGCTTCATGCTCGTCGCCGCTGCGAACCCCTGTCCCTGTGGCAACCTCGGGCACCCGACCCGACCCTGCGTGTGCCCGGAGTCGGCGCGCGTGCGCTACCGGGCGCGGCTCTCGGGCCCGCTCCTCGACCGCATCGACCTGCGGGTGGAGCTTTCCCCAGTCTCGCCCTCGGTATTGCTGAACGACGGCGCGGCCGAGGACAGCGCTGCGGTTCGCGCGCGGGTGGAGCGAGCCCGAGGGCGCCAGCGCGAACGCTACGGCGGCGCGGTCACCAGCAACGCTGCGTTGCCGGCGGAGCGGGTGGTGGAGGCGTCCGCTCCGACGGGCGCCGCGCTCTCCGTGCTTCAGCGCCACATGGAGCATCAGGGCCTCTCGGCGCGCGTCGGGAGGCGGCTCCTGAAGGTGGCGCGCACGCTCGCGGATCTGGATGACGGCGCGCCCGGGCCCGTCCGAGACACGCACGTTCACCGCGCGGTGGCCTTGCGCCTCGACGACAACCTGGAGGCGGGATGATCCCGGCCTGCCTCGCCGCCATCGCGCTGAACGAGGCCCGGGTTGTCGTTGACCGCATCGAGGACGACCGCGTCGTCGTCGAATGGTGCGACCGCACGACATCGGACCTTCCCGCGACCCTTTTCGCGCCCGACGTGCGCGAGGGCGCGATCGTCACCCTTGTCCTTCAGCCGACGCCGAACCCGTCGACAAACCCCCTCCCCGAGCCCCGCGAGGCCGGGACCGACCCGCATGGTGCGAGCCGGCCCGGCAGCGCGGCGCCCGAAACCAGCGGTCAACCCCGCACGGAGTCAGCGCCATGACGGCATCCCAGACCAACCCCCACCCCACCACCCCACCCCTCGAAAACCCGCGCGAGGCCCTCCTGCGCCAGGTCCTCGTCGACATCCAGAAGGCCCACGGCAAGGGCGCGATCATGCAGCTCGACGCCAACCCGGAGCCGGTCGAGACGAGCTCCACCGCCTCGATCGGCCTCGATCTCGCCCTCGGCTCCGGAGGCTACCCCCGCGGCCGCATCATCGAGATCTATGGTCCGGAGGCCAGCGGCAAGACGACCCTCGCGCTCCACGCCATCGCCGAGATGCAGAAGCGCGGCGGCCGGTGCGCGATGATCGACGCCGAGCACGCCCTGGACCCGATCTACGCACGATCGATCGGCGTGAGCCTGGACGCGCTGCTTGTGTCGCAGCCCGACAACGGCGAGCAGGGGCTCGACATCGTCGAGATGCTGGTCCGCTCGAGCTGCGTCGACATGATCGTCGTCGACTCGGTAGCGGCGCTGGCGCCGAAGGACGAGCTGGAGGGCCAGATGGGGGACACGCAGATGGGGCTGCAGGCCCGCATGATGTCCAAGTCGATGCGCAAGCTCACCAGCGTCGTGTCGAAGAGCAACACCACGCTCATCTTCATCAACCAGGTCCGCCAGAAGATCGGCGTGACGTTCGGCCCGAGTGAGGTGACGACGGGCGGCAACGCGCTCAAGTACTACGCGAGCGTGCGCCTCGACGTGCGGCGCATCGGCGCGCTCAAGAAGGACGAGGAGGTCGTCGGCAACCGGACGCGCGTGAAGGTCGTGAAGAACAAGCTCGCGCCGCCGTTCCGGCAGATCGAGTTTGACATCCTCTTCGGCAAGGGAATCTTCCGGCTGGGCGAGATCGCGGACCTGGCCGAGGACCGCGGCGTCATCGCCAAGGCCGGCTCCTGGTACACGTACGGAGACCTGCGCTGGCAGGGTCGGGATCGGATGTTGGGGGCGATCGAGGCGGACGAGACGCTCCTGCAGCGGATCCGCGGCGACCTGGCGTCGACGTCCGGGAAGTGGGACGTCGCCGAGGCCTAGCCAGCCCTGGCATCGCCGTGCGGTGGATGTGGACACCCGATGTTCGGAAGTCGTGCGGTCGGCCGTAGCCGCGGGTGTCAGGGTCGCGTGGGCAATCCCGCCTGCGCGACCCGCTTCGCCACGCTGTCGCCCAACCCATCGACCGGCGGTCGCCACCCCGCGCAGCCAACCCTGTTCGAAGGCACGGAACTTGCGTTCGCAAGCTCCGCGCCTTCGGGGTTGGCCAGCCATCACCGGCCCCTTCGGTCCGGTGATGGCTGTTTATTCTCGTCGCGCCTTGGCTTTCGAGCAACTGCGCGTGTTCGCGACCTCCCTTGACCCGTCCACACCTGCGCGGTTTCCGGTGCGCGCGACCGCTGCTGACCGCGTCGAAGGCACGCTTCGTGCGGGGCACGAAGTCGCGCCTTCTCCTTGGCCAGCCTACGACGATGCCGTTCGCCACAGCGTCGCCGCCGCCAGGACCGGCAGGCCTGCACCGACATGAACCCCCTCCGCGAGCAACCCTCCGACCACCACCACCGCGAGTTGTCCCGGGCCCCAGGTCCGCGCCCCGAGGTACGCGCCGACACACGCCGCCGCGGCCGCAGCCCAGGGGAGCGCGCTGGGCTGCGCCGCGACCGCCCCGCCCGGAACGTCCGGGATCACCGATCCGAGATGAAACCAGCCGCCTTCACCCCGAATCCACGCCGCCGGGGCCCCCTGCGCCGGGGCCACGAGCACCACCATGCCAACCACCAGCCCCGCGGGCAGCCCCGCCCAGCGCACCCGCCCCTCGGCGCACCCCAGCGTGCCCAACGCCAGGCGCGTGGCTCGCATCTGGCTCCACGCGAGCGCGGACGCCAGGATCCCCAGCGCGGCAGCGAGGCGCGCCCAGAGGACCACCACCTCCTCGAACGCGCCCCCCCCGCCACGGCTTGCAGCGCGCTCGACGCTCACCACGAGCCCCAGCAGCAGGAGGGCCGACCCATGAACGAGGAGCGCCGCGCGCCCAAACGGCGGCACCGCGACCCGAGCGAGGCGGCCCGCGGCGCTCACCGATCCACCCAGCCGGCCCAGGCAAGCACGGCGCCGATCGCACACGGGAGGATGAGAACGGCGCTGGCGAGCGGGGCGGAGCCGCCTTCAGCGACCGCGTCGGACACCCGGAGCAGGACCCAGAAGGAGGTGCCGAGCGCCCCGACTGTCGCCCCGGTGCGCCAGATCCCGCCCAGCGGGAGCGCGAGGAGCGCCAGCAGGCCGAGGGCAAAGGGGACAAGCGTGCGTTTCCAGAGGATCCAGGTCTCGTACGGGTCGAGCGCCCGGGAAAGGAGATCCATGGTCGACCGCTCCCCGACCTGCACCCGCGCGCCCGTCGCGACGGGGAGCGCGGTCTCGAGCGAGGCAAAGCGGAGGGACCAGCCCGCTTCGGCGTCGACCAAGGTCCCATCGCTGGGGCTGGGGCTTGCGTGCGCCTCCCCCGGGCCAAGCAGGACCCTCACCGCCCCCCGGGCGCCCTCGATGGAAAACGTGCTGGCCTCGCCGACAACCGCGCCGCCGCCGGGTTGGCCCGCGAATCGCAGGGCCCCGCCCCGGGTCTGCGCCAGGGCCCAGCCGCCGACCACCGTGGCCCGATCCGGGCTCAACGTCAGGCCCACGGCCGCCTCGGTCTCGGCGTCCCGGAGCCAGGTGCGCGCGGCCGGCACGACCACGTGCCCGGCCAGCAACGCGAGGCCAGCGAGCGGGACCGTCCAGAGCGCCAGCGGTGCCACGAGATCGCGACCGCGGGCGCCGAGCGAGCGGAGGCCCAGCCAGCTCCCGTCCTCCCGCAGCGTCGCCAGCGCAACCGCAGGACCGGCGACCATCGCCACCTCCACGGCGATGGTCGTGGAGCTGACGACCACCCCAACCGCGAGCACGAGCGCGCAATGCATCGACGGGACGCTGATCCAGGTCAGCCATTGCGCCAAGGTGCCGGCGGAGAGGAGCGCGAGCGCCCAGAGCGCCGCCCGCCCGCCTGTCCGCGCCATCGTGCGCAGAAACAGGCGGCGGAGCGGTGTCACCATCGGTGACACCGGGGCAGGCCTCGCGGCGGCGGGTGGAAAAGCCCCAGCAAACGGGTTAGCCCGCGCAGTCTGTGTTCCTGCTGCTTCCAGCGGCTCGTCACGCGCCGCCTCCGGCGGTCCGTTTCAGTCCGTTGCGGGCGGCTCGTTTGCAGCCGCGGCTCGCGGCGAGAGGTCTTCATGGAATTCAACGTCGGCGACAAGGCGGTATACCCTGCACACGGTGTCGGGATCATCCGGGACGTCATCTCGGTCGAGGTGGACGGGCTCAAGGCGATCTTCTACGTGCTGAAGATCCTCGACAACGGCATCACCATCAAGGTCCCCGTGCACAACGCGCGGGCGATCGGAATGCGGCCGGTGATCCTGCCCGAACACGTGGACAAGGTCCGTGAGATCCTTCAGGACCGCAACGTCCCGACCGACAACCAGACGTGGAACCGGCGCTATCGCGAGTACATGAGCAAGATCAAGACTGGCGATCCGATCGAGGTGGCCAAGGTGCTCCGCGATCTGGCGCTGCTCAAGTCCGAGAAGGCGCTCTCGTTCGGCGAGCGCAAGATGTTCGACCAGGCCCGCCGCCTCCTCGTTCAGGAGATCGCGGTCGCCCGCGACTCGGACGAGACCGCGGTCGGGAAGGAGATCGACGATCTCTTCAACGCGATGGCGACGAAACCGGGTGCATGATGGCTGAGGTCGCGAAAGACGCGGGTGAGCTACCCGCGATCTCCCTGTACAATTCGCTCTCGCGCTCCATCGAACCCCTCCGCACCCAGGTGCCGGGGGAGGTGGGCGTGTACGTCTGCGGCATGACCGTCTACGACTACTGCCACATCGGGCACGCGCGGGCGATGATGGCGTTTGACCTCGTCGTCCGTCATCTGCGCCATCGCGGCTACCGCGTCCGTTTTGTCCGGAACCACACCGACGTGGACGACAAGATCATCGTCCGGGCCAAGGAGCGCGGGATCGCCCCCCTTGATCTCTCGTCCATGTTCATCGGGGCGTTGGAAGAGGATCTCGCGGGGCTCGGCCTGCGCGCGCCGGACCACACGCCCAAGGTGAGCGACCACATCGGCGACATCGTCGACCTCATCGGCAAGCTCGTCGCCCGGGAGCACGCCTACCGGGCCGAGAACGGCGATGTCTACTTTGCGGTCGAGTCCGACCCCGAGTACGGCAAGCTCTCCGGGAAGAAGCTCGATGATCAGCGCGCCGGCGAGCGCGTTGCCGTCGACGCTGCAAAGCATCACCCGGCCGACTTCGCGCTGTGGAAGGCGTGGACCGGCGAGCCCACCGAGCCCCACTGGCCGTCTCCCTGGGGCGAGGGCCGCCCCGGCTGGCACATCGAGTGCTCGGCGATGGCGAAGGCTTATCTTGGCGAGACGTTCGACGTTCACGGCGGCGGCATCGATCTGGTCTTCCCGCACCATGAGAACGAGATCGCCCAGTCCGAGTGCGCCACCGGGAAGCCGTACGCGACCTACTGGATGCACAACGGGCATCTGACCCTCGACAACGAGAAGATGTCGAAGTCCCTCGGGAACATCATGCGGATCCGCGACATCCTGGCCGAGGTGCCTGGCGAGGCGCTGAGGCTGATGTTTGTGGAGTCGCACTACCGCTCGCCGCTGCCGTACAGCTCCGACCGCCTAACCAGCGCGCTCGTGGCGTTGGACCGGCTTTACTGCGCGAAGGAGACGGCGTTCGGCTCCACGGGCGAGGCGAATCCAAAGACCATGGGCGAGCCTGGTCTGGAAGCGATGGAGGTGGCGACGGCGTTCCCGGGCCGCTTCTACGCGGCGATGGACAACGATTTCAACACGGCCGAGGCCATGGGCCACGTGTTCGATCTCGTTCGTGCCGTGAACCGACTCGGCAACGACCGGGGGGCGCGGAGCAAGGCGGGGGCGATCCTGGCGCCCGCCCGCGCCGCGTTCGCGTTGATCGCGGACGTGCTCGGCATCGGCACGATGTCGCCGCAAGGCTTCTTCGACGAGGTCAAGACCAAGCGCCTCCTCGCGCAGGGTCGCTCCGTCGGCGAGATCGACGCGAAGATTGAAGCCCGCGGCGCCGCCCGCTCTGCGAAGGACTGGGCGGCAGCGGACCGCATCCGCGCTGAGCTCGACGCAGACAACATCGTGGTCATGGACAGCCCCACCGGATCGACCTGGCGAATGCGCGTCGGCGAATAGTTCGCCGCTCGGCGGTGTACGCTCAGGCGCCCGGAACCTTCGCCGGCGAGGGATAGAAGGCACTCTGTGACGTTCACTGACGTCCTGTTGACATCCCCGCAGGGATTCCGTACGCTGTTGTTTCACCGTGGTGATCCATGTCCGTCTCGCGTCTCCCCGTCGTTACCGGTTCGCTCCTCGCCGGCCTCCTGCTCATCGGCTGCACCGAGAACAAGGACGGCAGCGCCGCCGGTGACACGTCCGCCGGCCACGATCAGTCCGACAGCAGCGTGCCCCTCGACACCAGCGACAGCACCGACAGCGCCGGCCCTCAGCCCGGCGTGCACGGCAGCGTCGAGGGCACCGTCTACCTGCAGCTCTACACCACGGACACGGACGGCAACGTCGAGCTGCTGGACTGGGACACCGAGTACCCGGACGGCTACCCCTTCGGCTCCGTCTTCGTCGCGGCGTACAGCCAGGACGACACCGGAAAGCAGACGTACTACGACCAGAATGTCATCCAGCACCCGACCGTCGACCCGGCGCCGGGCGGCGACCCCTTTGGCCTGAACGTCAACGTGGACGACGTCGACAGCGTGAACATCTACGCGAGCGTCGACTACTACGCGGACGGGGTCATCGGCACCGGCGAGCCGACAGGCGCCTACCCGAACCAGGTCACGGTCACCGACAACGGCACCGTTACGAGCATCGACATCACCGTCATGGTGCCACTGGCGAGCTCCGGCGGCGGGGGCGGCGGCTGCGACAACGTCGTCGACATCAGCGGCACGGCGACCGTGTCCGCCGGGTACGGCGAGGGCGACGTGGCCGCGCTGCTCTACGACACCAACGGCGCCGGGCCCTACACGGGCGCGCGCATCACGCCGACCGCGAACGCGGACAGCAGCGCGAGCGGCGACTACGACATCGCTGTCTGTGCGGACGCAGGCGACTACGAGCTGCTCGGTGTCTGGGACTCCAACGCGAACGGCCTGTTTGACCCGGCCGACCAGTGGGGCTCGTACGTGACCGACTCCTCGACGGACGGCAACCCCATCAGCATCGCCGAGGCCAACCTGCCCAACCACGACGTGCTCGTCCCCTTCGGCGATTTCGTCCCCACGGTGGTCCCCTTCGTCTCGCTGTCGGGCACGCTGTCGGCCGTGGCGGACTGGTCGACGTACTCCAACGTCTACGTCGCCGCCCTGAAGTACCGGCCGACGGGCGACACGACGGTGGCCACCTTGCAGACCGGCTACGACATCCAGACCTGGTCGACGGCCGACCTCGCCGCGAGCTCCTCGCTGCCGTTCCACGTCGAGGTGCCTGCGAACACCATCGTCTACCTCTGGGCCTACGCCGATGTGGACGGCAACCGGACGGTCAACGAGGTCGGGGAGCCCGTCGCCAACTCCGACAGCTCGACCGGCCGCGTGGTGACCGGTTCCACCTCGGTTTCCGGCTTCGACATGGTGCTGGACGTCCACCAGTAGGCCCTTCGGGTCGCTCGCGGGTTGACACCGGCTGTCAACCAAGAAAATCCTCCCACTCCTTGGTGACCCATGGCCCGTCTCATTCGCCTCTCCCCCGTCGCCCTCCCCCTCCTCGGCGCCGCGCTGATCGCCCTTGTGGCGACCGGCTGCAGCGCACCGAAGGACGGCAACGCCGGTGGCGACACGTCCGCCGGGCACGATCAGTCCGACAGCAGCAGCGTTGTCGACACGTCCGACAGCGGCGGCGGCGACTCGCAGGCAGCGGCGACGGGCGTACACGGCACCGTGCAGGGCACCGTGTACCTGCAGCTCTACACGGTCGACGAGAACGGCGACACCGTCCTGATGGACTGGGACGGCACCTACACGAGCTACCCGTTCGGGGCCATCTTCGTCGCGGCCTACAGCACCGACTCGGACGGAAAAGAGACGTTCTACGCCCAGGATGTCATCGCGCATCCCACAGTCAGCCCCGACCCCGGCGGCGACGCCTACTCCTTTGACATCTCCACCGACGACGTCCAGGGCGTGAACGTCTACGCCAGCGTGGACTACGCAAACGACGGCATCATCAGCACCGCCGAGCCGACGGGCGCCTACCCAAGCGAGATCAGCGTCACGGGGAACGCCACGGTGTCCGGCAACGACATCACCGTGATGGTGCCGTACTACGACAGCAGCGGCGGTGGATCGGGCACGGGCTGGGGCTACGGCAACGGCGGCGGCGGGGACGGATGCACCGACACCGTCGCGGTAAGCGGGACCACCAACGTCGCGGCCGGGTACGTCGAGGGCGACGTCGCTGCGCTGATCTACGACACCAGCGGCGCTGGCCCCTACGCCGTCGACCGCGAGACCCCCTCAGCAGGCGGCGACGGGTCTGCGAGCGCGCCGTTCAGCATCACCGCGTGCGCCAATGTTGGCGACTACGAGCTGCTCGGCGCCTGGGACTCCAACGCGAACGGCCTGTTCGACCCCGCCGACAAGTGGGGCTCCTACGTGACGGATCCGTCGACGGATGGCAACCCGATCACCATCGGCGCCTCCTCGCTCCCGGGGCTCGACGTCCTCATCCCCTTCGGCGACTTTGTGCCGACGGTCGTGCCGTTCGTCTCGATCTCGGGCACGCTCACGTCGTCCACGGACTGGTCGGCCTACGCCGGGCTGTACGTCGCCGCGCTGAAGTACCGCCCGAACATCGACGTCTCGGTGACGGACCTCTCCGCCGGCTACGACCTGCAGAGCTGGACGAACGCTGACTTTGCGTCCACCACGTCGCTTTCCTACCACGTGGAGGTGCCCGCCAACACGATCATCTACCTGTGGGCGTACTCGGACGTGGACGGCAACGGCATGGTCAACGGCGTCGGCGAGCCCGTCGCGGCGGTGGACGGGAGCACGGGGCGGCTGGTGACGGGCTCGACCTCGCAGGGCGGCATGGATCTCGTCCTCGCGACGCACTAGCCGACGACCGGAAGCATCCCGTTGAGTCAGGCGTCGCCGGTCCAGCCGTGGCTGCGGTCGCCCACGTTTGACGGGGGCCTGATTGGGGGCGTGGCAGCGCTGGGTCTCGCGGCAGGCGCCCTCGCCAGCACGCACCCGGGGTGGCTCCCGGGGCTGCTCGTGTTCGACTTCTGGCTGCTGGGGTACCCGCATCTCGTGGCGACGTGGACGCGCCTCGGCTTCGACGCGGCGACGGCGCGGGAGCACCGCGGTCTGTTGACCTGGCTGCCGGTGGTGGTGGCGATCGGGGCCTCGGCGCTCGCGCTCGGCGTGGGGATATGGGCGTTGATCGCGCTGTACTTCTACTGGCAGGCGTGGCACTACGCGCGGCAGGGCTGGGGGCTCTCGCGGATCTACCGGCGGCGGGAGCGGGGGGCCATTGCTGGCGCTCCGCAAACAAGCGAAGCGGAAGTACCTGAATTCACGCGGATGGGCAGGGCAATGGCCCCCCGGCGCGCGGTTCCGCGCACGAACCGTGCCGGCTGGCGTACTCGCCGGCTGGCGGGGTTCGT
>CAIMSU010000161.1 GCA_903844155.1 uncultured Pseudomonadota bacterium | reverse complement strand
GAGTTTGCGACTCTCCGTTGTGAAGCGATGTTCAAAACGGGACACACCTCGTGATCCGCGCGGCGTTAAGAGCAACCATCGCCGCCTTTTTGACAGCGTCTGAGGCCGCCAATGCGACGTGTCAACGGCGGAGAGATTCCAGGCCAGCGTGGCGGAGTAAAAGCAGGCCAGAGGCGCGAGGGGATGCAGATATGACAAGGGGCCCGATCGGGCCCCTTGTCATATCTGCGGCGCGGACGTGTTGACGCTTACGAGCTGGTGATCTCGCCGGTCTCGGGGTCGATGCTGTCAGCGGTGGCCTGGTTTTGCTCCGCCCTGGCCGCGGGGCGCCGGCGTCGGGAGGATTGTTCGAGGCGGTAGCTATCGCCGTTCATCGATAGGATGTGGACGTGATGGGTGAGCCGGTCGAGCAGCGCCCCGGTCAGGCGCTCTGATCCGAAGACCGAGGTCCATTCCTCGAACGGCAGGTTCGAGGTGACGATCGTCGAACCCCGCTCGTAACGCTGGCTGAACACCTCGAACAGCAACTCCGCACCAGTCGGCGAGAGCGGCACGTAGCCAAGTTCGTCGATGATGAGAAGCTTCACAGCCTGCAGTTCGCGCTGGAGCTTGAGGAGCCGCTTCTCGTCGCGGGCCTCCATCAACTGGTGGACCAGAGAGGCTGCGGTCATAAACGCGACGGAGAACCCCTTCTGACAGGCCGCTAGCCCCAAGGCGAGGGCGACATGCGTCTTGCCGGTGCCGGAGTTGCCGAGCGCAATGATGTTCTCGCGCCGCAGAATATATTCGCAGCGTGCGAGTTCGAGCACGAGCATCTTGTTCAGGCTTGGGATGATCGTGAAGTCGAACGTGTCGAGGCTCTTGGGCGCCGGGAACCGGGCCTGGCGGATCCGCCGTTCGACAACCCGCCGCTCTCGGTCGATGAGTTCCAGTTCAATAAGCCGCAAAAGATAACGGGGGTGATCAACCCCATCACGGGCACACTCACGCGCCACCTTGTCGTACTCGCGCAGCACCGTCGGCAGCTTTAACTGCTTGAGGTGGTGGGCGAGGAGTACCTGTGGCGTTCCGCTCGTTGTGCCGGGTGGCATTATATCCGCAGCAGTCATGCCGCTCTCCCATCCATGAGGACGGCGTAATCGGTCGCTGAGGTCGTCTTCACGCTCGTCTGCGGCAGATAGGGATAGGCCGCAAGATCAAGACGGGCGGGCCGTCTCTCGATGCGGGCCAGGACCATCTGCTTCACCGCATCGAAGCCGATAACGCCGAGTTGGATGGCGTCCGTCACCGCGCTGGCCACGATCTCCTTGGGGGCCGCCTCCATCAACCGCAGAACCTGGATGAACTCGCGCTTGCCACGATTACCCATGCGGGCCTCCAGAAGATGGCGAAGGTGCTGGAATGCTTCGGGGAGATCCCAGCCTTGCAGCGGCGCCGCCTGATCGAGCGCGTTGGGCTTGGTCTCGATCAACGCCAGATAATGAAGCGGGTCGAACACGAACACGCCTTGGCCATAGCATCGCCGATGCCGGGCAATCTCCGCCCCGCGACACAGGATCACGACCTCCTCGACAAACCCCTTCACCAGTACGTCCTGGAACCCGTAAGCCGTCGGCGTCGAGTAGTCGTTACCGCGGTAACGCACCAGCGCGGTGGAGGACACCCGCGCCGCTCGCTTCTCGCACGGCTCCAACGGCGTCGCCGGTAGATCACGAATGGTTGCCAAGTCGGCCGCCAGGCGCTCGCCGATCGTCTCGGCATGACGCCCGGCACGCTCCGACTGGCGTGTGTGGCACCGCTCGCTCAGCATGGCATTGAACGCATCGAAGCTCGCCGCAACCGGGATCGGCGTCATGAAGTTGCTCCGCGCATACTTCACCAGCCCCTCGACCTTCCCCTTGTCGTTGCCTTTGCCGGGGCGGCCAAAACGATCCTTGAACAGGTAATGGCTGACCAGTTCCGTGAACGCCCGTGTGCGTTCCCGCTTGCCATCGCCGCAGATCTTCGCCACCGCGATCTTCAGATTGTCGTAGAGGATCGACAGCGGCACCCCGCCGTAGAACGAAATCGCCGAGACGTGGCCGTCCAGG
>CAIMSU010000160.1 GCA_903844155.1 uncultured Pseudomonadota bacterium | reverse complement strand
GTACCCAGTCGCTTGCTGGGGGTTGGGGTCGGGGGCCTTCGTCGGTTACCGGCGTTCCGCGCCGCGAAGACCTGCGAACGTGTTACTGTTCCCGCACCGCGCCCCTACGTCGGTTTTGGAGCCCCCAGATGTCTCTCATCGTCCGCCGCGACTGCCCCGACCTACCTCACGCCGCCCTCGTCGCGCACGTCCTGGGCCAGCCCGGTGCTGCGGATCGCATCGACGTCGCCCCGTCGATGGGTGCGTCGCTCGCGGGGCACCCGACCCGCTGGTATCGGTGGGCGGTCCGTCCAGGTCAACCAGCGCTCGATGGCGTCGACCATGGCGATCAAGCCCGGCTGGAGAGCCACGGCGGCGTCATCGCGATGCCCGTTGGTTCCGAGACCGTGTACGTCACCGCGCGCGGCGCGGACGACAGCGACGACATCGGTCGCGCGGAGATCGAGTCCGCGGCCGGATCAGACGGAAGCGCCCTCCAAGCAGCGGGTGCCGACGACCTCGATCCCGACGTGCAAGGGCTCGCCGATGCGCTCCGTGGCGCGTTCGTCGGCGAGGAGGGCATCGGTGTTGCGGTCTGGGAGCGAGGTGCTCGAGTGACCTGGCGCGAGGGGCGCGCGGAAGTGCGACCGGTGAACGCCCGCGTGCGCGTCCAGGTCGTCCTGGAAGCGTACGTCACAGGGGTGGATCGTGCCGACCGCGACGCCGTTGAAGCGGCAGAGCAGCTGGCGCTGGCCGTTGTCTCGAATGACGTCTCTCCGGCGGTGGAGGCGCTGGGCCTACGGGGGTCGATCGGGGACTACCTCGTCGGCCACGGGGAGCCCGACATCGTGTCCCAGGCGGGGGGGTGGTACGGCGTGTTCCCGACGGTCGAGGGTGCTGTGGACGTGGTTCGGGCGCTCATGGACCTGGAACTGTCGGAGCGTCTGTCGGCCGAGGTCGCGGACGGTCCGGTCCAGGGATGACCGCTAAGCTGACCCTGGAGCCGACGCTGCACGTCACCGACGTCGACCCGACCCCGATCGCGAGCCTCCCGTATCGCACCGCGATGGGTCAGGGACGCGTCGACCGCGTCGTCCTCCCCCTCGTTCGCGGGCAGGTCATGGGCTTGCCTGCCGGCGTTCACGGGCTGGTCATCGCGTCTGACCTTCAGGGCCGCACCGAGGACGGCCAGCTCCTCGGCATCGCCGTGGCCGACTGGCTCGTTGGCCTCTGCGAGGAGCTGGGCCTCGCGCCCGACGCGGTTGGGGTGCTGCTCGCGGGCGACCTGTACACCGTGCCGGAGCTTGATCGTCGCGGTGGTCGAGGCGACGTTCGGGGCGTCTGGCGGGCGTTCGCGGACCGCTTCCGTTGGGTTGCCGGCGTGCTCGGCAACCATGACGACCTCGGAGGGCAGACCCTCGCGGAGGTCTCGGAGAACGGCGTGAGCCTGCTCCACGCAACCCGCGTCGATCTCGACGGCATCGGCGTCGCCGGGGTCGGCGGGATCATCGGCGACCCGGCCAAGCCAAATCGCATGGACGAGCGGGCGTTTCTGTCGGCGTTCGAGGCGCTCTGGCGGGCGAAGGCGTCGGTCCTGGTGTCCCGCGAAAGCCCCGCCATCCCGGAGCGAGGCCTCATCGGGAATGTCGCTTTGAGGGGCCGCGTCGACCGAGTTGGAGCCGGGTGCCGGCATCGTCCGCTGCTGATCTGCGGACACTGCCATTGGCCTGAACCGCTGACGACCCTCCCGTCCGACGTCCAGGTGCTGAACGCGGATGGGAGGGTCATCCTATTGACTATGTAGGAAGAAAGCTGATAACATCTCCCCCGCTCATCTCCCCGAACCCCGCTCGGATGTCACGCGAGAGCGCTCGACGCCCATCCGATGCGGACGCTGACCCTGTGGCCCGCACGCCCGACTTCCCGGCTGATCCCCTGGATCCTCGATACTTCCTCGATCCGTCCAGCGACGTCGGTATCGGCCTCGACCAGCCCGCCTGAAGGGGTTGGCGCCCCGACAGGCCGAAGTCGAGGGAGGAGGCGGGCGACGGCCGCTTGGAGAGCCGTGAGCGCGACATCCGGTAGGTTCACGGCTTGGAAGTCGCCGGTCGCCTCGAACGGGACGGGAAGCGCAGGCGGCAGCAGGTGGATGGCCGAGTCTGTGCCTGGTGCGAACCTGAATCGGCCCCGGGAGCGGGAGCCGTCGACGGACAGACGGAACGAGCCCGTCAGCGTCTTCCAGTCGACGTCGAACGTCGACAGCGTCAAGACCCGCACGGACGAGTACGTCTACGTGTGCTGATCGACCCACGCTTCGATCTCGTCGGGGGTCGGCTGGCCCGTGAGGCGGGAGAGCACGGCCTGCGCGAGACGGCTGATCCCGTCACCCTGCACCTCTGCTCGCGAGATCTCGATGAGCCGGTCGCGATCGCCCACGCTGAACCGGGCGACGTCCACGGGGTTGTCGAGGAGGAGGGCGTCCAGGCCTTGGAGCGCGGCGTTGACGCACCCGGGAGCGCGCTCCCGAGTCCTGGCCGTCAACTGCTCCAGGACGCCCAGGGCGCGAAGGGAGGGGCGCAGGCGGGCGTCCAGGCACATCGGCACGAGGGCGAGGAGCGCGCCAGCGGCGGCGTCCAGATCCGCGTGGTCGCCCGCGATGAGAAGCGCCCCGACCCCGTCCAAGGCGACGAAGTCCTCGCGGATGCGAGCGTGGACGGTCAGGGTGCCGAGCGCGGCACACGACGCCTCGACGATCGTCGTCTGTTGGTCGCGGAGTCCGGAAAGGAGGCGCTGAAGTACCGGTGTCGTCCGCCACGTCTTCATCAATGCCGCGTCGCCTCCGAGGTCCGAGATCGCTCGCGCCGCCGAGGCCCTGGCCCTCGGGGATGCGTCTGGCAGCGCGGACACCAACGTGTCGACCCCTCCCGCTTTGAGCCAGGGACGAACCCCTGAATCGGCCCATCGCCGTTCGCCGCCTCGAGCCCGCACCCCCATCAGGGCCATCGTCTGTGTCGCTTGCGAACGCACAACCTCGTCCGCATCACGCGCGAGTTCGCAAAGCCGCTCGCCGAGTCTGGGCATGACGTTGCCGATCCACACCTGCCTGTGCGCGACCATCTGGGGAAGCATCTCGGCGCGCTTGCTGTTCGTGTAGTCGCCCTCGTCGCAAAAGTGCAGGACGCGCCACTCGGCGAGGTTCAGGTGGGGGGGGATCGCGGCGAGCACGACTGATGGGACCCGGGAAGGAGTTAGTGACCGAAGGGGGTTGCGCTCGTCGGTGATCGACGGCTATCCTCCCGACCCATCCTCATGTCTGACGAGCTGCTCCGCACGCGCATCACCCTCTCGGACGCGGCCTATGATCGCGTCGTGGAGATGATCGCGCAACCGAAGCCACCCGGTCCGGGCATGGGTGCGATTCTCGCGAGCTTGCCTCGGAAGTCCCGGGCGACTCCGCGCCAGCGGATCCCTGCCCTGGCTGGCGGCGGCCGAAGGCGTCGGGCCTGGGTCCGCCGACGTCTCGACCCGGATGCTCCGAATGAGAAGGGGCCGTTTGCACGTGAGCTGCGGCACACTCCGCAGTACCGGCAACGCAGGCGGCGCATGAACCGGGCCTACTCCGACCCTGGATTTCAAGCGGAGCAGCGCCGGATGTGCCGCCTGATGGCGTTCAACCGGTCGACTGCGGGGACGGAGTGGTCGGATGACGAAGCGCGCGACGTCGAACCCGTCCGCGATGCTGTGGGCCCGGTGCCCACGGCCGCAGAGCAGGTGATGATCGCGCGAATGGCCGATTGGGAGAAGGCGAATTGGGAGGAGCTTCAGGCGAGCTTGAGGCTTCAGGCGGATTGAAGGGAGGCGGAAACGGGATGGTCAGTGTGTGGCAAGAGCAGGTAGGTGCGCTTGTCAACCACCTTCCACCCACAAACACCGGGCGCCTCGCCGAGGAGGCCTACATGCCCGTCCCGAGGACGAAATAGGCTGCACCGGCGTCCCCCCCCGCGAAGGGCGCGCCGACAACGACGTCGAGGTACCCATCGCCGTCGACATCCCCGGCTCCGGAGACCGCAAAGCCGGCGTAGTCCCCCGCGGCACCCGAGAGTTCGATGTCGCTGGTGAGAGTGCCCGACGCGAGGGTCGAGCCTCCGAGCACGACGAACGCCGCCCCAGCATCGTTCCCACCGGAGTCGCTCCCCGGCGCACCGACGAGCATGTCGCCATAACCGTCCTGGTCGAGGTCCCCAGCAGCCGAGACGGATGAGCCCGCGTAGTCGAATACGACCGCTCCCGAGAACTTGATCGCGGCAGACAAGCTCGTTGCGGTCGGCGCGGCACCCCCCAGTACAAGATACGCCTCACCGGAACCTGATTCTGCCGCCGAAGCACCGATCAGGATGTCGTCGTAGCCGTCGGAATTCGCGTCCCCCGCGTTGGCGACCGCATTCCCGGCCTCGTCGCCCGCCGCCTCCCCTTCGTACTCGATCGCGTCGGAGAGGTCGGCATCCGAGGGTGACGCGGTCCCCAACATGAGGAACGCCGCCCCGGCGTCGGAGCCACCATCGGAGTTGAGGTCGCCACCGACGATGATGTCGTCGTAGCCATCGCCGTCGACGTCGCCGCCGCCCCCGACGGAGCTGCCGGCTTCGTCGCGGTCGGTGGACCCGACGTAGCGGATGGCCGCGTCAGGCAGCGCTCCCCCGGACGGGTTCGGGGAACCCAAAACCAGGAACGCAGCCCCAGCGGGCGTTCCGGCGTCGTGCCCGCCCGCCATGTCGCCGAGGGCGCCGATCAAGAGGTCCCCCAGCCCATCGGCGTTCACATCACCCGCGCCCGACACGGAAAACCCCGCCTCATCGCCTGCTGGTCCCAAAAAGGTGATCTCTGAGCCCAACGACGCTGACGCGGGTATTGAGCCCCCGAGCAGGACATACGCGGCCCCGGCGTTCTCGCCGCCTCGGGCGTTATCCCAAGCACCCACAACAGCGTCGTCGTATCCATCCCCGTTGATGTCCCCGACCCCCGCGACCGCGCACCCCGCCCTCTCGGAAGAGCTTCCATTTCCGGTGTAGGTGGGTCCGGCAGAGAGGTCTCCTGACGCCGGTGCGGCACTGCCGAGGACGAGGTACGCCGCGCCCGGTCCCGGGTTGTAGCCCGCCCCCACCAGAACGTCATCGTAGCCGTCGGCATTCACGTCCCCCAAACCGGCGACTGCGGCGCCCGACTCGGGTGTCGCGACCTCTCCAACGTAAGCGACGGCGGTCGTCAGGGAGCCCGACGCGGGGCCACATTGATCGGCGCTTCCGTCGCAGTTATTGTCGATCCCGTCCTCGCACACCTCCGCGGCGCCCGGGTTGACCGCGGCGTTGCCGTCATCGCAGTCATCGCTCGTGGCGAGCGAGAAGACAGCGGACGCGACGCATAGACACGCTCCCGCGAGTCCTCCGTATCCGTCCCCGTCGGCGTCCGCGTAGAACGTCGCGCAGCCGACGGCGTTGAGGTCGTCGGTGCTGCCGTCGCAATTGTCGTCCGCGGGTGTGGAGCAGTCCTCGGTCGCCCCCGGGTTGACGGAGGGGTCGGCGTCGTCGCAGTCGCCTTGAGAACCGCTGTAGCCGTCGCCATCGGCGTCCACGGAGGTGCCAGAGTCCGTGGCGCCCGCGGTGTCGGCTGAGTCCAAGACCGAGGAATCGCCCGTTGGATCTGTGAACTTCGCCAGGATGGCCTTGTCGCTGATCAGGGTGCAGCCGACCGAAAGGAGAGCGATCACCATGTCACGACCGTGCCCACGCCGAGCGCGATTCCAACTCCACCCGCTGCCCAGCAGGCATAGGTGAGCGGGTTCGTCTTGGCCTGCATCGCCTGCAGTTGGGCGAGGTAGTCCGCGCGCTCTTGGGCGGTCGCGTCCGCCCCTTGAACCGGGGAGGCGTCGAACGCGTGGTAGTCATCAGCCGCGACCGCGTAGAGGGCGGCCGACGCGGCCAACGATGCCACCGCAACTCCAATCAGAGGCGCCCGGTGCGTCCACGGACCCGTAGAACTCGGGGGTGGGGGGGCCTTGGCGGTCGTTCTCCCCGTGACCAGAGTCTTCTGTGCGGGTTTGGACGACGCGACGGCGGGGGCCGTAGACGCCGCCACCGTGACCACCCAGGTGTACCCCACCTCGTCTGGCCATCGGAAGTGCGTCGCCACGACCTGACCCTGCCCATCGATCTGCTGTAGGACGGCCGCGCGCTGCGTCGGTACCAAGAGCGCGTGCGCGCCGTCGACCTCGATCCAACCACTGGTGGGAACAGGCAGCACAGCCCCGGGATCATCCCGCAAGAGCAGCATCGCTGGCGCGATGAGGTCCCGGATGGGGTGGCCCTCCGGGATCAGCGCCGTAGGGATCTGATGCCCCGGCTCCGCCGAAAAAAGTCCTGCGAGGGCCAGAGGTACCTGTTCGGGCCGACCGTCTACGAAGGCGCTGAGGGCCTCGACCCTTTCGACCCGCGCGACCGCGGCCGGACTGACGATCTCGCCGAGGCAGGTCAAGCGAGACTCCATCGTCCCGCGGGCTGCCGCGACCGCCTTGGCGTCGAGCCGCCCGAATGCACTCTCGGCCGACGTCGCGGCGTCGATGACCTCGGTGGTGTCGTAGTTCCGGGCGCACACGACCGGGTCGGCTGCGAGCGCGTGGGCGACGAGTAGCAGCAAAGGACACCTTCAGTTGTTCGGTTTTCAGGTCGGGTTTCCCGGATAGCCCGTGCAGAGGCGTCGTGGGAGACAGGCAGGATGAGAGCGCTCGAGCATATCAAATAACATCGTGCCATGTGCGCGATGCGATTCGCGCTTCACCCGAGGGGCGGCGAGGGGCAGAGTCCGTCCATGCTCCGAAACGACGTCGACCAGCAACTCCTGACCACGATCGGTGCGAGGATCGCGGAGCTGCGGCATGCGATGGGGATGACGCAAGCGGTCGTCGCCGAGGCGGCGGGTCTGGATCCCCAGTCCTACCAGCGAGCCGAAACCGGGCGAAGTTCGCTGTCGCTCCCCCGCATGCGACGTGTCGCTGACGCCCTCGGTGTGCCCTTCTCCGCGCTGTTCGTGACTGCTGGAGGGGAGATCCCGGTGTCGCCCTGGCGACCGGGAGATGCCGAGGCGGCGGGGGTGTGGACTCGGGTGCCCGACGAGAGGCGAGAACTGGCCCTTCGGGTGTTGAGGGAGATGGCGCGGCCGTGAGCCCAGGAGGCTCGCCCGGGCGTGCTGGCCGCTTGGCTTGAGCCTCGGGCGCCCCACGACCTGAGAACGGCGGGTCTACTGGATGACGGCAGCCGCACTCGCCGATGTCCACCCGCGGTGGACTCGGCAGGTCCAACTCGCGAGCTACAGCAATCGAAACGCCGGGTGAAAGTGTTCGGGCTCTACGCGACGGAGCCCGCGTTCAACCAGCCGGTTTTCCGCTTCATCGAGCCCCTCCCCGACCAGCATCTGGCAGGCAAGGGCTCCACCACGCTGCTCGTTGGCGGAGGCGTACGCGACGTGTACCGCGTCGAAGTCTCCGACGGTCGGGACAAGCACGAGGGCATAAATGCCCAGTTCTTCATCAAGGATCGCCATGTGGTCATCCTTCAGGGTGTCCGCCGGCCTCGCATGCTGCGGAGTCGAGAGCAAGGTCAGCAGCCGACGTAGGCCGTGGACCCCCACGGAGTACCGGGGGCTCAAGATGGCGGCCTGCAGCAGGCTCATGGCCCCGGCGGTGTCTCCTGCACCATGCAAGGCACGGGCCTGCTTCGCGATCGCGTTGATCTCACGGGTGGACTGCGTTCCGAAGGACATGGACGGCGGACTCCGAAGGAGGTGTAGCCTTCCCCTCCGGCCGGGTCCAGCCCAAAAAACGCTTCGCTCGTGAAGCGTTTTGGCGATCGCCACGGGGAACAAGTGTAGGTATAAGTAAGAGTATGCGGTGGTCATGGTCGACTCCGAGACCGCTCCGGCCCGCCACCACGTCCGCGGGTTGCCTTCTATGGCCAGCGACACCCGAGCACGCGATGACACGGAACATCGCCCCTACGGCGTCAGCTTTCCCCGAACCCCGAGAAGGTGGAAGAAGGCTGCGTTCCGACGCTTCGCCATCACCAACGCCTGTGTGTAGGTGAGCATCTCGACGTAGATCTCCGAGTCGTCACCAGAGAAGGAGTGGGCCCAACCTGAGCCGTTGGGAAGCTGCCGCATCCCATAGTGCTTCACGATCTCGTTGAGGTCCCGTGACGGGTCGGCGATGACGTACCCGAAGTACCTCGTGCCCTCGCCCACCTCGATGGTCTTGCCATCGTCGGTTTTGGCCGTGCCGGTGTGGATCAAGTCGGCGTAGTTGCGGACTTGTTGGACAGGGTCGTCGTCAGTTCCGAAGGCATGCCGCCCAGGCTTCTTGAACTCGATGATGACGACGGAGGTGCAAAGCGCCTGTTCGTCGTCGCGTTCGGTGAAGATCGCGCGGGAGTACACGGCAACATCGGGTTCCTTGCGACTCTTCCGCTTGTGGCCCCGATGGGCACTGAGGGCAAGGTCGGAAGCCGCATAGTGATGGAACGTCAGCTGGTCATCCAGAACCCACAGGTTGTGCGAGAAGTAGCCCGTGGTCGTGGAGTCCGTACCGCGGCGAAAGAAGAGGTCGTGAACCACCTTCTCCTGCACATGGGCCTTCGTGCCGCCGATGTGAGACAGATAGTTCTCCAAGAACTGCAACACGGCGCGTCGATGATGGATGTATCTCGTGAGATCACCCAGGGCCTCGGTCTTCAGAGTCTCCTGGTGAGTCCACAGTTTTTCGCGGAGGGCGTCGAAGTCGGCACCCTCCGATTTCAGCTCGTCGAGTAGCTGGGCTCCACGCTCGAAGACTTCGACTCTCCAGTCCAGCGTGGCCTTGTAGAGGGCCATCTCGATGGCCTGCTCACCCGACGTCACCGGGATCTTGCCCTTCACCTCGGGCCGGGCGGCCAGCACACTGCGGTACCACGGTGCGTTTTCAAGGTGCCTCTCAACCTTTTCGTCTCGCCCCACCCGAGCCGCAGCGATCTCGTTCTTGATGAAGGTCTCGCACGCAGGTTGGAGGGCCTCCTGGATGTTCACCCACGAGGGTCTGTCGGGGTACAAAACCCTCTGTCCACGGGCACCCTTGTCGAAGTAGAAAACGCTTCGGAACGAGTCGTGGTGGTCCTCAAGGAGCTTGCCCGAGACGTAGGCTCGGAACGACAGGAGGCGTCCGTCGGGGCCAGCAAAGGACTTGGGCACGTCGGCGATGACGGTGTCAGGGTCGTGCTCATCGACCGCCCGGCCGCCCGCACAGTAGGCGATCGCACCAGGTAATTCCGCATGGTGCCTAAGCATCAGCAGGTGAACCGTGAAGTCGTGAGTGTCGAGGACGCGGCACTGGATACGCTCGCTCCGAACGATCACATCCTGGTAGATCGAGTTGGCCTCAAACACGCCCTCGTCACCGTCACCCTCTACGAAAATCTTCGGCAGAGCCTGCAAAACGTGAAGGACGAGGAAGTGGTCGACGATCCGGTAGGCGATGGTGTCCACACCCTTCGGGCATCGAGCCTCGTATTCGGCTCGCATGCCTCTGAGGGTCACCTCGGAGCCAGCGGTGCTCCGGGTCGCAGGAACATCCTCCCACGCTCGCAGCTCGGCGTCTCCATCCATATACTTCCAACGCCGGGCCTTGATTCCTGTTGGCGACACATAGTGGCTCGTGATCTCCACGACAGAAAACGCCTTGAACCAGGTGTACCGGCCGATGCCTTTGCCGCCCGAGAGTTTCTTCAGCGGACTGTAGAGAGTCTGAAACGATCGGATGTGCCGCTCATCGAACCCGACGCCGTCGTCGGTCACGGTGAACCCGATGATGGTGCCAGCCTGTCCGGTTCGGCCTTCAAAGGCGAACTCGGTTTGCCTCGGATCCCGGAGAACTTTGACCCGAATTGCTCCACCACTGCCCCCTTCCCCGAGGGCGTAGATGGAGTTAGAGATGGCCTCGAAGAGGGGCAAGAGCGGGCGGCTCACGGGGACGTGAGTGGCCGTGACGGCCCCGGCCAGGTCGAAGGTTTGACCGGGCGGAGCCGCCAACTGGCCACGCAGAAGATCGCCGAGGGGGGACGGCCCAGGCGGAGCGAATTGCCCGCCTCCAGCGACTACCAGCCCGGTCTCGGCTTGCTTCGGCCTTTCAGTGGACATCGGGCTTACCCTTCGCCGCAGCGGGTTGGATGAACAGGCCCAACCCTCGCCACCGAAGCGTCGGCGAGACTGCTGGCGTGGTGGGGTCGCTCATGGTGCCCCCACCCGCATATCCCCCAGGATCTCCTCGATCTGCTCCAACGCCGACCGCAGATCATCCGCGATCTCCCCGGCGATCACGTCGGGATCGTCCAACGAGTCAGCGTCCATCAAGCTGTCGTCCTTCAACCAGAACAGGTCGAGGCTGCACTTGTCGCGGTTCACCATGTCGTCGTAGCCGTAGAAGCGCCATCGCCCCTCGGGCGTCGTCTCCGACCATGTCGCTGACCGCTTTGACCTGTCCGCGGCCGAGTAGAGCCCAACGAACTCGTCGAGGTCCTCCCGCTTCATCCTGTTGGTCTTGAGCGTGAAGTGCTGGTTCGTGCGCAGGTCGTAGACCCAGAGCTTCTTCGTCCATGCGGTCGGTGACGCTGGCTTTCGGTCGAAGAAGACGACGTTGGCCTTGACCCCCTGTGCGTAGAAGATGCCCGTCGGGAGCCGGAGAAGCGTGTGAACGTCGCACTCCTTGAGCAGCTGACGACGGATGGTCTCACCAGCACCACCCTCGAACAGCACGTTGTCCGGCACGACGATGGCAGCCCGACCGTGGATGGCGAGCAGAGACTTGACGTGCTGTACGAAGTTGAGCTGCTTGTTCGTGGTGGACGCCCAGAAGTCGTCGCGTTCGTAGACCGACCGCTCGCTCGCCGTCTCGCCCTCGTCCGTGACGACCATGACGCTGGACTTCTTTCCGAAGGGCGGGTTCGTGAGCACGACGGTGTACCTCGTGTCCCCGAGCTTGCGGAGGGCGTCGGAGGTGCGGACGGGGAGCCGGGCATCGATCTGCCCATCCGCCTGCTCCTCAGACACGCCCTTCGCGATCAAGCCCCGTCGCACCTCGTCCAGCTCGTAGGGCGTCGGGCCGACCCC
Source organism: uncultured Pseudomonadota bacterium (assembly GCA_903844155.1). Classification (GTDB taxonomy): domain Bacteria; phylum Myxococcota_A; class UBA796; order UBA796; family SXON01; genus CAIUMM01. The sequence continues at coordinate 13,741 of CAIMSU010000160.1, read as the reverse complement.
GTGGAGGAGCAGGTTCATCGCGGCGAGCCGCGTGACCTCATGGACGATCTCCACCCCACGGAGGGCATCCAGGCGTAGGTGTTCGCGTTGCTCCTGCGTGAGGTTCGGGTTGTGCTTCTCGTCCGTGAGGAAGGCATGTGCGGCGAGCAGAAAGCCGGCGGTGCCGCACGCGGGGTCGATGATGCTCTCCCCGGGCGTGGGGTTGACGCATGCAACCATTGCGTCGATCAACGGGCGGGGCGTGAAATACTGCCCGGCCCCTGACTTGGTGTCCTGGGCGTTGCGTTCAAGCAGCCCCTCGTAGGCGTCGCCCTTCACATCCACCCCGACCGTGACCCACTTCTCGCGGTCGATGAGATCGGCGATCAGGCGACGGAGCTTGGCTGGGTCCTGGATCTTGTTCTGGGCCTTTCGGAACACGAGGCCGAGCAGACCGTGCTGCTTCCCAAGGTGTTCGAGGGTTTTCCTGTAGTGGACTTCGAGGGCGTCGCCGTCCTTCCCCATGAGGGCGGGCCAGCCGAAGCCCTCGGGCACGGGAGACGGGCGTTTCCATGGAGCGGCCGTGTACTCGTCGGCCATCTTGAGGAACAGCAGGTAGGTGAGCTGTTCGAGATAGTCGCCGTAGGAGAGGCCGTCGTCCCGCAGGACCTGACAGTAGGACCAGAGCTTGTTGACGAGGGTGTTGGGATCGGACATCGCGGGAGCCTCTACGGTCCAAACAGACTGGCTTGACGTTGGTGGGGGACGGGGAAGACGCCGATGATCACCCATGGGTTCGGCGCCCGGAAGTGGAACTGGAGCGTTGTGCCGACGAAAAAGTGAAGGTCGGTCTTGACGAACTCGTCGAGGTACTTCTGCTTGACCTTGGCCACGGCGATCTGCTCGTCCCCGTTCGCCCGCTTGAGACAGTTCCAGTAGAGCATCCCGGCTTCCCAGTCGAGAATTTGAAGCTCGCTCCGCTTGCCGTCGGCGTCCTCGAAGCGGTACGAAAAGGCCCACGGCATCTTCGGGATCACCTTGAACGTCTCGCGCCACGTGTTGTCGGCGAAGAGGTCAAGCTGGTTGGTGAGGGCGCGCATCTCGCCCACTCGCTCCTCGCTCCACTCCCGCTCGTCCTCCTGCTCGGCGACCACGTCGATGATCTTCGTCGGCTTGAACACGGCGAGGGACGCCACGTTCGCCTTCGCGTCCGCGATCAGCTCGCCGAGCCTCGTGTAGACTCTGGCCTTCGACCCGTGCAGGATGACGTCGCGACGTTCCCGCCAGAGGTCATCGGTGTCGAGGTGGCCGACCGGCACGAACTCTGCTTCGTCCACGGGCCGGAACGTCTCCGGCCGTGGGTCCGGCGTGTTCCGGGCGAGGCGGACATCGAGCCAGTCGTATTTGCGGTACTTCTCCTCGTCGTTCAGGCGACGGAAGGGCACCGGGTAGATCCGCACCCAGGTGCCGTCGGGTCGAACGCCTGCCGTACACACGGTCTCGCCGTACTTCTTCGAGAGCGTCGGGTAGGTCTTCACCGTGATGAGGATGCGTTCTTTTTCCACGGTCATCTCACAGGTGGAGAGGGGCGTAAGTGGCACCGTGAGCCCGTTCCAGGGCCTCGGCGACGCAGTGACGGTGACACTGCTCGGGCAGTTCCTCGAAGCACGTCAGGGCCACGCGGTGGCCCTCTTGCACGAGGGCGCTGATCCGGGCGAGGGCCACGCCTTGCCGGGGAAGGCTGGTCCGCTCGTATGTCTCGAACAGGGCGTCGTAGTCGGCCTGGGTGTCGAGGCCCTGACGTTCGGACGACGCGATCCCCAGCTCGGGGAGGTGCTCGTAGCCGATGCCGATGTTCTCACAGCCCCGGGCGAGGGCGGACTTCGAGAAGCCATACCTGCGTGAGATCGGGTTGCGACGGACATCGCAGAGGATGGTCACGCCCGACTTCAACAGGAGCGTGAGGTAAGCCTCGAAGGAGCGGCCCTCGTAGCCGAGGGTCACGACGCCGGGTGCCCCAGGCTTCGGCTTGAGGCCCTCGATGCGGGCGAGGGTGTCGTCGTCACCGGCCAGCACGCGGGCGGCCATCTCGCTTCGGGTCGCGTACCAGGGGTACCGCCTGTACGAGAGGGCAACGAGGGCGTCACCCCGAAGCTTGGTGGCTCGGGCGACGTAGGTGCGGGCCTGACCCCGGACGGCGTCGTGAGCGATGGCGAGCCGCCCGGTGTCTGTGATGACCCAGCTCTTGTCGTCGTTGTCGAGGTAGCCGCGTTCGATCAGCTTGGTGCGGTCGGCATGGCTGGTAAAGGAGAAGGCCCCAAACTTGTAGGGTAGGAAGTCGTAGTTCGTCTCGGAGGCCAGCTCCTGACACCAGAGGAAAAGCAGCTTTTGATAGTCGAGTTTGCCGACCTGACCGCCGAGGGCGTCGAGGAGGGCGAGCAAAGCTCGTTGGCGTTCATACAACATCGGACACCTGCTGGGAGACGCGGACGGGGAGGGTTTTGGCGGGATGATCGGCGGGTTCTTGCGGGACGAGCTTGCCTTCGAAGGCACGCTTCAGGATCGACTGTCGGAGGCGGGCACACTTCACGAGGTTGTGGGCGACGGTGGTGTCCAGGGCGTCGAGGACAGAGAGACGGCGATCGACTTCGGCGACGATGCGGGTTTGCTCAGCAAGGGGTGGAAGCGGAACCGCGATCTCTCGCAGCGGGCCGAGTCCGAGGGTCTTCTGGGCCGTCCCAGTTGCCTTCTTCGTTGCCTGGCGAAACACGAACGGCGACGCGAGGCAGGTGTAGAGAAACCCGCGCATCGCGGCCGGTGGAGCTTTCAACACCGCGATGTGTCGTTGAACGCAAAATGGCGCGTCGGTGGGGACTCGCACCGGAATCCCGAGGCTCCCGACGACGGTGTACAGGAGGTCCGCGGAGTCGGGCCGACGCTTCCAATCCAAGGCGTCGTAGTAGCTGGGAGCCACTCGCCGACAGGCCGTGAAATCGAGATGCCCCGTGCGTACATCTCCGATCACCAGAAACGGGATGCCGGTTTCGGTCGTGGGTGGGGGCAGGTGGTCGCCATCAGTGACCTGAGCACAGGTCTGATCGACGCTCGCCCAAACCCACCCCTCCGGCAACCCCGCCAACCCCTCAGTGTCCGGCTTCACCGGTTCAACGTACTTCTTCCCCTTCGTCCACCTCGCCTTCCGCTCCACGAGGACACGTGCCAGAAGCACGTTTGCGGGCTCGTACGTGCGTTTCTGGGAGCGAGCAAGGTCCGCCTCGGTGGGTACCAGCCTTCCTTCGACAGCGGCCTTCAGAACGCTCGCACGGGCACGCTTGAGCTTGACCTGCACCCGCTCGAGCGTGGCGACGGCGGCGTCGAGGCGAGTGAACTGGGTCTCGATCTCGGCGACGATGCGGTGTTGCTCGGGGAGTGGAGCCAGCGGATACCGCACCCGTTGGAACCGGCCGAGGCTGATCTTCTTCTGAGCCACACCTTGGGTTTTCTCCAAGATCTGGTCGTGTACCTGCGACGTCCGAGTTGCATAGACCAGGAATGCCGGCAGGACGACGCCGGGTCGCACCCGCCAGCGAATGCAGTCCGCCGTGATGACGCCAGCCGGAGCCATTGCCGGGTACACACAGGCGTCGCCGGGCGGGTCGCCCATCTTGGTGATGAGCACATCCCCCGGCTTGACCTCATGGGCCCGCAACGCCTTGGCCTTCTCCGAAGAGACGTATTTCGCCTGCTCGCCTCCGAACCGTCCCGTCCTGATGTTCCGTACGAACACCAGTGGGATGCCGGAGTCGCGGTAGTCGGAGACCTTCAGGTCACTGCCGAACGGGCCGATGCCGAGGGAGTGCCGCTCGGGACAGGCCAATTCGTCCGGTGAGGCCCAGGTCCAGCCACGCGGCAGCCCGTCGTTGTTCACGGAGTCGCTCACGCTACCAACTCCTCATTCAGCTCGGCCAAGACACTCTCGTAGTCCTCCCCGAACACCGCGTAGAACTTCCCGAGCCCGCCCTGCTTGCGGAACACGTCGTCGAAGTCGCCCCTCCGAACCTCCACGTCCCCGGCGATCCGGTCACGGATGAGTATCAGCCAGGCCAACTGCTCGGGTGTAAAGCTCCTTCCCCGGTTTGCTTGCTGCCCGAGCCAATTCTCGAACCGGGCGTGAACCTGGTCCGCGAAGGGCACGATGTCCTCGTCGGGATGCAGAGCGTGTCGTGCCAGGGCCACGATGTCCGTCCACAACTTCCCGCCGCTCGCCCCTTTGACCCTGCCCTTCTCCACTTTCTCGTAGGCCGCCCACAAGGCCTCCGTCGTCCATGCACGCGGCGGCTTCTTCACCGCGTCGGCCAGATCCTTGATCTGCTTGCGGGTGAGACGCTGCCCGTAGGGTTTGGAGTAGAGCACCTGCAAGGCGTCGATCTCGTCCCGGTTCTCCGAGATGAAGCTCTGGAAGCTCTGGACGAGCAGGTGCTCGGGGTCGAGCCGGGTGGCACCGGCCCAGCCCGCCTTGAGCAGCTCGTCGTCCGAGGTCTCGTCGAGGGTCTGCTCCTGTTGCCGCCGGACATCGAGGATCGTCTGACACAGGGTCGGGTTGTACGCGAGGGCAGCGGCTGCGGCCTCGCGAAGCTCCTGCTGGGCCACCGCGATCTGGGCCTCCGTTGGCTCCACGTCGGGACCCAGCCCGTAGAGTTCACGAGCCTTGTCGTCCTCGGCGTCGGGGTTGATCGCGGCAAGCAGGGACTGCACGATGTGCTTCAACGTGGTCCCTGGAGACGCCTTCTCGATGGCGTCTCTCCCCTCGTCATCCAGCTTCCTCTCCATCTGGTCGAGCCGCCCGGCGAGGGTGGAGAGCACGTCCTCGTCGCGGTTCCCAGCCCGTACCATCTCCAGAAGCTTCTCGAAGGAGACGCCTCGATCCCGGATGATCGGCGGGTCGATCTTCGGGTCGTCAAACACGCCCACGGCATCCACGATCACGAAGTGGGTCTTCGTGGCCTCGCCCGGCGTCACTTGCTGGAAGTCGGCCTCGGGGATGACGCGAACACCACGGCCCTTCATCTGCTCGAACAGGCCACGGGACCGAACGGTCCGCATGAACACCACGCACTCCAGCGGCTTGATGTCGGTGCCGGTGGCGATCATGTCCACGGTCACGGCGATGCGGGGGTCGTAGCTGTTCCGGAACCTCTGGATCACCTCGTCCGGCTTGTGGGAGGCTGAGGGCCGCTTGGCGTCGCCGCCTTCCCCCCGCACCTGCTCGGGCCTGTAGGTGACCTTCACGGCCTGCTCGTTCCCGAAGTTGAACTCCTCCCGGATGATCTCCAGGATGTCCTCGGCGTGGTTGTCGTTCTTGGCGAAGAACAGGGTCTTCGGAACGACGGTTCGACCCGGGAAGATCTCGGTGAACAGCTTCTCCTTGAAGGTCCGGATGACAAGCCGGATCTGGGGTTTGGATACCACGCTTCGGTCGAGGGCCGTCGAAGCGTAGGTGATGTCCTCGTCCAGCAGCTCCCAGCGAACCTTGCGGGTCTGTCGCTCCCGCTTTCCCACGACCGGCGGGCCGAATTCCTCCGCGACCATCATGGTGCCGCCGTTCATGGTGATCCGCGTCCGGATGTCGTACTGCTCGCCCGGCACGTTCACCCGATCTCGCACAGCGTCCGCATGGGTGTACTCGGAGACTAGGTTCTTGTTGAAGAAGGCGAAGGTGTGCTTGGCTGGGGTCGCGGTGAGCCCGATCAGCGATGCGTCGAAGTACTCCAGCACCTGCCGCCACAAGGAGTAGATCGAGCGGTGGCACTCGTCCACGACCACGACATCGAAGAACTCCGGTGGGATGAACTTGCTGTAGACGACGGGAGGCGGCTCTCGTACCAACGCAGAGCCGGAGCCTGTGAACGCGGAGCCCTCATCCAGCTCGTCGTCGTAGGTCGGGTCCCCACGCAAGATCGAGTAGAGCCGTTGGATTGTGGTGATGACGACGCGGTTGACGGGGTCGATCTTGTTCGATCCCAGCAGGGCGACGTTGTAAAGCTCGGTGAACTTCCGCCCGTCGTCGGGCGTGGTGTACCCCTGGAACTCCTTGAGGGCCTGCCTGCCGAGGTTCCCACGGTCCACCAGGAACAGCACCCGCCTTGCCCCACCGTGCTTGATGAGCCGGTACACGGCGGAGACCGTCGTGAACGTCTTTCCCGAGCCCGTCGCCATCTGCACGAGGGCACGAGGCTTGCCGTCCCGGATCGACGCTTCGAGGTTCTGCACGGCGATGATCTGGGCCGACCACATGCCGGCCGTGTTCAGCGGAGGAGCGAGCTTCATCCTGCCGAGCAGGGTGGCTGCTGCCGGCGCGCTGGGGAGGCCCTTCTTGATGGCGAGGGCGTCGTTGAACCAGACCCGGAGCGTCTCGGGCTGGTGTACGCGGAAAACGCGACGGCTTCGGGGTGTCGGGTCGAGCAGGTTCGTGAACCGCGTCTCGACGCCAGTGCTCTCGTAGAGGAAGGGGAGCGGGCGGAGAGGCGGGTTCGTCCATGATGGCAGCTTGCCCGCATAGTCCTTCGTCTGGGCTTCGATGCCGGAGAGGACCACGCCCTCCTTCTTGGCTTCGAGGACTCCAGCGGGCTTCTTGTCCACGAAGAGCAGGTAGTCGCAGGGTCCAGCGTCGGTCTGGAACTCGCGGATTGCAACGCCGACAGCGGCACCGAGATTCATCCGGTCGCGGTCCTGGACGACCCATCCGGCCTCGACGAGGGCGGCGTCGATGTTCTTCCGGGCTTGAGCCTCGGGGTTCTCAGGAGGGGCCTCGGTCACCTGCCCTCTCGGTCGTCGTGAGCTTCACCGCCGCGAGCGAGCCACAGGTCGAGATCCGCACGTCGGATACGCCACTGTCCACCTACCTTTGCAGCAGGGAGCCGGTGGGTGCGGGCGAGGTCGTAGGCGGTTCTCTCGCCGATGCGTAGAAGGGCGGCGGCCTCGGGAAGGGTCAGGCATTCGGGGGTGTCCATGGGCGGGCCTCCTGCGACGGTTGCCAGTTATCGCCGATCCCTTTCGGCGCGTCGAGACGAGCGCAAAATACTTCGTGACCAGGCGTGAACCCGCACACGCGGCGTCGCCATCATGAAACGGGCTTTGGCGTGGACCAGCCGGCGTGCATGGGTTGTCGCTTGACAACTATAGTAGGAACTAAGTCAACTATATGACGACAGAGGAGGTGGCGGGTCGGCGGATCCACCTATAGACTAAACCCCATCCATTGACTCCGTCCCCCGGCCCTGTCCCATGCTTTTGTACACGTGCCCCGAGTGCCATGCCGACTGGCCGCCTCCCGGCGGGCCATGCCAGCGTTGTTGGCACTGGATGACAGTTCCGGTTCCGGTGTCCATTGCGGGGCGAGCGCACTTCGCGGCTCCGCCGAGGGTTCGCAAGACGCGGTCTCTCGCGGCCGTGCTCAGGTCCGCCGAGTCGCCGGTGCTGGTGACCTGGTTCGATGGGAGCCTTCGACTCCCTCTACGCACCACCGTGCTCGCGACGGGGGTGCCTGGTGGTGGCAAGAGCCACTGGGTCACGGGCTGCGCGCTTGCCCTCAGCCTTCGCGGCGTGCGCGTGCTTTTTATGTCGGTAGAAGAAAGACAATCTGCGACAACTGCGAGTCGCTTTTCCAGAGTTCTGAAGTTCTTCGGCGATCCTCCACCACCCCCGGGTTTACAGATTTCGGATAATTACAAGCTCGCTGAGGCGACCTGCGAGATCGCGGCGTTTGAGGCGGAAGGTCCGGGGGTGGTCGTGATCGACTCGCTAACCGCGTTGGGCGCAAGCCCAGCCTGGGTTAGTGAGCTTTCGACCGGTCAATTAGGAATTCTTGCCGTCGCGCACGTCAACTCCGCTGGCGGCGCGTACGGCGGGCCGCGGCAAGCTCACGACGTGGACGTGGTGGTCGAGGTCGCGGACTTCACGGCCTCGATCGTCAAGTCTCGATGGTTCGACCCGAACTATCCCCGAACCATGCATGTGGACGAGCCCGAGCGCCTCCCGATCTCCTCCACGGGCGCCTCCGTCGTCGCCTTCCCCGAGCGAGGTGTACATTGACCGCCCAGACCGACCCGGTACGCGCGCGCGACTGGGCCATTCAACCGGATTGGAGCCTCGCCGCGTACGAGCGCTTCCTCGCAATTCAGACGAATGAAACCGGTGTACTTGGCAAGTACGAGTCGGTTCACCATCTGTGCGGCTACCCGACGGCGCGTTTCAAGCCCGCCCAGGGCGGTCGCACATGGGTGGGGAGCTGTTCGGCTTGCGGGTGGCGAGCGTTCGCCGCGAGCCCCCGGTTTTTCGCCGCTCCGAGCGTACTGCTCTCCATGGATCGCGGTGCCGACGAACTGCGCGACACGTTGGCAATGCTCGACCGCTTGGCGGCCGGGTTCGACCCGCGGTGGGACGTCGTCGGAGTCAAGCATCGCGAGCAGCTCCGATCCCCGGCAGCATGTCTCAGCTGTGGCACAATGACGGCCGTCGTTCGCATCGATCGCAATTCACTCCCTTACATCAGCTCTTCGTGCTGTGGGACCAAGCAGTTTATCAGGTCGCCAGGTGCCCTCAGGTGCCATCTCGGATGGTCGATGTGGTTGCGGTCCGCTCCAAATGCGGCGGCGGCCTGGATGGACTGCTGGCGCGGAGGTTCGGCTCTGTGGCGAGGCTGGCACGAGCGCAAACTTTCGGTCGAGACCGTAGACACCAACGAGGCCAGCGCGGCCATCCAGGGGGCCTTGTGATCAACTTGAACCCGCAGCCCAACTACCCCGTCGAGGACGTCCCCGGGCCGACGCTCCATGGCTCGCACTTTTTGAGCGCGGCGAGCCATCAGGCTCTGGAGCACGCGCAAGCGGACCAGAGGGCCCTCGCATTCGCCATCACGGCGCAGCACGAGCAGGTCGAGGAGCGGCAGGCTCGACGGCAAGCGATCCTGCAGGGGCTACGCCAGCACGCTCGCGCGGAGGCGGAGCGGCAGGTGGAATTGGACGCCGCGTCCGAGACGGTCCGGAATCTGCAGTTGCAAATTGAGAGCGAAAAACCTTCGCTCCGTGACGGCGTGATCGGGTTCGGCGCGGTCGTCGGAGGGCTCGGGACAGTCGCTCATACCATGGTATCCGAGGGGTACCGCCCGATGGCGTACGTCGCCGTCGTCGGCCTCGGCGCGCTCGCGGGTCGCGAGTGGGCGCAGATCGAGAGCCGGACGCGCCGGGCTCCCTTGGTCGCGTCTCTCGCGGCCGCGCAACGGGATGTCCGGTTGCGCACCATTCCATGTCCTGGGCCTACTGGGAGCTTCAATCGGTGCGAGTCGGCACCTGAGCCTGCTCGTGGCACGCTCCTTTCCCTCCTGACTCGATCAAGGTCGTCTGGGCACGATCAGGTCGCACGCCCCACGGACTACCTGGCGCTGCTCCTTCGGGTGACGCCGTGAGCCGGCTTCGGCCAGACCGTCGCCCGTCCGGCGGCAAGCGCGGGCTCCGCGACGGCATCTCGAACACGCGCCCTCTGGCGCCGCGTCCGGTTGCAGGGGAGCAGCCGGCGACCCCTCGCGCTCGTGCGCTCGTGCGCTGCGGCGTCGGCATCTACGCCGCGCGTCGACCGGCTCCGCGCTCCCCAGGCGTGGCGCTCGCGATGACGTCGATCCAGCGTTTCGTGTGCGACGGCCTCCTGCACGCGGAGATCACCCGGGGCGTCTTTTCGCGATGCGGCGCAGAGGGCCGTGCATACGAGGGAGTCGCCAACCAGGCGCTGTGGGAAGCGTGTGGCGGTGCCGCGCTCGTGCCCTCGCCGGACGCGACCGTGACCTACCCATTTTTCAAAAGGGAGCATAGCATCACACTTCCTTGCGCAGATGGCAAGGTGCTTCGGCGCCGTATCGACTACCTGCTGCGCCTTCAAAACTCCAAGACCGGCCGTGCCGATCCGACGGTCACGGCTGTTGAACTCAAGGCGCTCCGGCGGGGAGAAGGGCCGGGAGCGGCCGCCAAGGCGATCCGCGCGGACGTCGCCAAGATGCAGTTCCTGCTGGCGCGCGGACTGGTAAGCAGCGCGATCATCGCATGCTTCGGCGTTGGCCTGACGCAGGAGGAGTTTGAGGACAGGGTGACGAGTGGAGCTGGAAGCCTGAGCGTCAATTTCCCGAGGTTGCATAAAGCTATCAGGGTGGCATTCATTGAGGTGGATACTGTGAGAGAGGTGTGAAAACGGCCGCCGGATGCCCGACGTCGCCCCGGATCGGCTGTTCTCGATCCGGAGTTCCTGTCTGCACTCGGCGAATACTTGTACCATCCTACCTGGATAAAGGCGATAAGTGACGTCACCATCAATAGTGACGGCGGAGCCTGTCTCTTGAAATCGTTTTGTGCTCGTCGAACCTCGAACATCGACAACCACTAATCTCGTCAGTTTTTCCCGAAATTGAGGAAAAATGCCCGCTAAGACTTGACTTTTCACCGCTGTCGTGCGACGTTTCCCAAGTCTGCGGTCCACCCGAGCGTCGACCCCGTAGGGGCCAGCGGGTGGGGGAGTCATCAGCTCCTGATCCAGCCGCTGGCCAGCGACACACCGTGATCCTACCCAAGTCTGCGCCCGTCCGCAAGTCCGCTCCGAAATCGTCTTTTCCGACCAGCGGAGCGACGGACTGACTGCGCCGTGGTGCGAGGCGCCGCTCAAAGAAGACCCCGACGGCTACGAGGGTCCCGAGCGCGCGGAGGTGACGCTCTTTCGGATCTGTGGGCGAAGCGTCGAGATCGACGACGAGACCGGGTCGGTTCGTGCCGCCACACGCCCGGTGGCCGCCCCGTGTCCAGACGCCGACCCTCAGACCGAGGGGGTGATGACTGGCTTTGATCGCGTGGAGATCCTCGCGACCGCTGGTGGCGCGCGCGCCGCCGGTACCGACTCCTGCGCTATCGCAGGCGCTGATGTCGGCGCGGCGCAACGGGCATGGGCGGTGTTCACTGATCACCCGGGGCTAACGGGCTGGGCCGGAGCGGTCCCGGTCGAGGCGCTACGCCACTTCGTCGGCCGGGAGTCCAACGAGGATAGATCAATTCCCGGAGACCCCTCCGAAGACGGTTTGACGCCCGCCCATCGTCGGCGCCAGGGGGTCGAGTGGCCGCGGCGTCCGTTTCCTGCCCCTGTACCTCCCCCTCTGTCGATGGAGATGGTGATGAGCGGCAGCGGGGTGCCCATGTGGCTCCGGGCGCTGGTCGGTGAGGCGATGCGCACGCTGCCGGGATCCCCATCGTCGACTGCCCCGTCGCCCAGACCCTATCTGAGGCGGGCAGCGTACGCGCTGCTGGACTCGATCCGCCCGATGCGCCGGGCGATCGGCGAGACGGAATGGGTAATCGACCCGGCAGAGCCCCTCACGGGCCGATATCCGTGGCTGTGGGACGCGGTACCTGAGGTGGCGGGAGACCCGGCATCGCCGCCGATAACGACCGTCACAGAGCATCTGGCGCCGTTGCGACGGGTGCTCGGAGCTGTCGGGCACGCTGCCGACCTCGTCGACTACGCCGGCACGGCCGACTATGTGGTGGACGGTGCCGAGCGACCAAGAATCGTTCGGATCGTGACGCTTGACGGTGTTGCATTTGACGATTCGGCGTGGATGGTCGCGCGATCTGGAGGGCCCATGCCGTCCGAGCCCGACGGTCCCGGGGAGTCCGGCGTGCGGGCGAGTCTGAGGCGGGCGCTCCGCTGCTCGATCATGTACGCGGTCTGGCCGGACTGTCACGATGGCGTACCCGAGCCGCCCGGATACTTCCCATACGATCAGGTCCATCACTCGGCCCTTGTGCGGATCGTCGCAGAGCGCATGGCGGCGGCCTACTGGCACGAGGCGGGCGATCTCGCGCGGATGGAGCGATTCGCGTGCGGCCGGACGACGCTGGAGCGGGGGGAGTCGCGGACCGACCTCGCCCCGCGAGCGTGCCGGAGCCATCGATGCCGCCAGTGCGCTCGGCGAAAGGCAGCCGCCAACTATCGGGACCTCCTGGGTCAGCTCCGGGCCGACGAGGCTCAGGGGGACGCCTGGTGGGTGCTAACGGTGACGCTGGACCAACGCGCCATGCAGGACCAGTGCGGGTTTGGCGATGACGACGCCCTGCGCGCAGTCGCCTGGATGGGGGTTCAATGTCGCGTTCTCGCGCTGCTCACCCGCCTCCGCACCACGTACCCTGACCTCGCTTACCGGTGGGTCCTGGAGCCCCACGCGAGCGGCTGGCCGCACGCGCACATCATCCTCCGCTCAGGCGCGCTCGACGCGGCTGCCGTTGCGGAGGCGGGGTGCGCATCGATGGCGGATCTGGCCGCCACGAGCCCGTTTCCGGTTGATGGGGTGATCGAGTCGCCACCGACCGAGTGCCGGTTCCCGAAGTTGATCGCGATCTTCGAGTCTGTGGCGAAGGAATCCGGGCTTGGGCGAAAACTTCGCCTCGAACCGGCGCATGAGCGCGAAAAGGACGACTGGCGGGAACGCCTGGCCCAATACTTGACCAAGGTCTGCTTCGCCGGTGAAAACACCAAAGCCGCTAGGCGCGGCGGTCGGGACGTACAGCTGATCCGAGGGATACGGCTCTGGGACTCTTCCCGTGGGCGAAGGTCATTTTTCGACGCCGAGCGGCGTACGGAGCGGGCTGCCAGGCGCGGCCCCAAGCGGTCTACGCAACCATCGACTCCTGTGGCGGCAGGCGAGGGGCTCCCACCTCCACCGTCTCGTCTCCCCGACGACCCGGGTTCCCCGCTACCGCGCTCTCGCCCGGGGGAGGACGATCCGCGCCAGAGTCCCACCACGAACGCGAACGCGATATGGAAAGTTCATGATTAATCAACTGGTTGAAGCGCCATTTGTCTCCGAGATCGTGTACACGGATGACTTTGCCGTGCCGTGGACGACCACCGACCATCCCGCCGTCATCATGGAGTCCGAACGCAGCCCCATCGAGATGACCGACGGGTCTCTGGTGCGGCCTCGGGCCGTCGTCCTCCGCACGGGATTCGCGATTGACGACGTTGCCTCTGATCCCGACTCCCCCGTCTACTGTTGCCGAGAGGACTACGAGCCGGCCATGGCGGCGATCGTGCGGCTCGTCCGAAGCGAGAGGGATGTCTTGCGCGCCCAGATCGAGGGCGTGTTTCGAGGCGGCGTTGGACTCCCGCGAGCTTCCAGCCCGCAGGTTTCCAATCCGACTGCTCGCCCACGACCGCCAGCGGATGCAATGCCGCCGACGGCTCCGACGCCGATCTCGACGTGGCTCTCAGTGGCGACGGCCGTCGGCGTCGACGACTCGACGATCCGTGCCCATCGTCGCCGTACCCAGGATGGACATGGGCCGTACTTCGGCTCCGACGATGAGGCGCGCTCATGGTACGCGGCGATGGTCTCGTCACCGACACACGTTCCCGGCAAAGGGCGGACCCGGAAGCCGAAGCGCGCTCCAGAGATCAGCGTGCCCGTCGACTGGTCGAAAGTCAAGGTTTGACCGTTCGGACCCCCGGACACGGATGAGACACCGAGCGCACCCGAAGTCCCCCGAAATGGCCCGACACGTCACTCCCGCAGATCGACAACGATACAGATGAAACACCGCTTTTCGATGAATGTGCGTCTTCCGCTTGACAAACGATCATCTCCGGCGACGACCCGGTTGTCCTCGACAACCTCGACGCCGCGCTGATCGCGCCGACCGCGTACCACGGGCCCAGCTTCGGCGGGCGCGTGCTC
>CAIMSU010000159.1 GCA_903844155.1 uncultured Pseudomonadota bacterium | reverse complement strand
TGGTACATCGCAGATGTACCAGAAATGCTCTCCGCAGTTTTGGCATAAATTTGGGACGCGCGCTTCCGCTCGGCCTCGAAGCCGCAAAAGACGCTACACGAGGTCCAAGATCTCCTGAACCGCGCGCTCAGCCGTCTCCAACGCGCCGTGGACGGTCGCGTACATGCCCGACGTGTGGGTTGCCTCGCCCGCGAAGTGCACCCTGCCCTCGGCCGTCGCGAGATCCGCCCGAAACGCCGACGATCCGGGTGACGGGAAGCTGTAGGAGCCGAGGATGAAGGGCTCCAAAGTCCAATCCTGGACCACGCTGGCGACGAACGCGGGGGTGGCCGCGCCGGCGAAGATCGTGTCGAGGTCGGCCAGGACGAGGGCGACAGCGCCTTCGCCCGCGGCCGTCAGCACGTCCGCCGAGGCACCCATCACGAAGGCGGTGAGCTCCAGCGGGTTCGCCGTGCGCCCGAACCCGGTCGCCCAGAGCTCGGGGACGTGGTCCGCGCCGTAGAGTGAGCCGAGGTCGTCCGGCCAGAACCGGGTCGAGAACGCCAGGATGATCTTCATCCCGTGCCCGAAGCCAACGCCGGCGATCGCGGCCTGTTTTGCGGCCGAGAGCGCCGGGGAGAAGGTGATCAGCCCGGCCTTCAGCACGCCGAGAGACACCGTCAGCACGGCAAATTCGGCGGTGACCGTGGATCCATCTGCGAGGGTCGCGGTCACGGAGCTGGGAGTGGACGTCAACGTCGTGACGACCGCGCCGGTCTGGACGAGCGGCCAGGCGTCGGAGCAGGCCAGCTCGATGATGGCGAGGATGGACGAGTCGGCGATTGCGTAGCTCGACGGGCCGGAAGACCACAAGGCATCGTCGTCTGCGAGCGAGACGACGCCGACGTGGTCGTCGTCGCTCCCGTACTCGTTGCCGACGCGCGCCTCGACGTAGAAGCGGCATCGATCCTCGATCGCGGCCGAGTCCATCGCGGTCGTCACCGTGACGTCGTCGCCGGTCGAGGCGTAGACGTCGGTGATGAACTGGTCTGCGGCGGCGAGCGCGTCGTCCGTCGACACGACGCTCTCGTCGTGCAGGGCGACCGCGCCGTCGCTCGCTTGCATCCAGAAGCGGTCGGTCGTCTGGCTCTCATCGACGAAAGAGACGTTTGCGTCGGCACACATCGAGTAGAACACGCTGTTTGAGCCGTGGACCTCCTCGGCGCCAAGCTCGATCGGGTAGCTGGCGAGCGACGTGTCGTCCCGAATGCGCCCGCCGTGGCGGTCCGAGGCTTCGAGCAGCGTCACGTCGAAGCCCTTGTCCAGCAGCAACTGGGCCGCCCACAGCCCCGCCGCTCCTGCGCCGACCACGACGACGCTCGTGCCCTTCCCCGCCTTGCAACCGGGAAGCTGGGCGACGACCGGAAGCGCGAGCCCAGCCATCGCCGCCCGGAGGACGTCCCGGCGGGTCGGCCCGGGCACCGCTTCAGGGCGTAGCGGCATTCGACCCGATCTTCCAGCCGTCCTTCGCGTCCCAGTCCATGTGGTAGATCGTCGACAAGGCCGCCGCCGCCGTTGCGTCCTCCGCGCCGGGGTCCCACATCCGGAAGTCGAGCCCGAGCGTGTCGCCGCCGATGCTCGCGCTCCACCACCCGGCGATCGGGTACCCGTGCCCCTCGTACTCGCCGACGAACCCGGCGTAGTTGCCGCGGGCCTTGGCCCGGTCCACGACCGTCTCGGCGAGATGGCGCGCGTCGACCGCCTTGTCAAAACCCTTGATGAGCTGCAGATCGTAGATGCTCTCGAGCTTGAGCTCGGGCTTGGTCCGCCAGCGCGCGAGCGTGGCCGCGGGGGCGCCGGAAGAAGCGTTGATGTACGCCTCCCCGAGCCGTCCGGTTGGGACGAAGACCTCGTTGGTGCCGGTGTTTCCCGAGAAGATGGCGACGATGGCGTTGAGGTTCGTCGCCTGCTCGAGCGTGTCCAGAAGCTCGCCCGGGCCGCCCCCGTCGTCGTCGGTCGCGCCGTGAGCGAGGGTCATCGACGGGCGGTTCATGAAGACGAGGACGTGGTCGTACTTGCCTTTCAGCGCGTCGGGGATCCAGGCGATCTGCTCGTCCCAGCGTGAGCCGAGCGTTGCCTTGTCCGCATCCAACACCACAAAACGCCAGACCTTGCCGTCCGCCGAGATGTCAAAGTGGTACCAGGTCGCCACCCGGTTTGCGCCGATGTTCGCGCCAACGCCGGGAAAGGCCGCGCCGAAGCCGGTCAACCACTCGTCGCCCGTCCGGTCGGTCACGCCGCAGACGGGCACGCTCTTTACGCGCGATCCGCCCTTTTCGCTGATCTCGGATCCGGCGAGGGCGGGCATCCAGTCCTTCGTGAAGTTCTTCCACTCGGGCGTCGAGCTCGTCGCCACCATCCCGCCAAGCAGCACCGCGAATTTCAGCCGCAGCGGGTCCACATTCGCCGCGATGTCCGCCACGATCGCGTCCTCGGCGCCGTCGAGCGAGCTGCGGCTGGCGACCTTGTCCGAGGCGATCGCCGCGCGCGTGTCCCCGACGATCGCAAAGTGGACGGCGCCCGTGACGGTCTTGACCTCGCCATCCTGCGCGTAGAGATCCTGCGTCGGCAGCGCTGAGGCTTTCGGAGCCGCGAATGCCGGTGCATACGCGATCGCCACGGTCAGGCCAGTGAGGGCGAGGAGCCCGCCGAGGGCGGTGGAGCGATTGGCGGAAGGCCGGGGAGGCGGGCGCAAGAGGGGCATCGGGCAGGACTCGCTAGGGCGACAGGGTATCAACAAACGGCGGCGCCTCGCGCGTCCCGAACCAATCGCGAGCGTGTTCCCGCCTCCTCGCGCCCGCACGCCCGTTCAGTTACATGAACAGCGTGACCCCACCACGCAGCCCATCCTCGCCCCGCGTGCTTGGCGTCGACCCTGGCAGCCGCCACACCGGCTGGGCGGTGATCACCCGGTCCGCTGGGTGTTTTCAGCTTGTAGCGGCTGGCGCCATCCATACGGACCCCGCTGCGGCGATGGCCGTGCGCCTCGCGTGCATCCTTCGCGAATTGCGCCGCATCATCGCAGAGGAGAAGCCGGATGTGGCGGCGATCGAGGTGATCTTCATGCACCGGTCCTCGGTCTCGGCCCTCACGCTCGGGCAGGCGCGCGGGGTGGCGTTGGCGGCGCTGGCCGAGTCGGGGCTGGCGGTCCACGAATACAACGCCTCGACCGTCAAACAATCGGTGACCGGCAGCGGAAAGGCCGACAAGGCGCAGATCGAGCGGATGGTCGGCATGCTCCTCGGCGCGGATGCGGAGGGCGCAACGACCGCAGATGCGCGTGACGCCTGTGCGATCGCGATGACGCACCACCTGCACGCCGGGCGGATCGCGGCGGTGGCCGGTCTCGCCCCGGCGTCGGCTCCAAACGGGGCAAACCGTGCTCCGCGGGCCCGAAAGCTCGATCCGCGCAACCCGGCATCCTGGGGGGTCACCATGCCGGAGGTCAAGCCCTCGTCGGCGCTGGCAGCGGTCGTGGCCTCGCGGAGCAAGCGGTGATCGCGCGGCTCGTTGGCACCGTCGCAGACGTCGCTGGGGACGACGTGATCGTGGACGTGAACGGGGTCGGCTACGCGGTCGGCGTGCCGCTGCGGTGCGCACAGGCGATGGTGGTCGGGGATGCGGTCACGGTGTGGGTACACACGGTGGTTCGGGAGGACGCGCTCCTGCTCTACGGGTTTGTGGCGAAGGAGGATAAAGCGGTGTTCGAGCAGCTCATCTCGGTGAGCGGGATCGGACCGCGGGTCGGACTGAACGCGCTGGGGAAGTACACGGCGCAAGCCCTTTCGCTCGCGATCGAGTCCAACGACCTGCGGGCGCTCGCCGCGATTCCGGCGGTCGGCAAGAAGACAGCCGAGCGGATCGTGCTGGAGCTACGCGGGAAGTTGTCGGTAGCGCCGGTCGCGGCCACGGGCGTGGTCACAGCGTCGGCACCGCCGAAGGTGGACGATCAGTTCGCCCTCGCCCTCGCGCAGCTTGGCTACAAGCGCAGCGAGATCGATCTTGCGACTGAGCGTGTCAAGGCGGCCGGTCTGGCAGAAAAACCCGTCACGGAGCGGATCACCGCGGCGCTCGGGTTCCTCGCCGGCGGCATCGCGCGCCCGGGTGAACGCTGATGGCGCGCCCCGGAGACGAGTTGGACCCCGCAGCCCAGCCGGACGAGCAGGATCCCGCGCTTCGCCCGCGGCGTTTTGAGGACTACACCGGGCAGGACCGCGTCAAGGACAACCTTCGCGTCTACGTCCGCGCGGCGCTCCAGCGTGGCGAGGCGCTCGACCATGTGCTCCTCTCCGGGCCGCCGGGGCTCGGCAAGACCTCGCTCGCCCACATCATCGCGGAGGAGCTTGGCACCACGATCCGCGTGGCCGCCGGCCCCACCTTGGAGCGAGGCGGTGACCTCGCAGGCATCCTCACCCAGCTCCAGCCCCGCGAGGTGCTGTTCATCGACGAGATCCACCGGATGAACCGGGCGGTTGAGGAGATCCTCTACCCGGCGATGGAGGACTACCAGATCGACCTGCTGATGGGCTCCGGCCCGGCCGCCCAGACGCTCCGCCTGCCGCTCAAGCGCTTCACGCTCGTGGGCGCGACCACGCGATCTGGCATGCT
Organism: uncultured Pseudomonadota bacterium; assembly: GCA_903844155.1. Taxonomy (GTDB): domain Bacteria; phylum Myxococcota_A; class UBA796; order UBA796; family SXON01; genus CAIUMM01. The sequence continues at coordinate 33,190 of CAIMSU010000159.1, read as the reverse complement.
CACCAACCCGCTCCGGGCGCGCTTCGGGATCCACGCGGTCCTCGACTTCTACACGCCGGCGGAGCTGCTGATCATCATCCGGCGGTCTGCCGAGTGCATGGGGCTGGCGGTCGAGGAGGAGGCTGCGGTGGAGCTGGCGAGTCGAGCCCGGGGAACGCCGCGGATCGCGAACCGGCTGCTTCGGCGCATCCGGGACTTCGCGCAGGTGGAGACGGGGGGGCGGATCGACATCGCACTCACAAAGCGGGCGTTGGAGCGGCTGGAGGTCGATGCGCGAGGGCTGGACGCGATGGACCGGAAGATCCTCGTGGCGATCGGCAAGCGTTTTGATGGCGGCCCCGTGGGATTGTCCAATCTCGCGGCGGCGATCGGCGAGGAGCAGGACACGATCGAGGAGGTCTACGAGCCCTTCCTGATCCGCGAGGGGCTGGTCCAGCGCACGCCGCAGGGGCGCGTGTTGACGTCGTCGGGGTGGGCGGTGATCGGCGGGACGCGGGCGGGAGCGATGTTCTGAGCATGCGGTCCTGAACGACACGCCCTGGGACGGCGCAGGCGCGAAGCGGCGTTCCATGAGGATTATGGAGCGGGGAAAGGCCGAACGAGCCGCCCAGAGGATGTCGACGACCCGCCCGCGCCCTCGTCGAGGCGCCTCCAGGCTCCCGCCCTGACCCGCCCGCCCGGAAGAAAAACACCTCCCACATCGCGCGAACGCAGGTATACACAACCCGATGCGGCAGCACACCCTCGCTCGCTCGTTCCTCGTACGCGGCATCGGCCTCCACACCGGCGCGCCCGCGGCGGTGCGCGTGGACCCTGCGCCGCCGGATTCGGGGCGGGTCTTCGTGGTCGGCGGTGTGGAGATCCCGGCGTTGCTCGATGCGGTTGTCGACACGCGCCTGGCCACGACGCTCGGCAGCGGCCTTGCGCGCATCACGATGGTCGAGCACCTGCTCGCGGCGATGCACGCGGCGGGGGCGGACAATGCGCGCATCACGGTCGAGGGGCCCGAGGTGCCGGTCCTGGACGGATCTGCGCGGATCTGGGTCGCCGCGATACGAAACGCTGGATTGCGCCCGCAGGCCGCTGTTTGTCGCCCGCTCACCATCACGCGCCCGCTGCGCGTCGAGCACGGCGACGCCTGGGCCGAGCTGCTGCCCGCGGACGGGTTTGAGGTCGATGTAACGGTCGATTTCCCGCACCCACACATCGGGCGGCAGAGCTGGAGCGGCCCGGTCACCGGCGAGCATTTTCACCAGCTCGCGGGCGCGCGGACGTTCGGCTTTCGCGCGGACGCCGAGCGGCTCTGGGCGAGCGGGCTGGCACGCGGGGCCTCGCTCGACAACACGGTCGTCTACGATCTCGATGGCGTGCTCAACCCGGGTGGCCTGCGCGGGCACGACGAGGCCGTACGGCACAAGGCCTTGGACGCCGTCGGTGACGCCGCGTTGCTCGGCGCGCGGATCTTCGGGCGCTTGCGGGCCTACAAGGCCGGACATGCGCTGCACAGGCGGTTGTTCGAGGCGGTTCGCGCGGAGGCGTAGGTCCCCGACGCCCGGGCACCTGTTAGGCTGCCCACTCGACGAGGACCGCGGATGGCTGATCAAGCGCGTCTCAAGCTGCCGACCACCGCCTCGAAGCCCGGGGTTTCGGGGCTCGGGCGCACGATTGGCGGCGGAGGGGGCGCCGGTCGAGGGGGCGACGGTCGGGACGTCGGCTTATGGCATGTACAAAGGCGTGAATGAGCTTCGGTCCGGGCAGACGGAGCAGGGTGCGTTGGACGTGGCCGGCGGCGGGCTCGGCGCGGGAACCGGGGTGATGGCGCTGGCTGGGGCTGCGTGCCCGCCGGCCGCGATCGCCGCGTTGGCGCTGAGTCTGGACGCGACGGGTCTGCGCGCGCCCCCATCGCTGGGCGAGGGGTGCCCTGACCCGGTCGGGTCAGAAGGCCCCGGCGACGGCGCGGTAGAACGCCTCGTCGCTCGACTGGGTCGTCTCGGTCATGGTCCAGGTCGCGGCGGTCGCATGGATGGGCCATGACGCGGCTGCGTCGCCCGCATGGACACCGAAGCTGGCGTTGGGGACGGAAGATGCAGCGTTGTACCGGAACAAGGTGTAGTCGGCGCCGGCGGTCAAGCCGGACACGGTGACGGTGATGTCGACGGGCGAGGCGGCCGGGCGGGTGTCGGAACCGTCGATGATCTCGGGGCTCTCAAAGTTTGCGCTCGTCGACAGGGAAACGGGCGAGGTCTCGTGATTTGGGTCCGTCACGCCGGTGATGGCTACGCCGTAGTTGGCCCCAGTGTTGGAGAGCCCGTAGTACGGCGCGTCCGGCTTGTTGGCCTCAGCCCGCGACATCTCAAAATCCGTGAAGCCAGACGTGTAGAAATAGTCCGACCCCTGCGGCGTGTTGTCGCCGACGAGCCCGTTGTCGCTGAAGGTGAGCGTGTCGTCGGAATGGAAGGTCTGGTCGTCGAGGGGAGCGGCGGATTGTACGGCTGTGACGGGCACGATGTGGTCGTACTCGGCGTCGCCGGCGTTGGCTGAGGTCTCGCCGTAAAGGAGGTACTCGTTGTTGTACACCCCGATGATGACGGGGTTTCCGGCGGCGACGTTCGCGCGCACCCAAACGAGAAAATCGTCGGCGCTGGAGCCCTGCCACTCCGAGACGTCGAGGTGCATGGCTGCGGCCGCCGCCGTGTCGTTCACGCCAAGCAAAAGCTGGCTGGAAGCGCGTTGTTGGGGCACGCCGGGGCTGGCGAGCGCGCGGGCATCGTATTGGGACAGGTACTGCCCGTAGTACAGGCCTGCGCTGATGAACGACGTCTCGCCGCAGTAGCCGAAATTTTCCTCCCATTGGAAGCGCGGGCCGATGGCGAGGGCGGCAGACACGGCCGCAGGGTTGACCCCGGTGTCCGCTTGCTCGTGCGGACGGCTGCAGGCGAGGAGGCCGGCGAGGAGCTGGGCGAGGGGCATCATCGCACGTATCCAAGGATCGACTCATCGGTGGATCCCGCGGGACAAGGCCCGTCCAACCAGTGCAAGTGGTAGCTGGTCGCGGTCACGCAGCGGTGGAGGGCGCGAGGGGCGTCGCTGGACGGCGAGGTGGCTGCGTAGCCGAGCAGGCGCTCGGTCGTCCGGCCCTCACACCCGGCGTCTGTGCTGATGAAGTGGTCGGCGGTCGTGAGGCAGCGGTACAGCGCGACGCGGCCCGTGTCGGCGCTGGCGTAGAGGTGGAACGGACCGTCGCCGGTTGTGCCGCCGCCGCACAAGCCCGGCGGGCCATAGAGCGGGTTGCAGACCTCGTCCCAGCCACCTTCAGCCACCAACGCCGTGACCTCGCCGGCATCGACCGTCGGGACGTGGTCTCCGGCCGTCGCCCCGCCGGACTGGCGCACGCTGCGGACGAGCACACGATCCTCTGCGAGTTGGCAGCACGCCTCGGTGGAATCCGCGCACGTGCGGCTGGCAGTGCGGTACACGCGGAGGCAGGACTGGAGCAGATCGTAGCCAGCGCCGCCGTCTTGTACGGTGGGCTCAAAATCACGGTTCAGATCCGACCCGTACATGTCGACCCAGAGCCAGTCGGCGGAATCGCTCGTCGACCCGGTCACGCCCATGCTCTGGCGCAAGGTCCCGAGGCTCGCGTCGTAGTTGTTCGCCTGGGGCTGGGCGATATGCTCATTCCAGGCGTTGATCATGAGATAATCCGGCTGGACCGCGAAGGCTGTCGCCATCTGCTGCTGGAACGTCAAGCCCCCGAGTCGACCCGAAGCCTGCAGCGGCAGGCTTGCGTAGCCCACCTGAAAACTTCGGCTCGCCGAGAGCACGGTCCCAAGCGGCGACGTCGTCGTATAGCCCTGGCTGCATGGCGTCTCACCCGTCACCAGCGTCGTAAACGTCCCGGCGGAGGTGCAGGGTTGCATCCAGCCGGCCCGTCCCCCGTCCAGCGCGCTCTGATCGAGGTTGCCCCACATCGGCACCGTCAGCACGCCCGCCGCCGCCACCTCCGAGCGGTAGGCGTCGCTGATCGGCGTCCCGTCGTTTTCGACCGCGAACAGCACCTGCTGCCCGTTGTGCGTGAAGATGAGGTCCGGCTCAGCCGCGGCGTAGGCCTCCAGCACCTTCCTGAACGTCGGTTCGGCCGTTCCAACATCGGTCATCGGCACCCACGCGGCGATCTGCGGCGTCGGTTGGCCGGCCGCGCGTAGCCTGCCCCATTCCTCGATGAGCACCTCCAGCGGGCGCACGCCCAACACATCCGCAAAATCCCCGTAGGACGGCAGGTTTGTGAGATCGACGTACACAAAGTCGATGCCCGCGTCCCAGAGTTCGCGCGCGTGGGTGTCCGCGATGGTGGCGGTGTCGGGGTACGAGACGGCGCCGTACGGTGCCCCGGGCGTGGCCTCCCCGTCGCGTGGCCGGTACAAGCTGTAGAATCCGAGCGCCGGCTCCTGGTGCCAGTGGAACGCCTGCGCGTCGTCGTACAGCCCCGACGATTCGATCATGTCGGAGAAGTCGAGGTTCCCGGACCGGATCACGTCCTCCACAGTGAGCCGCTGGGCAGGGTCGATCCTGGAGATGGCGTCGTACGCGTAGGCGTGCCAGGTCAGGTAGAAGATGCCGACGCGGTGGGCGGGGTAGGTGAGCGGGCCGACGTCGACGGAGTCGGAGGGCGGGGTCGAGTCGGCGGGAATCGACGAGTCGACGGGCGCGGAGTCGATGGTGGAAAGCGCGGAATCGTCGCCGGCTGGCTTGCCGGGGCGGCCGTGGAGGAAGCCGCTGGAGCAGGCCAGGAGGGGGAGGAGCGCGAGAAGGCGGGCGCGAGTCACCCCCTCCCCACCACCAAACTTGCGTTGATCCCCCCAAACGCAAAGTTGTTGCTCACGATCACGTTCTGCTCCCGCCGCAACGGCTCCGTTGGCAGGAAGATCGGCGCGACGTCCGGGTCGACGAGGTTGCGCGTGGGCGGCACGATGCCGTCGCGCATCCCGAGGATGCAGGCGATCAGCTCGGTGGTGCCGCACGCGGCGAGCATGTGGCCGAAGTGCCCCTTCAAGCTTGCGACGGGGACCCTGTCGCCAAAAACCTCGAAAGTGGCCGTCGCTTCGGCGAGGTCGCCGAGCGGCGTGCCCGTCGCGTGGGCGCAGACGTAGTCGACTGCGCGGGCGTCGAGCCCGGCGTCCTTGAGCGCGCGCTGCATCGCGTGGCGCATGCCGGCGGGCTCGGGGGTGGACATGTGGTTGGCGTCGCAGGACTCGCCATAGCCGAGGATCTCGGCCAGGATTGGGGCGCCCCTTGCGAGGGCCCGCTCGCGTTCTTCGAGGATCACGACGGCAGAACCCTCGGCGCAGACAACCCCGTCGCGCGTCCGGTCAAACGGCGCAGGCCGTAGCTCGGGTGTGTCGCCCCACCCGCGACATCCCGCGCGCACGACGTCAAAAGTCGCCGCGGACAACACCGACAGTTCATCGGCGCCGCCTGCGATGACCGCGTCCGCCCGGTCGCAGCGGATGAGGTCGAGGCCGATGCCGACGGCCTGGTTGGAGACGGCGCAGGCGCAGCAGGGCGAGTGGATCGGCCCCGTCACCCCGAAAGCGAGCGCAAGGTGCGACGAGACGGTGTGCGACATCACCCGCAAAAACGCCGTGCTCTGCACCCCGCGGATCGAGTTCGTCGCCAGGTACTCCCGCCAGAATTCCTCCATCGCGTCGGGTGATCCCGTCGTCGATCCCGCAGCGATCGCCACGCGCCCGCCGCCGAGCTCGTCCATCGGAAACCGCGCCGTCGCCAGAGCGTCCGTCGCCGCAGCCGTGGCGTACTGCGACATTCTGGACATGCTACGCCGGATCTTTCGCGGGATGCGCTCGGGCGTGAAGTCCCGGACCGGCGCACCGATGCGCGCGCCAAGGTCAAGCACGGCCTCAAACGCCGGCATCGCCACGACGCCGCTCTCTTTTCGCAGGATCGCCTGCCAGACCGCCTCCGGGTCCGAGCCGAGCGGCGAGACGAGCCCCATGCCCGTCACCACCACCCGCCGTCCTGCCTGCGCGCCCAGAGCCATCACCGCACCTCCTTCAACTCAGAAACCAGCCGTTCCGCCCCTACTACCTCGCCGATCGCCGCGTACGCCGACATCATCGCCCCGCAGATGCCCGGAAAGCCGACGGCGTGTCCGACCTGGTAGAGGTGCTTGACCCGCGTCTTTTGCGGCAGGCGGTAGCGGCCCATCTGGGCGACCGAGTGATAGTGACCGTAGGTCGCCCCGTTTGGCGACCCGGTGTAACGGAACGTGGTGATGGGGGTGGAGGCCTCGGCGGTCAGGATCTCCCAGCTCGGGGCGTCCGCGCGAAAGGAGTCCAGCGCGCGCGCCAGAAGTGCGGCTTTCCACGCGTCATAGTCGGGGGTCCGGTAGCGTGCTGGGTCTCCAGGGAGCCCGACCTCGTCGGCGCGCGCCGTGGCTTCCCCCCAGTCGCTCTGGAGCAGCGCGAGGACGACCTGCTCGGCGCCGGGCCGGGCCGCATCGCGGGTGCCGGGTGCTGTGAGGAACCAGAAGGGAATGCCGTCGGGGGTCGCGGGTCGGGCGAGGATGTCCTCGTCCAACGTGCTGAACCGGTAGAGGTTGCGGTTGTGGAGGTCTGAGAGATCGCCGCGAACGCGCATGTAGACGCCGATGTGGGCGCGGCCGGGGAGGGCGTCGCGGACGCGCTGGCGGTAGGCGGGGCGGGTGGCGTCCTCGGGGAGGAGGTCGAGGACGTGCTTGGGGTGCGCGTTGGCGATGACGACGTCGGCGTCGTAGCGAACGCTGCCGGCGGGCGTTTGGGCGCGAACGGCGACGGCTACGCCATCCTCGACATCGATGCCCTCGGCGCGCGCGCGAAAGACCACCCGTCCACCGAGCGATCGCAGGCGATGGACGAGCTCCAACGCCAGCTTGTCGCCCCCTCCGGCGATCGTCGAGGCGCCCTGGAGGAAATGGTCGGTGACGATGGCGTGCAGGCCAAACGGCGCATCGCGAGGGGGAACGCCGTAAAGCGCAGCCTGGCCGGCCACGATCGCCCGGACGCGCTCGTCGGTGAAGCAGTCGTCGAGGACCGAGCGCAGCGTGATGCCCTCAACGCGCACGACCTCGTCGACAGGAACCGAGAGGTCGAGGTTGTACCAGCCGTAGGCACTGACAGCGGCGCGGTGCAATTCGACATAGCGAGCGATGCCGACGGCTTCGTGCGGGAATTGCCGGGTGAGTCGCTCAGCGTAGCGGTTCAGCCCCGCGGGAATCCGGAACTCAAAGCCGGGAAACCGGACGACATCGAACCCATCCGGGTCGAGCGGCGTGATCGTCAGCCGGTCGCGCACGCCGAGGTGCCCGAGGATCCGCCACACGAGCTGATCCCGGCCGGCTGAGCCAACGTAATGGAACCCCGTGTCGTACCCGATCCCGCCGCGAAAAAAGCGGTGGAGGAAGCCGCCAGCCCGGACATGTTGCTCCAGCACGGTCACGTCCCAGCCCCGCTCCGCCAGCAGCACGGCGGACGCAAGGCCCCCTGCGCCGGAGCCGATGACGACCGCGCGCCTCACGCCTCGGCCGGCCCGCGCGCGCCGTTGGACGAGCCCGCCGCCCCGGCGGCTCCAATGGCGGCCAGCACCACCGATTCCGACACGATCGCGGCCTGTAATGTCGCGGTGCAGACGCACTCGCCGTCGCGCAACACCCGCCCCTTCGCCCAGGTGACCCCGAACCGGCGCTCGCTCACCTCCACCTCGTACCGCAGCGTACAGGGCGGCACGACGATCCCGCGAAACCGGGCTTTTTCCACCCCTGTCAGCACGGCCTGCCCGCGTTCCCCCGCGAGCGTGGCCATCGCGCAGAGCGTCTGTGCCAGCGCCTCCACCATCACGACACCCGGGACGATCGGCCGACCGGGAAAGTGACCGGCGACGTCCTCGGGCTTGAAGTCGCCCTCCGCGACGGCGCGCGTGCCATCGAGCGAGACCATCCGCGACACGTGCCGGTGAGGGTGTCGATGCGGAATCAGCTCTTCGATCGGGGGAAAGTCCTGGAAGCTCACGGGTATCGCCTCGGCCGATGGGGGGTTGGCCCGGCCCTATCGCGCGGGCTACCTCGGAGCGATGCCGCCCGCCCCGTCCTCGCCCCTTGCCGCCTACACCCGTCCAGCCGGGGCTCCGCGGATCCCGGTCGCTATCCTCGGGGCGACGGGCATGGTCGGGCAACGCTTCGCGCAGCTTCTCGCCGGGCACCCGTGGTTCGAGGTGGTGGAGGTCGCCGCGTCCGACCGCTCCGTCGGCAAGCGCTATGGGGACCTGCCCTGGCGCCTCTCCGGGGAAAACCCTTTTCCAAACGCCCGACTTCTGGAAGCCAGCCCGGGTCCGGTTTTGGCCCCGATCGTGTTCAGCGCTCTCGACAAGGCCGTCGCTTTTGACCTCGAACCGGCATTCCGCGACGCGGGTCGCGCCGTGATCTCCAACGCGAGCGCGTTCCGAATGGACCCCCGGGTCCCGCTCATCATCCCCGAGGTGAACCCCCATCACCTCGACGTCGTGGCCCCCGCGCTCGAGGCCGGCGGCGGCTTCATCCTCACCAACCCCAATTGCACCTGCATCCCGATGACCATGGCGCTTGCGCCCTTGCACCGGAAGTACGGCGTAGAAGCGGCCACCTGCGCCAGCTACCAGGCCGTCTCCGGCGCTGGCTACCCCGGCGAGAGCGCCTACGACATGCTCGGTAACGTCCACCCCCATCCGGGCGACGAGGAGCAGAAGGTCTCCGAAGAACCTCGCAAGATGCTCGGCGAGCCCTCGGACGTTGGCGGGCTCGCGGCCTTCCCCATCTCCGCGCGGTGTGTGCGCGTGCCGGTGGTCGATGGCCACCTGGTCGCCGTCCACGTCCGTTTGCGCGAAAAGCCCTCGATTGACGAGGTCAAGTCAACGCTCGCAGCCTTCCGCGGACCCATCGCGCTGCCTTCGCTCCCCGAGCGCCCCATCGTGCTCACCGAAGAGCGTGACCGCCCCACCCCTCGCGCGGATGCGGACGCCGGCGGCGGGATGGCGGTCACCGTCGGACGCGTCGAGGTTTGCGACGTTCTTGGCTACAAGTTCTACGCGTTGGCCCACAACGTGATCCGTGGCGCAGCGGGCGCGGCCATCGCCAACGCCGAGCTGTGCGTCGCCCGCGGCTACATCCCGGGGATGCCCATCCCATAGGAGGGACCGGCGACCACGGTGAGCGTGGAGATCCCCTGATCCAAACCACATTCTACGGCGATCTGGTCGGAGCCCCGGGTCATCAGGATCGAGACGTCGCCTTCCATGGACGTCTCCGCGTAGAGCTTCGCCCCGCTCCGAAGGCCCCAGGCCTTGATCGCCGCGCAGCCCTCCGAGGGGGAACCAGGCCCGACGATCATCATCACGGCGTGTCCGGCGCCATCGTCGTTGCAATCCTCCAGGTTGAACCCCGGCGGGATGGCAAAACCCCAGCTTGCGAACGGACCACACGTCGCGCTCGGCCCGGGCGTAGCCGGTTGCGCCTTCGGCCGTCCCCCTGGCTGCCTGGACGGCTTCGGCGTAGCTGGGGCGCTGGGGATCTGGACGATTGGCGCAACGTTTTGCTGGCTGCCCGTGTCCGTGGTCCCGTTCATCCGCGCCTCGTAGCGTCGCGACGCGATGAGCCCGATGACCACGACGACTGCGAGCGCCGTCGCGCCGACCAGCAGCAGGCCAAGCAGGGATGTGCCGGTGATCGCCGCGAGGATCCAGCCGCCAACGCCGCGCTTCTGCGGGGGTGGTCGACGGGAGGAGGGCCGACGCCGCTCCTGGGGCGAGGGATGGGGCGACGGTGGGGGGGCTGACGGCGGCGCGCCCGCACCGGGCTCTGCGGCTGGAGGCGCAGCCGGCGAAAGCGTCCCCTTGAACCCGGTTTTATCGCGTGACGGCGGAGGGAGCCCAGTGCCGTCGCGGAACGTGGGGGTGGGCGACGGCGGCGGGGTCGAGAGGAGCGGAAGCAGCGGTCCCAGCGAGGGGATCTCGGAACGGACCGTGTTCGGTGCCTCCCCGCTCGGCAGCCGTTCGACCTCGCCGGTGTCGGGCGCGAGCGCGTCGGGCGAGAACGTCGTGCTGCCGGCCAGGCTGGCGCGCGGGGCCGGACGGTCGAGAATGGCGAGGAGACCGGCGCAATCCGCGATGCGGTCCTCCCTGCGGACCTCCAGACACCCCCGGATGGCGTCGCCGATCCGCTCGGGCACGCCCTGCGACGGCGTGGGGATCGGCTGGTAGCGCCCGAGGCAGACGTTGTTGAACACCTCCACGATGTCGTTCCCGACAAACGCCCGATGGCCAGCAACAAGCTCGTAAAGCAGGCAGCCGAGGGAGAAGATGTCCGCGCGACGATCGGCGCTGGCGCTGTCGCGAATCTGCTCGGGCGACATGTATTCGGGCGTTCCGAGCGTCGCACCCGTCCGCGTCTGGTGGCGTCCGTCCGTACCGCCGCCGAGCGAGTCGGCCTCGGCGAGCACCTTCGCGAGCCCGAAATCGGCGACCTTCGGCGTTCGCTCGCGCCCGGCGAGGAGCACGTTCGCAGGCTTCAGATCGCGGTGCAGCGCCCCTTGCGCGTGGGCGGCCGCGACCCCCGCGAGCACGCCCCGGAAGATCCGCTCGGCGTCGGCCAATTCCAGGCGTCTACCCTCCTGTTCCCGCAGGTATTCGTCCAGCGTCGGCCCGTCGATCAGCTCCATCAGCAAGCCCGGGGAGCCGTCCACCTCCAGCACGTCCGTCACGGCCACGATGTTCGGGTGCCGCAAGGTAGCTTGTACCTTGCCTTCCAACAGCAGGCGCTGGCGCATGCTGCGGCCGGCGACGGAGAGGATCTTCAGCGCGTGCGACGTGCCGAGCGTCTGGTGATGCACGCGGTACACAGTCGCCATCCCGCCCTGCCCGAGGACCTCGTCGACGACGTACCGATCGATGACATCGCCCGGTGAAAGCGCGGCCATCAGCCGCCGCCGGAGAGGTCGGCCGCGCCGTTCATCATCTGCTTCCAGGTGCGGTCGTGGTAGCGCCAGAGGTCGTTGTTGGCGCTGTCCAGGGTCGACGTGTCGAAGGATGGGGGCGATCCGCCGAGCGTTGACGTGTCCCGGAGGCCGGTGTCGCTGGGGCCGCTGTCGACGAACCCGCTGTCCGGCCGAGCGGGCACATCACCGGTGTCGCCGGCGGGCGGCTCGTCGCCGCCCCCGTAGCTCCAGAGTGTGGCGTCGACGGCCCCGCACAACACGCCCGCGACGCTCGCGCGCGCCATGCTGTCGTCCTGGACGCAGATCCCGTTCGTGGTCGAGCAGACGTACACGTCGCCGGCCGCGTTGCCGAGCCACACGTAGACGTTCGTGTCGCTCTCCCACATGCACGTCGGCACGGTGGTCTGGCCGAAATTCGCGGTCGACTGGGCGACTCCGGCGACCCAGGTGAACCAGAAGCCGCCGGACATCGTGCTGATCGGGCCGGTGCCCGCCGCGATGGTCGGCCCGACCGGGGCGCCGAAAACGGGCGAAGGTCCGTAGGACGTCCAGCCGCCGAGGTACGACCAGGTGTCGCGGTACAGCTCGCCGGTGACGGGGTCGACCCCGGCGTAAAGCCAGAGCGTGTCGTCCTCCATCGCCAGCCCGGCCTGCAGGCGCTGACCGGGGCCAGCGGCGAGGGGCGTCCACGTTTGCGTGACGACGTCGAAGCGCTCAAAAGGGGCGCAGGTGCCAGCGGCGACGTCCGCGCCCGCACACCCGCCGTAGACCAGGAACGCGTTTTTGCCGTCGTAGACCGCCTGACCCCCCACGCGGTCCGACGGCATGTCCGGGTGCTGGATCCAGCGCATGTCGTCGAAGCTGACGGACCACACCGCGCGCTGCTTTGCGCCGGTCTTGTCCTCCCCGCCGAACACCCAGAGCGTGCGGTCGATGGTGCCGCCCTGGGCGCCGACCAGGGGCCCGGGGGCGAGCATCGTGTGACGCTGCGCGCAGGCGCTGAGGGTCACGACGGCCAGAAGGGGAAACACCTCGGATTATAGCGCGCTCATGCCCGAACCCTCGTCCCTGCCTCCTCTCGCCGCGAAAGTGAATCCGTCGCTTGTGGCGCATCCTGGGGACAACCAGCGCGGGAGGTGGAAATTGTGGAGGATCGCGGCGAGGGGGGTGGTCGGGACCGCTTGCGTGGTGATGGGGATGGGGTCGGATTGTGGCGGTGAGACCTTCCCGGGCGCTACGCCTCCCGCGCCTCTGGTCGACGACGCGGACGGCGCCGAACTCGTCCTGAACCCCGGCGGACTCCTCGACTACACCGACGCGAACGGCGTGACGCGGACCATCTCCGTCGCGCTCTGCTTCGTCTCCAACCCGAACGACACGTTCAACTACGACCCCTACAACCTGAAGGATCCCGCACAGGCGAGCGCAATTCCCGCCGGGTTCACGTGCGCGCGGGCCGCAGGCATCTCGGATGCAGGTGGCGTGAACGCCGTCACCTTCGACGACGGGAGCACCGCCACCCTCACAATCGACGCGACCGGCCCCGGAATCGAGCTTCACCTGCTCCAATCCTCCGATTCCGCCTGGGCGCCCTACGTTCGCGTGGACGTCTCCGTCACCAAGGACGAAGGCCTCTACGGGCTCGGCGAGCAGTTCGAGGACGTCGAGCACCGCGGCACCATCAAGGCGATGCAATTCGAGCTCTGGAGCGACATGGAGAGCAGCAACAACGAGGCACATGTGCCCGTGCCGCTGCTGGTCAGCTCGGAAGGATGGGGGTTGCTCGCCGAGAGTTACCGGCCCGGGGTGTTCGACGTCGCGGCGACGGATCCGAACACGGTGGAGATGATCTACGACCAGACCCAAGCGGAGGGCTTCACCTTCGATCTCTACGGCCCCGGCACCGGCGCAGAGGTCATCGCGCGCTACCACCAGCGCACGGGCATGCCCGAGGTTCCGCCGACCTGGGCTTTTGCGCCGTTGCAATGGCGCAACGATCTCTCAGGCGCCTCCGTGGTCTACGACGACATGGCCGCCATCCGCGCAAACGGGATTCCGACCGGCCTTATCTGGATGGACAACCCCTGGCAGACCGACTACAATTCGATGGTCCCGGACCCCACGCAGTTCCCCGATTGGGCCCAGCTCGTGACCGACCTGCACGCGCAGGGTTTCAAGACGATGGCCTGGTCCACGCCCTACCTCGAATCCGCCGACCCAGACCACGATTCCTACGCTTCCAACGGCTGGTTCGTCGACGCGCCCATCCTCCTCAACAATTTCGGCGACTGGGTCGACCTCACGAACGTGGACGCGATGGCCGCCTGGCAGGCGCGGGTGACGGCCGCCTCGGACCTCGGGATCGAGGGCTGGAAGCTGGACTATGGCGAGGATGCGCAGGTCGGCATCGGCGTCGCACGGCTGCCGGATCATTTCTCCGACGGCTCGGACGAGCGCACGATGCATCACCAGTATGCGCTCTACTATGATCATGCCTATGCCGACCCGTACCCCACGTTGTCGGGCGACGCCGATGCCAGCGGCCTGCCGCAGATCGACGGGACCCACGCTGGTTTTCTCCTCGGGCGCGGGGGCGCGCTCGCAGGCGATACGGTGGCGGACTGCATCTGGCCGGGCGACCTCGACAACGATCTCAGTCACTTCACGCGTGGGTCGGGGAATGGCGATGGGCCGGTCGGCGGCCTCTCCTCCGCGATCCGCGGCGGCACCGGACTCGCGGCGTCTGGCTACCCGTTCTTCGCGTCGGACACGGGCGGCTACCGTGGCGGTCGCCCGTCCAAGGAGACGATGATCCGGTGGACGGAGTACAGCGCAACGCTGCCCATCATGCAGTACGGCGGCGCAGGCGAGGACCACAATCCCTGGGACTTCACCGCCTACAACGACGATGAACCCTCGCAGTTCGACCAGGAGACGCTCGACGATTTTCGCACCTACGCCGTCCTGCACACGCGCCTCTTCCCCTACTTCTGGGAGCTTGCGACGCGTGCGCGCACCGCGGGCCTCCCAATTGTGCAAGCGATGGGCCTCGCCTACCCGCAGGACGGCGTTCACCCGCAGAACGAATACCTCGTTGGCGATGACCTCCTCGTCGCACCGGTGGAGGACGCAGGCGCCACCAGCCGCTCCGTCGACTTCCCCGACGGTGTCTGGGTCCACTGGTGGACGGGCGACGAAGTCAGCGGTCCCGGCGCCCAAACCATCGACGCGCCCCTCGGCATGGGACCCCTCTATCAGCGCGCGGGTAGCGCCATTCCCATGCTCCGCCGTACCGTGATGACGCTCTCTCCCAGCGACGGCTCCGTCGACAGTTGGGCCGACGACCCCGGCCTGCTCAACGCGCGCGTGGTCATCGACGCTACGGGCGCGGGGTTCACACTTGGGACTGGGGAGACGCTCACCGCGGATCCCTGGACGGACCCCATCACCTCACGCATCGTGCACCTCACCCCCGGCACCCTCTACGACGGCTGGGACATCGAGGTCTACGGCGGGACGCCAGCGGTCTACGTCGACGGCGTCGCCATTCCCGAGGGCGATGACGGCTGCGATGAATGTTGGATCGACGAGCCCACGGTGACCGGCGAGGGCTGGACCCGGGTGGTGACGCGTGGCTCGGAGGTCGAGATCGCGTCTACGAACGGGGAGTGAAAATTGTCGGGCGTGGGCGGACGGGGCGGCAGGGAGTTAGCGGCAGGCGTGCCAGAGACCCGACCGAGCGCTCGTCGCAACCGCTACATCCGACGTTGGATCGGCACGATCGAGGGGCTTCGAAACCGGGCGGGCCCTGCGCTCGTGGGGGGCACCCTCCTCATCCTGATCGCCGGGCAGGTCGCGTTTCCGCTGGAAGCCGGCGCTCGGGAGACGCATATCGGTTGGATGGAGGCGCTCTACAACACCCTCGGGCTCTTCGCCTTCGCCGGAAACCGCTTTGGGTTCCCGCACACAGCCGTCCTGCGCGCGGTCTACTTCGCCGCCCCGTTCGTCTCGGCCTCCGCGCTGATTGAGACGGCGCTTCGGGTTGTGGCAAGCGGCAGCACCTTCCTGCTTTTTGGCATGCGCGGCCATACTGTCGTCGGGGGCATCGGCAACCTCGGCACGCTCATCGCGTCGCGTCAGGACGACCTCGGCGAGATGCAGGTCCTCATCGACCGCGACCCGCGGGACCGCGCTGGCAAGGAGGTCGGCGGGCCATCTCTTGGGCCCCACGTCGTCATCGTGGGCGACATGACGGTCGCCTCCGTGTTGCGTCGGGCGCGGGTGCAACATGCGAACAAGGTTTTTCTCACGGCCGCCGACGACCTTGTCAACATCGAAGCTGCCGCGCGAATCCGCGCGTTGATCCCGGCGGGCACGGCGGGGCCGACGGTGTACTGCCATGTGTACGACGAGGAGCTTCGGGAGGGGCTCGCCGATGAACACCCCGGGCTGGTCTATTTCAACAGTTACCGGCTCTCCGCGAAAGCGCTCGTCGCACGACTGTTTCGCGATGGCTGGCTTCCCTCGGTGGAGGTCAGCCGGTCGTGCAACCTCGTCGCGCGCGGGGCTGGTTTCGCGCTCGCGCGCGAGGCGCCGCCCTCACCGGTGTTCATCGTCGTCGGCCTCGGCCGGTTTGGACGTTCAGTGCTCCAGCAGCTTGTGGACGCAGCACCCGCAAACGCGCGGTTCGTGGCTGTGGACCGGTCGGCGCGGGCCGTCGACTCCGCGATTGGGTCCCTCGCACCCCACGAGCGCCCCGCCGTCACCGGGCTTGCGGCCGATGCGCTGGATGGGGGCTGGCTGGATGCGATGCCGAAGGACGGCCGTGCCGCGGTCGTTCTTTTCTGTACCGACAATGACCGGGCAAACCTGACGATGGCGATGCGGGCGGCGCGGGCTGGCCACCGGACGATGAGCCGGATGTTCGACCAGGAGGCCGGTGCGGCGCTCCACGAGGCCTACGCGAACCACCAGGAGATCGGCGTGGCGGGCTTTCGTGAGCTCTTCCACGGCGCTTTCCCCATCCTCACCCACACCCAGGCACCGAGCCAGCACGGGCCCAGCGCCCAGCGCATCCGAACCTGCGTCGGGCAGAAGGGGACGAAGGAGCTCTGGTATCTCATGCGGCTATCGCCCGACGAGGTGGCCAGCGTGAGCGCGAAGCACGGCTCGGTGCGGCTCTCGGACCTCGCGTGGGACGGGCCTGCTGGCGAAGCCCCGCCCGCCGACGCCTGGCTGCTTACGACGAAGGATCTCGCCGGGTTGCCGACCAGAGCTTGATACGAGGTTCCCGTGCTCCTTCTCGTCGTCAACCTCGCCAACGCCGCGACGCCGCTGGCCGGGCTCCTGCTCTGCGACGACGACGCCACCTGCAAGGACGATGTCACCTACGCCCACGGCGTTGTCGGGGACACGCCTGCCATCACGCCGATCGACCTGTTCCTGGTCCTGGACGCAGGGGGCTGGTCGGAGGGCGGCGACCAGCGCGATCGCTTCGACCGGGCGCTGCTCAACGCGCAGGACGCGCTCGACCGCTCACGCTGGGCGCAGATGGACGCGGCGGTGGCGGACGGCCTCGCCGCGCTGTCTCTTTGGCCCGGGCAGGTCTCCGATCAGGACTTGTTCAACATCTACTTCTACCAGGGCATCGCGCGGGTGGCCGAGAAGAAGGCGGGGGAAGCGTATAGTTTCCGGGAGGCTGCGGCGGTCGGGGACGGCGTGATCCAGCGACTCCCGACGGAGGACGCCCGGTTCACGCGGGTGTGGCTCGACGAGTCGCGCAAGCTCCTCGTGGGCGGGCGAGGGACGATCGAGGTGGAGGGCGACCTCGACGGCATCGCCGTACAGGTCGACGGGCGCGCGGTGAAGGACCCGTCCAAGATCTCGCTGCTCCCTGGGAATCACCGGCTGACGGCAACGCGGCCGAACGGCATCCGCACGTGGGCGGCGGACGTCCCAGTGCTGGCCGAACGCACCAGTCGGGTCAAGCCCGAGTTCACCAAGGAGGGCGATGCAAACTGGGTCCGGGCGCAGCTCGGTGGCGCGATGGACTCGCTGAGCGCGCCCTCCGAGGTCACCGACCTGCTGGCGGGGTGGTGTGCCCAGCACCAGGTCACCGAGCTTGAACTCCTGCAGGTGCGCGTCAAGACCATCGACCACCCGCTCCCCGCCCTGGACATCACCGCGCCCCCGGCCACCCGTCCGAAGGCCGCGGACGGCGAGCCGGTGGACTTCGGCGACGGCGTCCCCAGCACCTTTGCCGAGGCCGTCCAGCAGGCCCGAGCCGACGCCGAGCGCCCGCCGACGGAGGAGCGCGAGCTCAAGGTCGTGTACTTCGACCCTCGCTCCAAGCTTTTTCACGCCGACACCGTGCTGCCGCAGGTCGTCGACCACCCCCCCGAGCATTTCCGGATCGGCGCCACCGTCGGCTACGCGTCCTTGCTCGGCCATCATCACGCGGGCTTTGACCTTGGCTTTCTGGGTGAGGTGGGTCGGTTCGGGGTCGAGGCGGACGTTGGCGTCGCGCGCGCGGACATGCCCTACGATCTGCAGCCCAACTGGGTCGACCGCCAGCTCTACCACATCGACCTGATGGCGCGCTGGGCCCCGCTGCCCGGCCGGGTCACCCCCTTCGCCGCGCTCGGCCCGGAGGTCTACATCCCCATCTCCGTCGGCGCTCGGGTGACTGCCGGCGTTGAGGGCCGCTTTGCGTCCACCTGGGTCGCGCACGGGGAGGGGTTTGCCTCGGTCGCCGACTCCAAGCTCAACGTGCCGCTGGGATGGGGCGTGGGTCTGGGCGTTTCACGCACGTACTGAGCCGGTCACCGTCGAACCTGAAGCTTCAGTCCAAAATCCGGGAGCGCGCGGTCCGGCGAGAGCGCTGCGGTCACGAGCAGGCTCGAACACCCGTCGTCGTACCCCGCGAAAGCGCGGGCGGTCCAGAGCGCGGGAACGCCGACCGGCGTGCTCATGGACCCGCCGAGCCGGGCCCGATGGAGGCGCAGGTCTGCGGAACCCCAGGTGAGGAGCGTCTCGGTGCCGTCGGCCGCGAGCGCGTGTACAACGCCCGCGCTCAGGGACGCTGGGGTCGTCGACAGGCCGATCTCCCCGCCCTGCTGGCGTCGCCCCGCGCGGACGGCGAGGTGAACCGGCCCGTCCAACGCCGCAGAACCCCGGGCGGTCCAGCCAAGCTCGTCTTGCCCGACGTGCGCTTCGCCGGAGAGCAGCCACGGTCCGCTGACGAGGTCCGCGCGGCTTCCAACGCCAACAAACCCGTGCTCCTCCGTCGTCGCGCCGGTGATCGCGTTCGGCGTCGCGCGCACGCGCCCAGTGCCGTACAGCCCGGGCCAGAGCTGCAGTCGGCCCGTGTACATCGGCACCTCCGCTGTCGCCGACCCCGTCCCCAGCCCTTGAACATCCGCCTCGTCCAACGCCCGTAGTTCGCCGTCCACCGCCCCGCTCATCCGTAACGGGCCGCCGCTCCAGGCCCCGTGGCTGTCCGCCCCCACGCTCAACAGCGGCCGCAGCGCGTCCCACGACGACCCCCAGCCCGCCAGCGCGCCGCGTAGCCCCACCGTGGCAACGGTCCTGGAATTCGGGTTCTCCGACCACTCCTTTCGCAGACGCGTCTGGACCATCTCCAAGGGCGCAACGGCATCCGTCGAATCGGTCACGCCGTGGATCGCGAGCCGTCCGATCCCGAGCCCGACGACGGCGCGTTGCTCCTCCCGGGGGAGACCCCGAGCGACCCAGTCCGGGCCGTAATCCTCGGCGTAGCTGGCGTCGGATTGCCATGCCCCCTCCCAGGCAGTCCGCAGGCCGCCGGGCCTGTCGACCCCGGCCGTACTCGCAACGGCCCCTCGTACGCTGCCCGTCTCGCCGTCCCACCCGAGCGCTGCGGACCCGCTCCCGCCCAGGACCGTCCCCGGCCCTGGCCCTTTCGCCGCGATCTCCCCCCGGAATCCCCGGTCCTCCCGCCAGGCCGGCCCGCCTGTCAGGGTCCACCCGTCAACGCCCCCCTGCCCAAGCACAGCGGCCGAAAACCCGGGTGTGCCGTAGCCAAGCTCGGGGAGCAGCAGGTGGAAGCGGTTGGGGGCCAGGGGAATCCGGAGCGCTGGCAGGGGCAGGACGGGCACGCGGAACACACGGACGACGCCCCCCTTCACGAGGAGGAAGGCGGGTTCAACGGTGGCCTCCCGAGCGGAGATGGTCACCGCCGTGTCCTTGCCGTCGGTGCAGGCGCAGGGGGCGAACGTGAGCGTGGAGGCCGACCAGGGCGCGCCGGGTGACAGCGTAGTCTGGGCGGACAAGGCGGAGAGTTTGCCCTGGCCCATGGGTGCGGTGAGGCCAGTCCAGAGGACCTGGGGCGCTCCGGACGCGGGCTCGGTGAGGGTGGCGGTGTCGAAGTCCACGCGCTCTGAGCCCGGGCGCTGCATCCAGCCCCGGGTCAACGTCAGCGTCCGCGTGTCGCCTTCGGTCACCAGCGTGGCGCGGTCGGCCTCGGCGTGGAGGGCGCTCGGGATGTCCACCGCCACTGGCGCGGTCGCCGCGCAGGTGACGACCTCATCGCCAGCGCACGTGAACGTCGGCGCGGTGACGGTCAGCGCGTCCATCAGCGGGTAGGCGTCTGGCCAGCCGGCGGGATCGGCGTCGGGATCTCGACTGCCACGCTCTCGTCGAGCAGATCGAAGGGCTGCGCCTCGACGGAACGGCGGAACACCACGAGCATTCGGGCGCTCATCGCCTCCGTGCGTCGATGCGCCGAGAAGCCCGCGATCCCCGCGCCAAGCCCAGGGATGAACCGGGTGATCTCGCTGACGACGCTCACGGCGGCGCGGACCCCGACCTGCCGGGCCATCCAGGTCGCCGCCTGGGGGCCCGCGGGCAATTGCGACCGCAACAGCTCGGGAAGGTCGCGAACGCGCATGCCCACCTGCGACTGCGCGGGGAGGTCGATGTCGTAGGCCGCCGCGACGGCCCGCCACAGCACGAGCCGCCCGGCATTTGTCTCCGGATCAAAGCCGTGAACGACCGCGAGGCGCTGCCCGAGACGCAGCGCCAGGACCAGCCCGCCGAGCACTTCGGGCGGGATCGCGACCGCCCCTACCAGGCCGCTGGCTACGCCAAGTCCGACACCCCGCCGCCTCGCGTGCTTGACCACGCGGCTCGACGTCTCCTCGAGCTGCTGGCTGGACGGCCACTGGCCGGCCTGCGAGTCGACATACGCCAGCCCCTCCTCGCGCAGATCCGCCCGGATCTGGGCAGTCGGCACGGAGACCGCGGCGTACAACGCCGGTAGCAGGTCGCCGTCCAGTCGGGTGCGCAGCTCCCCGCCAACGGTGTCGAGGAGCACCTGCCACGGAGTCATGCGATCACCACGTCACGCGCGCGCTGAGCGAGACGTCGCCGCGCGCCTCGGCACCCGGGACGGCAGCACCGCCCGACTCGGGTTGATCCTCCTCGAACGCAGCGGTCATCCGAAACGCCGGTATGAATGCCAGAAAACGGCGGACGCGGATGTCGGCGCCAACGCCGATGCACAGCCCCGGCGCGAGGTTCCAGGACCCGAGCGTCGTGCGTGCGTCGAATCCGGGCATCACCACCGCGCTGTGCGTCGCGACCAGGCTCATGGCCAGCTCGGCGAGCGGCTCGACGACCAGACGGTCGGCGGCGGGGTCGGCGAGCTGGAGCTGGAATCGGCCACCGAGCGAGAAATTCCAACGGTCGCGGAAGCCCTCGATCGCGTCGTCGGGCACGATCGCGCCGGGCAGGTAGGCGCCGGCGCGCACAACGGCGTGATGCGCGTGTTCGGCGGCCAACGCGATGGAGTGGATCGGGCCGGCGGGGATGTCCACGCCGACGCGCTCGGACGCGCCGATGCCGTACCCGTTGCCGCTGCCGCCATCCAGAAGCCCAAGACCAACGCCCCCTTCGAGCGAGGGGTGGCGCTCGGCGGCAAGCGCTGTGGTCGTGGACAGGCCGAGCGTGGCTGTACCGAGGTAGACAAAATCCCGGATCGCGCTCTTCAAATTGCAACGCAAAACGTCCGAAACCCGTGGCCGGCCCGGACCTTTGCGCGACCGCCCGCCGGTACTCCGCGCCCTCACCCCACCACCCGCGACAGCGCCGCGTTGATAGCGCCCGTACACCGCCGGATCTGCTCCGGTGTCATGGACAACGGCGGCATCATGACGATGGCATCGCCGAGACAGCGGACGATGACGCCGTCCTCGCGGCAGGCCAGCGCCACGCGGTGGGGGACGCGGGCGTCTGTCGCGAAGGGCCCGATGCGCACAGCGGCCATCAAGCCGCGCTGTCGTCGCTCGATCACTGTGCGGTGGTCGATCAGCAGGATCCCGTTTCGCAACGCCTCGATCTTCGGACGGAGGCCAGCGATGACGTCGTCATCCCGGAAGATGTCGAGCGAGGCGAGGGCGGCGGCGCAGGCGAGGGGGTTGCCGGTGTAGGTGTGGCCGTGGAACAGGGTTTTCCAGGCGGTGTAGGGCCCGCGGAAGCAGTCGTAGACGGCCTCGGTGGCGAGGGTGGCGGCGAGCGGGAGGTAGCCGCCGGTGATGCCTTTGGCGACGCAGAGGAGGTCGACGGTGACGCCCGCTTGCTCGAGCGCGAACATCGTCCCGGTGCGGCCAAAGCCGGTGGCGACCTCGTCGGCGATCAGCAGGGCGCCTGCCTCCCGCGCCATCGCGCACAAGCCGGCGAGGAAGCTGGCGGAGTGCATCCTCATCCCCGCCGCGCCCTGTACCAGCGGCTCGAAGACGAACCCGGCGAGGGTGGGGCCGTGCTCGGCGAACAAGGTGCGCGCCTGCGCCAGACAGCGCGTTTCGGCCTCGGGATCGGGCCGGTCGGGGCAGGGGATCCGCACACAGTCGAACAACAACGGCCGGTAGACCCCGTGGAAAAGGTCGATGCCGCCGACGGAGACGCTGCCGAGCGTGTCGCCATGGTACGCCTCGGCCAGCGCCGCAAAGCGGGTGCGGGCGCTCCCCCCGGGTCGCTGCTGTTGGGCCTGGAACGCCATCTTCAGCGCGACCTCCACGGCCGAGCTGCCGGAGTCGCTGTAGAACACGCGGTCAAGGCCGGTGAGCGCGCAAAGCCGAGCGGCAAGCTCGATGGCAGGCGCGTGGGTCAGGCCAAGCATGGTGGTATGCGCGACCGTGTCGAGTTGGCGGCGGATCGCCGCGTCGATCCGTGGGTTTCGATGCCCGTGGACGTTGCACCAGAGGGAGCTGACGGCGTCGAGGTAGCGCTTGCCGTCCGTGTCGATGAGCTCGACGCCCTCTGCGCTGGCGATGCACAGCTTCGGCTCCGTCGCCCATTCGTCGGCCTGCGTGAACGGGTGCCAAACGTGGCGCAGGTCCAGATCCAGCAGCCCGGCGGTGTCCATGGGGGGCGCTCTATCCGGCCGGGGGGGCCAATCCGTGCGCTCGGCAAACATTGCGTTCGTATCCACCTGAAATTGGGAGGATGGCCAACCGGATTGGCCCCCAGCCCGCCGTTCCGCGCACGAACCGTGACAGGCGGCGTCTTCGCCGGCTGGCGGGGTTCGTGGCCTTGGAACGGTGAGAATTGACCGCCGATGCCGGCGCGAGGTGTGCCGAGCGCCAGGATCGGCGGGCCATTGCTGGCGCTCCGCAAACAAGCGAAGCGGAAGTACCTGAATTCACGCGGATGGGCAGGGCAATGGCCCCCCGGCGCGCGGTTCCGCGCACGAACCGTGCCGGCTGGCGTACTCGCCGGCTGGCGGGGTTCGTGGCCTTGGAACTGCGGGAATTCAGCGCCGAGGCTGGCGCGAGGTGTGCCGAGCGCCAGGATCGGCGGCGGGGAGCTGGGGACGCTGTGCGTGCTTGCTGCGCTGGCGACGGGGGCGCGGTACGAGGCGCTCTTCGTCACGGCGGGGGTCGCGGTGCTTCTCGTGCTTCACCGCCGGTTGTTGGAGGCGGTAGCGGTCGTCGGCGCCGGGGTTGCGCCCGCCGTGCTGTACGGCGTGGTGGCGCACGCCCACGGATGGCCGGTGCTTCCGATCGGGCTCTTGCTGTCGATGAACCCGGTATTTTCTGGCCTTGGTGGGGTGGAGAGGGTCCTCGGAAGCGTCGAGTCCGCGGCGTGGCTGGTTCCGGTAGGGCTGAACGCTGCGGCGGTCTGGAGACGGTGGCATGGGGACGAGGAGGCGCGGGCGGCCTCCGTGCTCTTCTTGGGCGCAGCGGGGTTGCACGCCTGTTTTTCGCGATCGAACGTCGACACCTATCGGTACGACAGCTACCTCGTCGGGTTGGGTGTGCTCCTTGGGGTGGCCGCGCTTGCCGCAGCGTTGCGGGAGGTGGGGCGGCCGACGCGGGCGCCGCGCGGCATGGCGGCAGTGGTCGGACTCGCGTGCCTGCCGCTGGTCGCCCGCGCATGGGCCATCTCTTCCAGGCAGGCGGATGCCGCTTCCGATGTGCGCGCGTTCGTGATGGAACCTGCGAAGTTCCTCGCTGCCTCGCCTCCCGCCGGCGTGCCCGAGCCGGTGGCGATCACCTGGCTTGGCTGCATCGCCTGGCTCGGCGACCCAGCCATCGTCGACCTCGACGGCCTTGGAACCCTCGACGCAGCCCGACATTTCCTCGATCCCGCGTCTGGCGACGACCTGACGCCGCTCCTCACCGCGCACCCCGTCCGCGCGGCGCTGATCGGGCAGTCCTGGTTCGGCCTCCGTGGCTATTCCGGGCCGCCTTCCGACTGGATCCTGGTCGCGGAGTGGCTTGTCGTCGGACGGTACAGCGGCTGGACCCTGACGGACGATCTTTGGGCCACCGATGCGTACGAGGCTGCGCGGTTGACGGCAGCCCTGCGCGACGGGCTCGATCGGCTGCCCGACGAGGTCATCGTGGTTCTCCAGGGCGGGGTGCGAGCGGCGGCATCCCACGTGGAGGGAGCGGCGGTGAGGCAGGAGTCGAAGCGGCTGGCGTTCTACTCCAACGGGTCGGCCGAGTACGTCGTGCCCGTCGACGGAGACGCGGAGCTGACCGTGAGCGGGGACGAAGCCGGCGACGGGCCTGCTCACGTGACGATCACGGGGTTGGGCGAGGCGCGAGTCATCGCCGTTCGTGCGCGCCCTGCCCACCTCCCGCTCGGGCCGGTGCACGCGGGCGATGTCCTCCGTCTCGCTTATGCCGACGATCTCGTGGCGCCGGACGGGCGGGACCGGAACGTGTTTGTGTGGGGGGTGTGGGTCGTCCCGTCGCGCTCCACGCCGGAGTGAGGGGAGCCGACGGCTGACGGCCCGGCTGATCCGACCCATGGTGCCGCGTTTGGCGCCCGTTCGGAGTCAAGGTGCTCGGTTTGGCGCGTCGGCGCCGGCGGGGGGCACGCGAGGTGCGCCCGTCGGGGCACGGGAGAGATCCCGGCGGTCCCGCACGGGGAAAACAGAGGTTGCTACGTGACGGCTCCCCGCGTCCGCCGTGGGATTCGGGCGGAACGTCCGGGTCGGCGCCAACTGCGGCACCATGAGTCCGGCCCCGCGCCAAACGGGGCACCATGGCCCGGTCAGCAGGCATGGAGGAGCGCTGCGGGACCTCGCCGACCCACTTCATTCCCGGTCACCGCTCCTTCGCCACCAGCACGCTCGCGTGCACATGCTCGGGCAGGTCCTTCCACGCGGCGTACAGCGCATCGTGGCTCGGGTAGGCCCCGCCATACCAATCGAGCTGACAGAGATTGGGTTGGAAGGCGCCTCCGCTGTCCGCAAGGACCGCCAACTTCAGGCGCGTGCGGCTCCCCTCCGGGTAGTCGAGCAGGATCAACCGTCCGAGCCCAAGGTTGTAGACATCGCCGGCGACCGATACGCCAGCCTTCAGGCCGATGTCCGGGCTCCCCGGTGGGCCCCAACCCCGCGGACCGTCTGGGCGCTCCTTGAAGTACCAGTACCGGTCCTGGGCGCGGCCGGAGTGCGCGGCGACGTAGGGGATTCCGTTGGAGACGTCGACGCCGTAGGTGTGGGTCGTGCCGTCTGGGAAGTGGACGGCTGCCGAGCCCTGCATGATCGCGTCGTGGACGTCGTTTTCCGCGAGCCAGGCGAGGGGCGTGGCGCGGTCCGCCGCCGGCCCGGTGACGTAGGCCCCCGCCATGATCCTGGCGCGCGTGTACGTCGAACGCCAGGGTTCGCCGGGGTCAGCGTAGAGCGCCTGCGTGTGCGTTGCGTCGGGGGTCCTGACACCCTCCGCCATCGTGGTGAGGTAGCGGGTCAGCCGGATCTCGCCCGATGCAAGCTTCCATTTGGCGACGCGAGGGTCGGCCGGGTCGGGGGTCCACGCGTAGACGTAAAAGTTGGATGTCAGCCACGTGGGGTCCGAGAGCGCGGCGGGGTTGTGCGCGGCCGTCTCGGCGACGAGCGCCAGGGTGGCTTCCATGCGGGCCTCCGTGACGCCGATCTCCGCGAAAATGCCGGGCCCAGCAGCCGGATCGCTGCCCTGCATGGCCCGCAGGTAGGTGAGGGTGTCTGCGGCGACGGCGCCGAGGGCGGTCGGGTCGGTGGTGATGGACGCGGTGGACCAGTCAGGGACAACCCTGGGAAAGCGCGTGGCGGCGGTGGCGCTGGTGCCCGTGGAGGCGGCGTTCGGCCCGAGGATTGTCCAGCCGAGGAGGAGGGGAGTCACGCAGGCTACGGCATAGACACGCGCTGGAACGGCGTAGGAACAACGCGGCGTTCCATGTGGGTTCTGGATCGGCGTCGATGGGAGCGAGCCGCCCAAAGGACGCTCGACGTCCCGCGGGAGGCTCACTCGCGCGCGGCCTGCCGGGCCATCGCCCCGGGCACCCAGGTACCGTACCACCAGATTCCGGCTGCCGAGACCACGCCTACCGCCCCCATGAAGATCCACATCGCACCTGGGTTGTGGAGGGCGTAAAGCTGGGCGGTCACGTCATGCGCGGGCAGGCCCAGGGAGTCGACGAGCTTCTGGAACGCCTCGCCCTGCGGGATGGCTTTGGCGGCGGCGTGGTCCATGCCGTTCTTCTCCAACAGCTCGCGGGCAAACCGGTCTTTGGAGGAGAACTGGTCGTAGAGGCGCGGGCCGACCTGGCCTTCGAGCGTCCACCCGATGGCCAGGGAGATCTGCGAGAAGCCAAGGTACATGCCTTTCTTGTCCGCCGGCGCGAAGTTTCCGATGTACTCGGAGAACTTGGGAGAGGAGAGCATCTCGCCCACCGAGTACACCGCGATGGCCCCGATAGAGACCCATCCGAGCGCGGAGGCCCCGGACAGGAAGAGGGCGAGCGAGGCCAACAACGTGCCGATGGTCATCGAGGTGATGGCCTTCATCTGGCCGGAGATCGAGGCGAAGAGAAAGCACGTGAGCATGATCATCATCGCGTTGATGTTGAGCATGCCCTCCGGCAGGACCTCGGTGTTGGACGGGTTCATGTCCACGAAGAACTTGACGAGCTCGTTGTGTGGGCCGCCACTGCCAAAGATCGTGGTCACGATGTCGCGCGTGTCGACCCAGTCCTCGATGTGCGCGGGCAGCACGTCGAACAGGGAGTTGAACATGAACCAGAAGCCCGAAAAGATGAGGAGGTAGACCCAGACGTGGGGCTTCGCCAGCTCCTCCAGCGATTCAGCGGCGAGGGATTTCTCCTTGCCCGCAGCCCGTTTTGTTGCGAGTTCCGCCTCACGCTCAGCCTTGCCGGGCTCGGTGTACATCAGGAGCATCAGGAAGTTCAGCGAGATGATCGCGGCGCAGGCCAGAAAGACATAGTGCCACTCCATCTTTCGCAGGTACCCGGCCACGAGCGGCCCCAGGAACCCGCCAATGTTCACGGTCTGGTAGAAGATGCCCCAGGCCATCGACGAGTTCTCGCGGCGGGTGGCCTTGACGAGCGTGCCCTGGATCCCCGGCTTGAACACGGCCGTTCCGCTCGCGAGCACGAGCGCGCCTGCAAAGAACCCGTAGAACGTTGGGAACGCGGCCATGGTCAGGTAGCCGCAGATCTTCACGACCGTCGACGCAAAGATGGTGCGCTTGTAGCCGAACCGGTCCGACAGGCCGCCCGTGAAGACCGGGAGCACGGACTGGGTCATCGCCCACACCGTGAGGATCGTGCCGAAGTCGGTCATCGTGACCCCGAGCCCGCCCTTGGACACCGGGTCCTTGGCGTAGAGCGTCGCGACGGCCTTCACGCCGTAGTACGCGAGGCGCTCGATCATCTCCATGCCGCCGACGATCCAGAAGACGTAGGACAACGAGAGGATCGCGGGGATCAACGTGAGCTGGGCGACGTCGGCAACGGCGGACGAGGCCGCGGTCTTGGTGGGGGCGGGCTGGGACAACGATCCTTCCGGGGTTCCCCGGCGCCTTAGCCGGTTGTTACGGGGCAGGATGACCCCTTTTGAGCAGGCAGGCGGCGAGGCGGTGGTGCGCGGCATCGTGGACCGCTTCGTGGATCGGGCGTTCGACGACATGATCATCGGCTTCTTCTTTGCCGGGAAGGACCGCGCGCGCGTGAAGGCGCACGAATACGAGCATGCCGCGGCGGTCCTCGGCGCGGACGTCGCGTACACGGGGCGCCCCATCGCGCCGTTGCATCGGCCGCTCAAGATCAACGGCGGGCAGTTCCGACGTCGGCTCGCGCTGATGCGGCAGGAGATCGAGCGGGCGGGCGTACCAGCTGAGGTCGCGGAGCGTTGGCTGGACGGTCAGCGCGCGATGGAGCGGTCCATCACGGACGGCTCGGATTGCTCAAGCTGAGCGTCGGGCGGCTCGACGGCGCCGGCCAGGAGCGCCCCGCCCCAGTGCTCGATCGCCCTGGCAACTTCCGAAAAGCCCTGACCAACCTCGGTCAACCGGTACGTTACCCGGAGCGGCGCCTCCGAGATGACCTGGCGCTCCACGATCCCCCGCGCCTCCAGCTCCTTGAGCCGGCAGGACAGCATCCGGTCGCCGATCACCTCAAGGCGCTCGGCGAGCTCGCAAAAACCGACCGGTCGCTGGGACAAAGTGCACAGGATCAGGCCTGTCCAGGGCCGCGCGAGGACGTCCATCGCCGCCTGGAAGCGGGGACAAAGGTGCTCGATGGGCGGGTGCGCGGCGATGCCATGACATATTCACCCGCGCGGCCACGACGAGTTCGGCCGCTTCGGGTGAAGGCGGCGGAAGCGGCGGCGTTGACCGGACGTTGACCGAGGCCGGGCATGCGGATAGGCGCCGGGGCCGGTCTGGAGCCCTCTTGAGCCGTTCGGATGATGCGACGATGACCGGACGACCGGTGCCGATTTCCCAGCTCCAACCTGTGTCGGGGCTGCCAGTGGTGTTTGGTCGGCGGCCTACCGTCGTGGTCTTTGTGCGCGATCTCCATGGCACATCCGCTCGCGTTGCGATCGCGCGGCTCGGAAAGGCGCGTCAGGCCTTGGACGCTGCCGGCGTCGACATGGCCATCGTGACCCGGACGGACCTCGAGTACGCGCGGGACTATGTGCCCCGCCACCATGTGCTCATTCCGCTGATGACGGACGAAGACGGGCGTCTGCGGGCGCTTTTTGAGATCGGGAGGGACAAGACGGGCGCCGGAACGCTCCTCGCGCTGCGGCCGGCGACCGTGCGCGCGTGGGCGGACGGGCTCAACCTGGGGCGGGATCTCGTCGTTCCGAACGGCGATCTCGGCGGTGAGTTCGTGATCGATGCGCAGGGGACGATCGTGTACGCGCGGGCGTTCGCGGGGGCGCTGGACCTGCCGGACGTCGCGGGCCTTTCCGAGCGGGCGCTCAGCGCGCGCTGACGAGCTCGGCGAGCCAACGGTGAAATGCCCGCGCCCCGGCCTCCGCGGGCGCGTACGAGCCCAGCGCCCCACCCGTGGCCAGCAAGGCGGTGACGCCGGCCTGCACGCGCTCGACGATGGCGTCGTCCTCCAGCTCCACGTCGTCCAGGGCATCACCAGGACCAACGCCGGTAGTTGCCGTGTGTGCCCACTCCCAGCGCTCGTAGTGGATCCGCGTTGACGTCGCCGAGACGGGCTCCACGCTGTTCACCGAGACTCCCCAGTCGTAGAGGTTCAAGGCGGTGCACGGGAACAGGAAAAGGTACAGCCCGGCGACGTCCTGGCCGTTCGCGGCGCGGGCGGGGTGCGCGGCGGGCAGCGGGACGCGCCCTCCGGTGCGTCCGGGTGCTATCTGGATGACGAGGTCATCCTCGATGATCGTGATGTAGCCGGCGAGATCGAGGCTGGCACGCAAGCCCGGGTGGACGAAGGGGACGTGCAGGCCTTCGAGGTAGTTCTCCACCCACAACGCCCAGTGCGCGCCGACCGGGTAGACCTTGCGGTCGACGAAGCGGAGGGCGTGCATCGGGAGACCATCGAGCCAGCGGGCCGCGGTGGGGAAGGCCCGGTCCCCGCGCGCACGGACGAACTTGAAGGGGCCAAGATCCTCCCGGGCGAATGCCGGAAGATCCTCGCCCACGGGGAGCGGGGAGCAGCCGGGAGCGGCCCGGAGCCGCCCGCGATCGTCAAAGGCGCGGCCGTGGTACGGGCAGCGCAGCGTCGCAGCGGGGCTGTCGAGGAGGAGGGCGCCGCGATGGGTGCAGACGTTGGAAAACGCTGCTTCTTCGTGGAGGAGGACGGGCGTCAACCCAGCGTGTGCGGGCGTCCACCGAGCGGATCCGTCCGATCCGCACTCTGCCGATTGGACGCATCGGGCGTAGTGCCAGCCGCGTGCAAGCGCGCGCAGTTGCGCTGCAAAGACCTCAGGCGCGTACAGGGTGGGGCCGGGGTGCACGGGCCTACGTCAAGAAATACCGGGGTGCTACCTCCACCACGCGATCCACTCCCGAACGTCCCAGGTTCACAGTTGGCTTCTCGGCGATGACGCTGTGGGCGGCGTCGCGGATGTCCTCCCACGTCAGCACCGTCGCCTCCTCCAGGGCGAGGCACTGCGCGATGCCGGGGACGTACTTCTGCCCGAGCCCGCGCGTGGGCGTGCCGGGACGCGCCTCGATCACCTGCCCCTGGATCGTGCGCACGAGGCCGCCAAACGAGCGATCCTCGGCCGCGACCAGAAGTTTTCCGGTCCGCTCCACGCTCGCGAGGATCATCTCCATGTCCGGCGGTACGATCGTCCGCAGGTCGATGACCTCCATCTCGATCCCGTCCTTCGCCAGCGCGTCCGCCGTCTTCATCGCCGTCCACACCGCCCGTCCCCACGCGACGCAGGTCACGTCGCGGCCATGTCGACGGACGACACCCTTGCCCAGCGGCACGCGAATGTCAGCCGCGATCTCGGGGATCTCCCCGCGCATGATCGTCTTCTTCAGCGCGAGCACCTCGTCCGGCGCCGTCGGCTCACCCGGAAACGCCGGCCCGAGCGACTGGCGGTACATCCACTTGGGCTCCAGGCAAACGACCGGCCCGCGGTACTCCGCCGCGCTCATCAGGAGGCCGTACACGTCCATGGACGTCGACGGCATGATGATCGTGAGGCCGGGGATGGAGCTGAAGTAGCCGTCGAGCGACATCGAGTGGTACACCGCGCCGCCGCCGAACGGGTCCGTCGGCATGCGAACGATCGTCGCGAAGTTGGAGCGGCCGTTGGTGCACCAGTACAGGTTGCCCATGTGCACGAGCCAGTGGAAGGCGTTGAGCGAGTAGTCGCCGAACTGGATCTCGGGGAGGGCGACGAGGTCGTCGTGCAAGCCGGCCCCGCAGCCGGTGCCGAGGATGAGGGGCTCATTCAGCGGGGCGTCGATGATGTTGGTTGGAAAGCGCTTTTTCAGGCCCGCGGTGGCGGTCATGACGCCGCCGAGGCGCCCGACATCCTGACCCCAGAGGGCGCCGCCGTGGTGCGTGATGATGTTGGCCAGAGCGGCCCGAATGGCGCCCGCGTAGGTGATGCTGGTCTGGGGGGCGGTCGCGGCGTCGGCGACGGGCTCGGGGATTGGGCCGCCGTCAGGAGAGCGCGGGTACGGCTTCCGGACGTTCTCGAGCACGCTCTCGGGCGGCGGGTCGGCCTCGCCGCGGACCTGGTCGAGGATGGCTTTGAGCTCCTCGTCCTGCCGCCCCATGATGTTGCCCAGGTCGTGGTGGGCAAAAAAATCCCGTCCTTCGCCCTTTACGCGCTTGAGCACGTCGCGGTCGCCCAGCAGGCCACCGGCCACGAGCTGCTCGCCGAAGTGGATCAGCGGGTCGTCCTGCGAGAGGTCGTACGTCACGTCCGCCGCGGAGCTGTGACCGTTGAAGCGCGGTAGCGAATGCACATGGACGAGGCAGGGTTTCTGCTCGTCGCGCATGTAGCGGGCCGCGCGGTACATCGCCTGGTAGGTGTCGTCGAAGCTCCGTCCGTCGCACCGGATCGAGGCGATGCCAAAGCTCCCAGCGTACTCGCGAAAATCCTTGATCCCCCGGCCTTCTTCGGGCGTCGTGGAGATCGCGACGCGGTTGTCCGTCACCATGAGCATGAACGGCAGCGACCACACCGACGCCGCGCTCATCGCGTCGTGCGTGTCGCCCTCCGCTGTCGTCCCGTCGCCGACGATGCCGACGGTGAACGCGTCGTTCACCCCCTTCATCTTGTACCCCATGGCGTAGCCCGCCGCCTTCCCGAGCTGCATGCCGACGGGCGACTGCACCGGGAGAATGCCGAATTCCTTCATGTCCAGGTGGTACACCATCTGGCGCCCCCGGCTCATCTTGTCCGTGTCCTTGGAGAACTGCTGGCGCAGAAGATCCAGGGTGAAGGTGTGGTGTCCGTGGAGCTTCACCCACATCGAGCAAAGCGCCCCCGAGCGGTAGTGCGGGACGATGCCAAAATGCCCGTTCAACACCACTTTGTGGAACGCGAGCGCTGTCGCGGTACCGTGGACCTCCTCGCCTGGACCCCAGATCGCGAACTTGACCTCGCCGCGGCTCACGAGCCGAACGATGTGCTCCTCGGTCGCGCGGGAGCGAGCCGCGACCTCGTAGGCGAGACGGCGCTCGTCGTCGGTCGGCGCGGGCATGTCTTCGTAAACGGGGACGTCGATCTGGCTCAATGGGACCTCAAGCTTGCGGGATGAGCGTGGTTACGGGCAGGCGGGGGCTTCGGGGTCGAAGGCCCAGTCCCAGGCCTTGCCGGAGGCGGCGATGGTGCAGGACTTGTTGATCGACCCGCCCTTGATCGAGCCCACGACCGCGATGCTGTGCATGCCAACGCCGACGGTGGTGCTCACTGGCAGGGCGCCGATGGACTTCCCGTCCAGCCACACGGAGAGGCCCTTCTCCTTCTTGGCTTTCTTGGAAAAGCTCACGGTGACCGCTGTCGAGGCGGATGGCGCTGCCGCCGTCGGCGTGGAGGCGGGCGTTGCGGCTGGCGTGGAGGGCTTGGTTGTTGCCGCGGGCGCGGCGGCAGGCTTGGCCGTCGTCGCAGCGGGCTTTGTGCTGGCGACGGGCTTGGGCGTGGACGGGGTCGACGCCGCCGGGGTGGACGAAGGCGGGGTCGATGCGGTCGGGGTTGATGCCGCCGGCGTCGAGGGCGTTGCTGACGCCGTCGTGGCGGGCGTCGACGGCGTCGCGGGTGCGTTCGGGTCGGCCGGCGCGGTGCCGTCCGCGGGCGCCGTGCCATCGGCCGGCGGCGTCGTGCCGGCCGTGGCCAGACCGCCCCCCTGATCGGGCGCGACCGGCTCGGCGCTTGAGGCGATCGGGAGCTGCACGGACCACGCCGTTCCTGAGTCCGCGTTCCAGGTCCAGACGTCGTCGTCGCCCGTCTTGCCGGTACATTCAATCGGCGCGCCGGCCACTTTCAGCACCTTCGTCTCCCCAGCCTCGACCGTGACCGTTGCCTCCTTTCCGTTCCCGGAGCACCGCACGTCCACGGGCCGGCTGCCAGGGTTCTGGATGGTGAGCGCGGCCTCCGCCGCAGCGGGTGGTTCCGGCTTCCACAGGTAGGCCGTGGCGAATCCACCCATCACCAGGACGACCAGCGCGCCGCCACCGATGAACACGAGTCCGAGGACGCAGCCGATCGCGAAGGCACTGTTTCCACGCTTCGGGGTGTCTGAGCTTGCCATCCGCGGGTTCTATCAAGAAACTGGAGGTGATGCTAAGCGCGAGATCGCGTTCCAATCGAGGCGCTACCTCCCCTTTTTCAGGGGCGCTGAAGGCGCCCCTGCGGCCGCCCTGCGGGACGGCCTACCCCTCGCTGACCATCCACCTGAATT
>CAIMSU010000158.1 GCA_903844155.1 uncultured Pseudomonadota bacterium | reverse complement strand
CGCGGCGTGTGGTAGAACTCCTACCCATAGGTTCCTCGTTCGTAGTGGGGGTTTCAACAACCAACTACTAAGGCGGAACCTATGTTTTGTCTAGGCTTGGATGTGAGAATTCGCGGCGTTCGCGCACATCTTGGGCTAAGGCCGAGCCTCTGGATTCGGGCGACGGCGAGTCCTCGGACCTTCGCGGGTTGCGAGGGCGGTTGACCGGCCCCGATGCCGATGACGACCGCGGGACGCTGACCGACGCTGAGATCCAGGCCGACGAGGACGCGGCGGTCGAGGCTGCAACCCAGAAGTCAGCGGCTGGGCGGTTGAGCGACGAGGAGCGAGCCCTGCTCGATCAGATGACGTCCATCGCGCAGGCCGCCCGGTACAACACGGACCCCGGCGTCGAGCGCTTTCTGGAGTGGGTGGAGCAGCACCTTCGGTCCAAGGGGCAATGGGGGGACAGGCGCGTGTTGGTGTTCACCGAGTACACGGCGACCAAGACCTACCTCGAACAGCAACTCGCCCAGCGCTACCCGGACTCCGAGAACCGCGTGGCGACCTTCGACGGAAACCAGCCCGAGGGGCGTCGGGCCGAGATCAAGACGGCCTTCAACGGAGCGCCGAAGGACTACCCGCTACGAATCCTTCTGGCCACGGACGCGGCGCGCGAAGGTGTGAACCTCCAGAATTACTGCTACGACCTCTTCCATTTCGATGTCCCCTGGAACCCCGGACGGATGGAGCAACGCAACGGCCGCATCGACCGGAAGCTTAAAAACAACCCCGAGGTGTTCTGCTACTACTTCGTGCTGACCCAGCGGCCGGAGGATGTCGTGCTGAAGGCTCTGGTCACCAAGACGCTCACCATCCGGCGGGAGCTTGGGGTTGTGGCCCCGGTCATCGCTCGTGCGCTGGACAAGCTGCTGGAGAACGGCATTACTGGCGACGCAGCGCATCTGGAGCGAGAGATCGACGCCGTGGATCGGATCGGAGCGGCGGCCGAGCGATCGAAGACCGTCCTGGCCGAGCTGGAGACGGGTCGGAGCGCGCAGCTGGCGAAGCAGATCGACGAGCTGCAAGTGATGCTCGGCGCGTCCAAAGCGTGGATAGGACTCGACCCTCGTCATTTTCGCGATGCGCTCTCGGCGTCGTTGGAACTTCTGGATCTGCCGGGGTTGAAGTGCATGGACTCGGGTTCCGCGACCGAAGGCGGTGGCGAATGGCGGCTGCCCGACCTCACGGCGTTCGCGGCCGCAGACCCGAGCTGGCAGGCGACCCTGGACACGCTCCGCGCGCCCCGGAAGCCGGACGAGTCGCCGTGGGAGTGGCGGAAGTCGAGCCCCGTCCGACCCGTGATCTTCAAGGACGCAGGCCGCATCGACGCCGATCACGTCCACCTCCACCTCGAGCACCGCGTCGTCCAACGGCTGTTGGGCCGGTTCCTGTCCCAGGGCTTTGTTCACGACGACCTTCGGCGTGTGATGTCCAGAAATTCCGACGGCTTTTTTCCGGAAACTCTGACGGTCCACGCAGCATGACACGCGCGCACCGTGCGGGCAAGCCGCTCGCCGTCAGGATCTCGGACTTCACGTTGTAGATCCTGGTCGAACCGCTCTGGCGGTGTCGGCAAGAGGCGCGGCCTGGGCTACCGGGACTGCCGCGCGATGGGGACGGGCTGTGGACAACAGGCGCTGCGCTCTGTTGACCACAGCCCGCCCCCAACGCGCTGGACAACGTGAGTACACGTTGCCCACAGTCCCTTGGACAAGCCGAAGACGGCTTGCCCATAGCCCAGGCCGCGCGGACAACTATTTGACATTGTTTGATTTTCAAGGACACCGGACTTCGTCCGGCATCCAGACCGGGGCATTTCCGGATCAGTTTCCGGACGTCGGGAGGCGGTCCGCGAGCTGGTTCGCCCGCAGCAGCGCACAGTCCGCGACGTAGACCGCCACGGACTGGCTGTAGTGCTGGGCGGCGGCCTGGACGGCCCGCAGCTCCCGCTCGGAGAAACGGACAGTGATGCGCTCGGTGGCGGCGTGAACGCCGCGGGGCCTGGGTCCGCGTGGTTGGCCGGTCGGGTTTCGTGGCATGTCGAGGTCTCCATCTTGTTCATCGAAGGTGTGGCTGTCGGGGCGAAATACGAGCCGCTCTATTCTGCACTGTCGAGAATTGAGCTTGATCACGGGGTCTTTTCAGGGCCTCCGGTGGGTGGCGGATCCATGGTCAGATCCAGCTTCGGGCTCCGGAAGGAGGTGCCGGCCAGCTCGACGTGCGTCCCGTGCTCCAGAACGCGGTCGAGCAGGGCCTCGGCGAGGTCCGCGTCATGCAGCACCCAGCCCCACTGCTTCAGCGGCTTGTTGGTGGTGAAGACGATGGGCTTTCGCTTGGTGCACCTCTGGTCGACGACCCCGTACAGGACGTTGGCGGCGTCATTCGCGTGATGCAAATACCCGATCTCATCGAT
>CAIMSU010000157.1 GCA_903844155.1 uncultured Pseudomonadota bacterium | reverse complement strand
GCGAACG
The DNA here is from genome assembly GCA_903844155.1 of uncultured Pseudomonadota bacterium. Classification (GTDB taxonomy): domain Bacteria; phylum Myxococcota_A; class UBA796; order UBA796; family SXON01; genus CAIUMM01. The sequence goes on along the minus strand of CAIMSU010000157.1, from coordinate 1,593 downwards.
CAAGTTCCGTGCCTTCGATCAGGGTTGGCCACGGGAGGGCCTGCCTCGTGGATGCCGAATGGTTGACGGGTCAAGGACGTCACGAACAGATCAGAAACCCGAAATTGGCAGGCCCGACCCAGAAGAAACAGCCAACACCGGACCGAAAGGGCCGGTGATGGCTGGCCAACGAGAAGGCGCGACTTCGTGCCCCGCACGAAGCGTGCCTTCGACGCGGTCAGCCGCGGTCGCGCTCAGCGACTCCGGTGATGGCTGCGGTGGCGTGGTACCCTCCGGCGCTCAAGGGAGGTTTCCATGTCCACTCTTCGCCTCGTCGCCGTCATCACCACCACGGTCCTCGCCACCGCGCTGCTCATGAGCGCGATCACCCGACCCGCACGCGCGGACACCCCGAAGACGGCGGAGTGCAAGTCCGACTTCGTCGGCACCAGCGCCGCAAAATACACCGAGGCCGTGCAAGCCTGGATGACCGCTGAGCTGGCCGCCGGCCGCACCGGGTTCCTGTTTCCCTCGTCCAGCCTCCCGGTGATCTGCGCCTGGTGACCGGACGGGGGGCTGCACCCGCGGGTTGCCGTGGACCGCGCGCCGCAGAGCGACTCATGGTGGTCAAGTTGGCGCGATCGTGGACTCATGGTGCCCGGTTTGGCGCCGACGCCATGCGGGACCCGCGATTCCCGTCGGCTGCGCGCCTGCCGCACTACGAACACGCTGGTGCCCGTCAAAAAAGCGTAGGTTCGCCCGTGCCGCCCGCAACGATGCACTCAGCCCCGCAACGCTCGTCCCGGTTTTCCATGACGGGCTGCGCCATCTGAACCCCCATGACTCCACGCCCGCGCCAACCGGACCACCATGAGGGGCCCATGCACCGCGCCCCCGCGGTATGATTCGGGGGTGACGGCCCTGTTCACCCTCCCCGTCCCCACCCTCATCGCCCTCTGCACGCTCGGCGGCTGCGCCTGTGGCGGGACCTTCGACAAGAACGTCGACACCGATATCACCCGCTCCGAACTGGATGAATCCGGCCTCCCGAACCCGGACACGGTCGACACTGCCCAGTGCAACCAGCTCTGCGTCAACGCGGCAACCGATCCGCCCGCGGCCCTCGACCCCCGAAATTGCCGCTTCGTCCCTGCGACGACGGCCACGAGCGACACCGCCACCGCCGACACGGGCGACACCGCCAACCCCAACCAGGTCGTGGGCCACCTGACGTGCACCAAGTCGGGCCAGCTCGTTTGCGTGTGACTCGGCGCCTCGCCGCCGATCCCGGCGCTCGGCACACCTCGCGCCAGCCTCGGCGCTGAATTCCCGCAGTTCCAAGGCCACGAACCCCGCCAGCCGGCGAGTACGCCAGCCGGCACGGTTCGTGCACGGAACCGCGCGCCGGGGGGCCATTGCTCTCGCCAATCGCGCGCTTTCAGCCACTTACGAGGTGAATGAGTGCCCAGCGCCAGCACTGGCCCGCCGATCCTGGAGCTCGCTACCGCTCGCGCCAGTCTCGGCGTTGATTTTTCGGCGTTCCAAGGCCACGTTCGCCGCCAGCCGCCGAAGACGGCAGCCGGCACCGAACGTGCGGGGAACGCCGCGCGGGGG
>CAIMSU010000156.1 GCA_903844155.1 uncultured Pseudomonadota bacterium | reverse complement strand
TCGAGAAGTAGGACGGCGTGGTGTCCGTTGCGGCCGTGAACAACGCCCACTCCCCCTGCGTCAGCTCCGTCTGTCCGATCCAGAAGTCATGCGTCAGCGTCACGGAGTGGTCGGTGTAGGAACTGGACGGGTCGCCCGCCCCGCCGCCCATCGTGTAGGTCCCGGCCGGGATCGCCACCATCAAGGAGCCGTAGGTCGTTGTGTAGTCGCCAGAAGGGATGCCGGTGTCGGTGTCGGTGTCGGTGTCGGTGTCGGTGTCGGTGTCGGTGTCGGTGTCGGTGTCCGAATCGGTGTCGGTGTCGGTGTCCGTGTCCGTGTCACTGTCACCGTCCGAATCGGCGTCCGTGTCGGTGTCGGCGCTGGAATCGCCGCCGGAGTCCAGGGGGGCGCCGGAGTCAAACGGAGCATGCACGTCGGAGCCCGAGCCGGGCTTCACGCAGGCGAGGAGGACGAGGAGATGCAACATCGGGACTCCAGGTTTCCCCAATCTACCTCGACGGGCCGTCGGTCGCGGAAGGGGTCGAGGTGCCCTCGTCAAAGCGCGCCAGCCAGCTCACGCGGATCGCCTCCACCCGGTCGCGGTTCACACCCATGTCGCCCCAGCCATGACGGGATGCTGATCGGACCTGGATCACGTGCTGCTCGGCGTCCTCGCGGAGCTCCACGTCGTCCGTGAACCCGAAGAGCCGCGACGAGAACGTCAGGCGGAGCGAGCTCGGACCACCGCCCGCGACCTGGCACCGGGGCATGGCGACGACGATCGCGCGCAGGCGCACCAGCGCGTCGTTCGGCATCGTGTGGCCGGGCGGCGCGCTCAGCGGCTCGATGTAGTGCATCACATCCGTCGGAAGCGCCTCGCTGCTCACGCAATTCGGGGACGACGGACACGGCGCAAGGTGCCCCGGGAGCGCCTTCGGAGCGTCCGCGCAGGATGACATCGCCAGGCACGTCGCCGCCGTGAGGCCCAGCACCCTGCCCGACTTCGTCACCGCGCCTCCCTTCCGGCGCCCACACGTGCAGGCAACCCTTCTCGTGCAGCCTGCGCCGCCCAGAGCCCCGCGTACACCCCCTTCGCCGCGAGCAACTCCGCGTGCGTGCCCTGCTCCACGACGCCATGGTCGATGACGATGATGTGGTCAAAAGCCGCGACGGTTTTGAGGCGATGGGCCACGGCGACGACCGTCCGGCCGGGTCGTGCGGCGAGCAGCGCCATCACCCGCGCCTCCGTGTCCGGGTCCATGGCGCTCGTCGCCTCGTCCAGCAACAGCACGTCCGGCTCGTGCGCCAGGGCCCGCGCAACGCATAGAAGCTGGGCTTCTCCGCGCGAAAGCGTCTCGCCGCCCGCCCCCACGCGCGTCGCCGCCGAGAGCCGCCGATCGAGGCCGACCTCCCGAAGCAACGTCCCCGTGTGCTGGGGGTCGATCCCGAGGTTCTCGGCCACGGTGCCTGGCAGGAGCTGCACGCTCTGCGTGACGAGGCCGATGTCGGTGCGCAGGTCGGCGAGGGCGAAGCGCCGCAAGTCGCGGCCGTCCATGGCGACGACGCCGGCGGAGGGGTCCCGAAACCGGGCGAGGAGCTGGACGAGCGTGGACTTCCCGCCGCCCGTCGGTCCGACGAACGCGGTCCGCTTCCCGGCCGCGATCGTCAGGCTGACGTGCTCAAAAACTGGCGGGCCGCTGTCGTACGCGAACGACACGTCGGCAAGGGTGAATGGCCCGATGATCCCGTCCCAGTGCAGGGGATCGGTGGGATCGACGACCTCGCGCGCCGTGTCGAGCAGGTCCTTCACCCGCGCGGCGCCCACCCGAGCGCGCTCGAGCGTCGTGATGTGGAACTGCAGCCGGAGGAAGGGCTCGACCATCTTGCGAACGTAGTCGACGGCGACGAGCAGCACGCCGGCCGTGAGCGTCTTCTCGGCGACCTCCTCCGCACCCACCCAGACCACCGCGCCGAGCACCGCCGCCCGAACGCCGAAGAGCCCGTTGAAGAACCACACGCTCTGCAGGCCGTACCGGAGATCCGCGCCGAAGCGCGCCCGCCCGAGCGCGGCGGTGTGCTCGCGCGCGAAGTCCAGCCGATCCATCGTCCGCAACAGCGGGATCGCCGCGACGCTCTCCGCCATCCACCCCGAGAGCGTCGCCGACTGTGACCGCACTTCGGCAAACGCTGCGGGCGACACCCAGCGGTACCAGGCCACCAGCCCGACCCAGAGCGGCACCGTGGACGCCACGATCAGGGCGAGGTGCGGCGCCGTCACCCCCAACACCACGAACATCCCGGCGACGAGCGCGATGTCGCCGGGCAATTGCAGGATCACCTCGCTGAACAGGAGGCGCATGGCCTCGATGTCGCCGCTGACTCGCGCGAGCAACGCGCCGGCGCCGATGCGGTCGTGCAGCGCGATGTCGTGGCGAAGGAGGTGGGAGAACAGCCGCTCCTTGAGCGCCAGCATCGCCGTTTGGGAGACGCGCTCAATCCGCGTCCGTGCGACCCACGTCAGACCAGCCGAGACGACGACCAGCCCCGCGTACGCGAGCGCCCCCCCGAGGATCCAACCGATCCCGCCGCCTCCGGAGGCCGCGTCGATCGCCCACCCCATGCCCAGGGACGCGACCACCGAAGCGCCGGATCCGAGGAGCAGCAGCGCCTCAACGAGCGCGAGCTCCCGCCTGGCGGGCCGAAAAAGCGGGAGGAGCCAGAGCACGGCGCCGTGTAGCCCGTCTCAGCCCTTCGTCCGCGGCAACACCGTGAGCAACCCCTCCTTCAGCGCGTCCCCCACCGGACGCTGCAGCCCGGGGTCGTCGCCCATCCCCACCCACCCATCCCACGACACCCAGCGGCAGGCCGGCGCCTCGATCTGCCGCACGAACGCCGGGACTTTGCGCGGCAGGCCCGACATGACGACGACCTCGCGGACGAGCCCTTCCTCAACCGCGGCGCGCAGCGCCTCAAACACAGCCGAAAGCTCGGGATGCAGGAAAGGGTCGCCGCGCCCCCCAAGCACCAGCGTCCCGAGGCCATGCCCGAACGCCCGCAGCTCATCCAGGAACCCCCGGACGACGCCAACGCCCATGAACCCGCGATCAAAGCACAGGATCCCGCGATCACGCAGGTCCTCCCAGGCCTCCTCGTCGAGCGTGGCCGCTAGGAGCACCTCCGGAGCGATGGTTGGTCCGACCGATCGAAAGCGCCGATCGGCGGCGTCGACGGGGACATCGCAGAGCTCCAACGCGAGGACCTCGGTGCGGACCACGGGACGTCTGGGAAAGCGCGCTCGCATCGCCCGCTCCACGTGCTCAACGACGCCGCTCCCGATCACCCGTGCGCTGTCGGCCTCCCGCCGCAGGTAGCAGTTCTGCAAGCAAGGCGTGGTGCACGTTTTGACCACCGCGCGCCGTTGCGCGATCGCTGGCGAAGCCCACAGCTCCCGCAACGTGTGCTCGCGCACGCTGCCAAACGACCCGGCGAGAAAATCGAGCTTCCCATCGCACATGATGGCGGTACCGTCCGCATTCACGTACAGCTCCTTCCAGCCGGCCCAGCACGGCGCTTCCAGCGGCGTCAGGCCCTCCGCGTAATACCGCGGAATCCGCAGCAGGTCGGCCCTCGGCGTGCGCAGGCGGATCGGTGACTGATCCGCGATCCAGGCGACGAGCTCGGTGAGCGCCGGCAGGTCCGCGGGCTGGAACCACATGCCGCCGACCGTCTCATCCTTCTCGCTGCGGAACAGGTTGAGGATCTGGACGCCGGAGAAGCCCTCGTCGGCGAGAAAGCCAAGAAGCTCCTTCATCTCCGGCATGTTCAGCCGGTGCAGGATCACGTTGGCCACGATGGTGCGTCGGGGCTGTCGGGCGGCGACGTCCGCCGCGCGAAGGTGCCGATAGCCCTCGATCATCCGGTTGAAGTTACCGACTCCCCTCACCCCGTCATGCGTGGTTCGCAGCCCGTCTACGGACACGTTGATGTGGAGCTGTTCCGGCGGCAACTGGGCGACACGGTCGGCCCGCGCCCGGGTGATGAGCGTACCGTTGGAAGTGAGCGTGACGAACATGCGCCGCGCCACCGCATGGGCGAGGACATCTTCGAGGTCCTTCCGGATGAACGGCTCACCGCCGAGCGGATTGAAGACCCTCACGCCCCAGGCGCTGGCCTGATCGATCAACCCATACAGCTCCTCGCGCGTGAGCTCCGGGGAGTCGTAGCAGGTCGTGCACATCACGCACGCGAGGTTGCACCGCAGGGTCACGTTCACTGTAAGCCAGTCCGGCGGCGCCCAGCCGCGATTGGCCATGCGACTCGCGTACTGCAGCGCGTCCCGTCGCAGGTCAGGGAGCGGTCGCAACGCTACCCCAAGCCATCAGGGGCCCAGCGGGCGTCACTTCCCGTCGAACGCGAGCGTCTGCGTCTGTCCCGCGGAGATCACGACCGCCTTGGTCTGGTCGAGACCCGACTCCTTGTTCAGGATCCGGACGGAGTAACGACCTGCGGGCAGCTCGTAGCCAAACTTCGGCGTTGTCCCAACCTTGTTGCCGTCGATGTAGATGTCGCCCCACTGGTTTCCCGACACGTTGATGTTCACCTTGCCCGTGCCCTGGGCCTTCTCGGACAAGTTGCGGTCAAAAGGGGTATTTCCGCCGCTGTCAGGCAACGAGGCGTTGAATTTCGCGGAGTCGTAGCCAGCGAGACGGTACTCGACGCCATAGCGGTTTCCGGGCGACCCACCATCCCAGGAAACCGGCGTCTTGCCTACTAAACGGCCATCCACGAACACGTCGGCACCGGAGGGCGACGAGGTGAACTGGGCAACGGCCTTGACGGTCGGCGGCGCCTGGACGTTCTGCGGCGGCGGCGTATTCCCGGTGTGGACCTGGTTGTTCTGTGAGGGCGGCGTGGGGACGTTCACGTGCTCGGCGTCGAGGTTGATCTGCAGGCGAACGCGATCCCCCGCCTCGACCGTCACTTTCTCCTCGTGGGTGACGAAGCCGGGCGCTGCGACGCTCACCACGTGGTCTCCCGGCGGGATCTCCTTGAGCGAGACCGTCGCGCCCGACCCAGCGGGCTTCCCGTCAAGCAACACCGAGGCGCTGTCCGGCGTGATCTTCAGCGAGATCCCGCCCGTCGTCGGCTTGACCTCCGTGGCCACCGTGACCGTCTGCACCTGCCCGGGGTGCATCGCGTTCCACCCGATCACGCCCGCAAGCGTGAGCGCCAGCACGCCGATGAGGCTCACCGCGACCACGATCGGCAGCCGGCTCTGCGGTTTTGGCGGCAACAGCGGCGCGGCCTGCGTTGGCGTGCGCGTCCCGCCATCAAAATCCGGTTCGAGGTCGGTGTCCGGCTGACTCTCGTGCATCTGCCGGGCGATGGCGCTCCCGCTCTCGGTCCGCGACCGCTCGGTCTCCATCTCGTCCGCAAAAAGCTCGCGCATCCAGTGCGACAGCGACTGCTGGGTGAGGTCGGGCGAGGCGGGGTACAGAAAATCGAGCAGGTCGGCGTGAAGCTCCCGCGCGTCCTGGTAGCGACGGTCCGGCTCACGATCGAGCGCCTTGCTGACGATCTCGTCGAGCCGCGCCGGCACGGTCGGGTTCGTGGCGCTGGGTGGGTCGACGTCCGCCCGCTTCACGCGTTCCAACGTCTTGATCTCGGAGTCGGTCTTGAAGAGCCGGCGACCCGTCAACATTTCGTGCAGGATGATGCCAAGCGCGAAGATGTCCGAGCGACGGTCGAGGTCAGCCCCGTTCGCCTGCTCCGGCGACATGTACTCAAACTTGCCCTTCAGCATGCCCGCGCCCGTGTCTTCCGCGCAATTCGCCGCCTTGACGATGCCGAAGTCGGCGACCTTGACCTCACCCGTGTAGGAGACGAGGATGTTGGACGGGCTCACATCCCGATGGACGATGTTGAGCGGTTGCCCGTTGATGGCCGTGCGCTTGTGGGCGTAGTCGAGTCCCTTCGCGGCTTCCATCGCGATGTACACCGCGAATTCTCGCGGCAGGGGTTTTCTGCGCTCGGCAAGCTTGCGGAGCAGGAGCTTGACGTCTTTGCCCTCGACGCACTCCATCGCAATGAAATAGTTCTCGCGGATCTTCCCGAAGTCGTAGATCCGAACGATGTTCGCGGCCTGCAACACCGCGGAGACTTTCGCCTCGTCCATGAACATGCGGACGAACTGGTCGTTGACCGACAGATGGGCGAGAATTCGCTTGATGACGACCAGGTTTTCGAACCCGCCGTGTCCGAACGACTTCGCCCTGAAGATCTCCGCCATCCCACCCATCGCGATGCGATCAATGAGGTAGTACTTCCCGAACGCCTCGGGCGCGAACGGAGCGGCTCCAGTGTCCTCGGTCGTCGGCACGGTCTCGCCTGGGTTCATCGCTACTGCGCTGCTCCGGTCATGTTCGCCTTGACGTCCGAGCAGGACCACCAGGCGCGCATCTTCACGGGGTCGGAGTACTCGTTGCACACGTCCGCCTGCTGCTGGCTGACGTCTCCGGAATTGGCCTGCTCACACTGGGCGATATCGCCGGAGGTGACGGTCAATCCGCACGAGCGCGCGTAGTCCGCCATGGGGGTGCAGATGTTCTGGCACGCATTTCCGCACCCGGCGAGGCCGAACGTGAGGGCGACGAGGGCGAAACGGGACATCCAGGCTCCGGACCGGGGTGAGGCGGCAAGACAGTACCAGTATAATGATAATGCACCGCACGTGCCTACGATCCCACAGCATGCCGGTGTTCTCCAGATCGAGCCGACGGATCACTGCAACCTCGCCTGCCGCATGTGCGCGCCGCACGCCGAGCACTGGGAGACCGTCCACGGCGTTCCGAAGGGCTACCTGCCGCGCGCGTTGTATGGCCGGATCCTGCGCGGCCTCGTCGACGACGACCTGCGCTTCGATCACCTGATCCTCCAGTGGCTGGGCGACCCCTCGCTCCACCCGGATCTCGAGTGGATGATCGGCGAAGCGAGCCGTGTTCTTGGCGATCGGGTCGGGTATTTGCGGTTTGACACCAACGCGATCCTGCTCACGCCCTCCCGCATGGACCGCATCCTCACCGAGCTGGCGCCAAACGTGCCCCTCACCTGTGTTTTCACGCTGGACGCCGTCACCGGGGCGACGTATCGGCGAACGAAAGGCCGCGACGGGCTGGAGCGCGCTCGTCGCCACATCCGGCACCTCCTCGCACGCCGCAAGGCGCTGGCAGCCCCCCGCGCGGTGCGGGTGCAGGTGCAGTTCGTCGTGCAGGAGTCCAACGCGCATGAAGCCGCAGACTTCCTTGCTTATTGGTCCGAGGCGCTCACCTGCACCGGGAGCGGCGGGCACGGAGAGATCCTCTACAAGCCGCTTTCGGTGGGCGGCGGCGGTCCCGGACAGGACGCGGCGATGGCGCTGTACACCCGGACGCTGAGGGACGCCGGAATTGTCGGCGTGCAAGGCGACGCTCTCTCTGTCACCGTGTGGGACGACCGCCCCTGGCAGCGCGACGACGTCCACCGCGCCCGCGGGGCCTGTCCAGGCCTCTGGTACACGCCTGTGGTGCGGCAGGACGGCCACCTCGTAATGTGCTGCGCGGACCTGCACAGTGAGCTTGATCTCGGTTCGCTGGCCGAGCACGGGTTCCGCGAGCTGTGGGAGGGGCCGATGGCGCGGCTGCAGCGGAAAAAGCATCGCGAAGGGGTGTTTGACGGCGTCTGCGCGAGCTGCGGGGGGATCAACTGGTATGTGCTCGGGCCGGGGGCGGCGGCGATCGGGTGAGGGCGGCTGATTTACAGCCTACTCCCCGTACATCGCCTCGATCTCCGCGACAAACTTGTCGTTCACGACCTTCCGCTTCACCTTGAGCGAGGGTGTCAGCTCGCCGGTCTCGGGCGAGAAGGGCGCAGGGAGGACCGTAAACTTCTTGATCGTCTCGACCTGCGCGAGATCCTTGTTCATCGCGTCGACGCCGGTCTGGATCGCGGCGAGCGTGGCGGGCGCGGTGCGCACCGCGTCGGGCGTGGTCCCCGCAGCGTCGGCCGCCTTCTGCAGCTGCTCGGGATCAAGCGTCAGAAGCGCGGAGAGGAACCGGCGGCGGTCGCCGATGACCACGGCGTCTGCGACGAGCGGGATCTGCTTGAGTGACGCCTCCAGGTTCTTCGGCGCGATGTTCTTGCCGCCGGCGGTGATGAGGATGTCCTTCTTTCGACCGGTGATGGTCAGGAACCCGTCGGCGTCGAACGCGCCGAGGTCGCCGGAGTGCAGGGTCCCGTCGACGAGGCACTCGTCCGTCGCCGGTTTGTCCTTGTAGTACCCCAGGAAAACGTTGGGTCCCCGCAGGCAGATCTCGCCATCGGGCGCGATGGTCACATCACATCCCGGAATGGCCGGGCCGACGCTACCGAAGCGCGTGCGGTCCATCGCGTTGAATGTGGTCGGGCCGCTGCCCTCGCTCTGCCCGTAGACCTCCCGAATGGGAATGTCCACGCTCGCGAAAAACTGGAGGATCTCCCTTGATACTGGGGCCGCACCGCTGACGCACACGACCGCGCGGCCGAGTCCCAGCAGCGGGTGCATCTTCGAGAACACCAGCTTTTTGGCAATCGCGTACTTCAGACCAAGGAAAGCGCCCGGCTGACCGCCCCGGTTCTTCACCGCGTGCACCTCGGTCGCAACGCCCCGACTCCACGCGACCAACGCTGCCTTCACGCCCGTCGCCGTCGCCAGTCGCGCAGACAGACCCGCGTAGAACTTCTCCCAGACGCGCGGAACGCCGAAGACGACGTGGGGCTGGACCTCCGCGAGGTTGTCCTTGAGCTTCGCCATGCTCTCGGCCCAGTAGACCTGGCTCCCCGCCGAGATCGGCAGGTGGATCGAGAACATCTGCTCGGCGATGTGCGAGAGGGGCAGGTAGGAGAGCGAGCAGTGGTGCGGCTGCACGGGAACCAGCTTCAACGCCGCATCTGCGGTCCAGGTGAGGTTCCGGTGCGAGAGCATCACGCCCTTCGGCGGCCCGGTGGTCCCCGACGTGTAGATCAACGTCGCCATCTGATCGGCCTTCAACGCCCCGAGGCGGTCGTCCAGCGCGCTCTCGGGCACGTTGGCGCCGCTCGCCAGGAACGCCTCCCACGTCTGTACGACCGGGTGGTCGACCGTGAGCCCTCGCATGCACACAACCCGAACCAGGGCGGGCAGGCTCTCCAGGTTGGCCCGGACCTTCTCCCACTGCGACGCGTCCTCGACGACGACAACGCGCGCCTCCGCGTGGGCCAGCACGTACGTCACCTCGGTCGCCGAGCAGGTGGTGTAGATGCCCGCAGGCGCGCCGCCGGCCATCATCGTGGCCACGTCGGCGATCGCCCACTCTGCACGGTTGAACCCGAGGATGCAGACGGTCTCGCCGGGCTGGAAGCCAAGGGCGATCAGCGCCTTCGCCGCGCTGCGGACCTGCGCCGCGTACTCGGCGTAGGACGTGGCGATCCAGTCGGCGCCACGCTTCTCGTAGAGCGCGGGGCTGTCAGCGTGGGCTTTCGCCTGGGCGAGGAGTCGGTGCGGGATGGTGTCGACGGGCAGGTTCTGGGACATTGCCGCCTGCTATCACCGAATCTTCACTGCGCAGGCGACGAGCGCGGTCCCCTGCACGTAAAGGATGTCAGAGCCACCGGGGCCCGCGCCGACCAGCTCGCCCACGGGCTCACCGCCGGAGAATGTGCCGAGGACCTTGCCTGTCGCGAGATCCAGCACCTCGCGCTCATCGGCCTCGCCCTCGTTTGCCACAGCGACCACCAGGTCGTCAAACGCCGTCCAGCGCGGCGTCATCACTGGGACCGTCCAGAGCACGGCGCCGTGCTGGTCGAGGCGCTGAAGGCTGCCCGCACCGCGAACGAGGACTCCGCCTGCGATCGCCTCGGCAGGGCTCCCGGCGTCCAATACGGATTGGCCCGTCTGCCCACCGCGAGCGTCGAACCAGACGACCCTGCATGGCGAACTGCCGCGCCCGCAGAGGTCGCCCGGACCGACGCGCTCCCCTGCCATCACAGCGTCGCCGCCCACGTGGCCGACCGTCCAGAGCGTCGCCCCATCGTGCGGGTCAATGAGCTCCACCGTCGACGGCCCCTGCGCGAGCAATGCGGGCGCGCCGAGGGGACCGTCGACGGGGCGGACGCGGACCGGCCCATCGCGTGTCGAGAGGACGGATCGCCACGCGAGGTGCCCGTCGCCGAGATCGTAGCGGGCGACGACCTCGCCCTCGGCCGACGCGTACCCGATGGTGCCGCTCCGCCAGTCGGCCTCGGGCACGCCGTCAATCACACCGAGCGCGACCGTCCACCCAGTCCCCGCCGCGCTGACCGCGTCCATCCGCCACCGCGACCCGGCCTGCGGAACCAGCACGACCGAGCGACCGGCCGCCTCGCCGAGCACCCTCGGCAGGAGGTCGCAGCGCGGAGCAAGGCCCAGCCCGTTCGGCACCCCTGGCAGCGTCGCGAGCTCACGCCCCGACTCGTCGAGGAGGACGATGCCGCACTCCCCGCTGAGAAAAAGCCCCCCACCGACGCCAAACTTCAGGCTCACCCCGTCCGTCACCTGCCGCATGAACCGGCGCTCGCCCGTCGTGAGGCTGACCACGGCGACCGTCCCGACCCCCTCCGCGCCGCCGATGGGCTGACCGTGCACGATGATGTCGTCCCCAAGCACCTTGAAGCTGTCCCAGCCAACCCCCGGCGCGACGTTCGTCTGCCACAGGATGCGCCCGCTGACGGGATCCGCGCGCACCAGCGCCCGCATCGTCCCCGTGAACACGAGGCTCACCAACGACGCCTGCCCCCGATCATTGACGAACACCGTCTCGACACCCGCGCCAGGCGCCTGCCAGACGAGTTTCAACGCCGGTGGTGGGCGTTCAGACCGCGCGAACGAAGCCGAAACGGCCAAAAGCCACAACCCGAGCATCATCAAAAAAACGTAGCCGGCTGGTTGCGACGGCGCCGCTTCAGGCTATACGGATGTTCAGAGACGCACACCCATGGCTGACCGCACCTTCGTCATCGGCGACATCCACGGCGACATCCGCGCGCTCGCGGCGTTGTGGGGCATGCTTCCCCCGCTGGACCGAGCAGACACGGTTGTCTTCCTCGGAGACTACGTCGATCGCGGCCCCGACTCGGCGGCCGTCGTCGCGTTCGTGCGCACCCTCGGCGCCCGCACCCCCGCGCAGGTCGTCACGCTCCGCGGAAACCACGAGGACGCCTGGCTCCGCGCGATCGACGAGGGCTTTTCCCCGTTCACCGATCCGCCGAACAACGGCACGCAGGCGTGTTTTCGGAGCTTCTCCGGCCTCGCGGCGGACCACGATCTCACGGCGCCGGAGGATGCTTCCCGCGAGCGAGGCCGGTTCTTTCCGGCTGATGTCGTCGCGTGGATGCGGGACCTGCGCTGGTGGCACGAGGATGCGCACGGCATCTACGTCCACGCGGGCGTGCCCTGGAACGGGGAGCGGTGGTTGCACCCCTCCGAGGTCGATCCGCCGCTGCCGCTCCTGTGGCTCCGAACGCGGCAGTTCTTCACGCACTACGAGGGCAAACCGATGGTCGTCGGGCACACGGTCACGGGTGTCCTGCCGCCCGAGCTCTCCAGCTTTACCCCCGAGGATCCGACGGATCTCTGGGCCGGCCCCTGCGTCTACGCGATCGACACCGGCTCCGGAAAAGGCGGGTTCCTCACGGCTCTCGAGCTACCCGCCGTGCACGTCTACGAATCGCGCCGGGCGACGCGATGAATCGTAGATCCGCGTCGCCGCGAACTGGGCCGGATCCGCGCCTTCCCGAGCAAAAGCTCTCGGCACGCCGATTGCTCTGCTGCCTGTCCCTCGCTCTGGTGTCCCCATGACCGTCCTTCGCCCCCTCCCCTACGCCTTGCTTCCCCTGCTGCTCGCCTCCGCCTGCACGGGCAGCAGCACCCCGCAGTCGACCGTGCTCACCACGAACGCGCCGATGCCCGAGGCCGCGCCGCGCGAGCTCGCGTTCGTGTTCCGGGCGCGAGGCCCGGACGGTGCGATTCCGACCTCGCTGGTGTTCCACGCGAACCTGCCGATCTTTCCGTCCGCGGTGGTCGGCAAGGCCCCGCCGGCGGGAACGGAGCTGGTGTTGGAGCCCGCCGCCGCCGGGTCGTTGACGGTGGAAGACCGGGACTCGGTGGTGTTCACGCCGACGGACTCGCTCAAGCCCGCGACGACCTACACGCTGCGGCTCAAGGCGATCGGCGGCGAAAAGCCGCCCGAGTGGCTGCAGAAGTGGACCGAGCGGACTGCCACGTTCACCACGCCGCCGTTCGGCTTCACCCACGCGACCCTGGCGAAGTGGGACAAGAAGTCGGCGGTGATCCAGCTTGAATTCTCGGGACCAGTGAGCGTTGACGACGTTGCGAAGCACGTGAAGCTGACCGCCGGCGAGCGCACGCTGGACGCGGTCTACAATGGTGGTGGCTCCCCCAACATCGTGACGGCCGAGGTTCGCGGACCGGAGTTTGCGTCGGTGGTCGGGAACGAGGTCGCCATCGCGCTCTCGGGCGGCATTGGCCTCACGAGCGATCCGACGGTCACCGCGCCGGCCGCCAGCAGCACCGTGCTCGTCGTCGCCCCGGGGCCAAAACTGGCGGTCCTGGGCGTGAAAGTGCGCGAGGGGATGAACGGATTCTACGTGGACGTCGTCTGCGACGATGGGGCCGTCACCGACAAGCGCTGGTACTGGGACCACGACAGCTACGACGACTACGACCTGTCTACGCGCTGCATGCTCACGGACGAGAGCGCCCAGCACAGCGTGCACCTATCCATCGACGGAAAGGACGAACCAATCACTGTTTCCGCCTCCAGCACCGGCTTCCGGGTTTTTGGCGACCTCCCGTATGGCCAGGCCACCCTCCGCGTCGACACCGGCGCCCGCACCGTCGACGGCGCCACGCTGCAGACCTCCGTGGAGCAGGCGTTGGACGTGCCACATCGCGCGGCGCGCATCGATTTTGCGAGCCAGGGGCGGTACCTTCCGCACTCCGCCTGGACCTCGCTGGCGATCCAGCACACGAACGTGCCGGCGGTGGAGCTCACAGTCCGCCACATCCCCGAAGAGAACGTTGTTTTCTGGCTCTCGGGCGCCGAGCCGGCGGACGAGCGTACGTCCGACGTCGTGCTGAAGAAGAAGGTCGCGTTGGCCGCCCCGATCGACGAGCGTGTGACATCGTACGTGGACGTCGGCTCGCTGCTGCCGGACGCCGAGAGCGGCGTGTACGAGATCGGCCTCGCAACGACCGATCCCGCGCCGGAAGCCCCGGACGCCGTGCCCACGCCCGATGAGACCGACACCGGCGGCGAAGGCAACAGCTCCGAGAGCAGCGGCACGGCCGCGGCGGTCTCGCGCATCCTCCTGACCGACATGCACCTGATCGCGAAGGTCGCCGCGACCGATCCGACCCACAGCTGGGCCCGCGCGGTCGACGTCTGGACAATCGACGTCCACACCAACAAGGCGGTCCCGGACTCGGCGATCACGCTCGTGCGCCCGAGCGGCCAGATCGTCGCCCGCGGGACCACCGACAGCGACGGGCACTGCCAGCTCGCGATCCCGGCCGACGGCGTCGACACGACCGCGCCGATCGCCCTGCTCGCCCGCAACAAGAAGGACTTCACGTACCTGAAGTTCGCCGATCTCCGCCTGCAGTTGCCCGAGGACACCGCGGGCGCCACCGGGGTCGAGGCCCCCTACCAGGCCGCGATCTGGACCGACCGCGGCGTGTACCGCCCCGGCGACACCGCGCACACGGCCGTGCTCATCCGGGGCGACGACCACCTCGCCCCGCAGCCCGCCGTCCCGATGGCGCTCAAGTTGTACGACCCCACCGGCAAGGAGCTGCGCAAGCAGGTCGTCGAGCCCAACGAGGCCGGCCTCGCGACCTGGGACGTGGCGTTCGGCGACTGGGCCACGACCGGCCCGTACCGGGTCTCGGCCGAGATCGGCGCGAAGGTCGTGGGAAGCGCGAGCTTCAACGTCGAGGAGTTCGTCCCCGAGCGGCTGAAGGTGATGGCGTCTGCCGCCGTCGCGAATGCGCTGGCGACGGACTCCGTGCCCGTAGACGTGGAGGGTGACTGGCTGTTCGGCGGCGCCGCAACCGGCTCCAAGGTCGAGCTGACCTGCCAGATCGAGCCGGGCACGTTCGCGCCGAAGGGGTCGGGCGACTACCGCTTCGGCCCCGTCGTGGTCGACGGCGAGCCCACCCCGCGCCCGATCACGCTTGGCGTGGCCGATGGCGCGTTGGACGCCCTCGGAAAAGCCCACCTGACGTGCCCAACGTCGCCCTCCGCGGGCGGGTTGACGGGGCCGGGAACGCTCGTCGCCAGGGCGGCAGTGTTCGAGGGTGACAGCGGACGGACAACGGTGCAGGAGGTGCGCCTCCCGGTGCACCCGGACCGCGCGTATGTCGGGTTGAAGGCGCCGGATCAGGCGGAGAGCGGCCATCCCTTCAAGGTCGAGGGGGTGGTCGTCGACTGGGAGGGCAAGGCTGTTTCCGGGAACACGACGGTCCAGCTCACGCTGAGCCGCGTTGAGGAGGAGATGGGCTGGACCTGGGATGACGCGACGAATGAGTCCGTGTACCGGCGGACGCCCAGGCGCGCGCGGGAGGCGGGTGTCGCGGTCGTCGCGGTCAATGGCGTGTTCAGCACCGATCTCGCGCCGGCCGGGGACGCTGCGGGTTGGGTCGTCACCGCGGATCTCGGCCACGAACGAACTGAAGTTCGGGTCGACAGCGCCAGCCGCCGGTGGTGGTGGTCAAGCTGGGACAGCTCCGTGGACCAGACGCCGCGGCCGCAACTGCCGGACTCCCTGGCGCTCACCGTCCCGGACTCCGCGAAGGTCGGAGACTCCGTGACCGTGCACACCCTCGCGCCTTACGCCGGCCACGTGCTGTGGACGGTCGAGGCGGACTCCGTGATCCAGAGCCACTGGGAGGAAGTGAAGGCGGGCCCGGCATCCTGGTCGTTCCCAGTGGAGGCGTTCCGGCCGAACGTCTACGTCTCCGCGCTCATCGTGAAGGACCCGCACCTGGAGTCGCCGACGGCGTTCATCCCGGACCGGGCGTTCGGCGTCGCAAATCTCCGCATCCTCCCAGAGCAATACGCGATGCCGGTCAAGCTCGTCGTCCCCGACGAGGTCCGTCCGCAGAGCCCGCTCACGGTCTCGGTGGACATCGGCGCCCAGACCGAGCCCGCGTTCGTCACGATCGCGGCGGTCGACGAGGGCATCCTCTCGCTCACGAAGTTCCCCGACCCGGATCCCGCCACCGCGATCTTCGCCCGGCGGGCCCTCGGCGTCGAGAGCTATGAAACGGTCGGTTGGACGCTGCTCTCCCAGCCGGGCGGTGCCAGTCGGGGCACCGGCGGAGACGCTGGTGGCGCGGGCTTCGGTCGCGTGCAGATGGTCCATCCCGTCGCCCTGTGGTCCGGCGTCGTCGCCGTGCCCTCCTCGGGAAAGGCGACGGTGACGCTCCAGGTTCCGAGCTACCGCGGGTCGCTCCACATCATGGCGGTCGCGGCCACGCGCTCCCGAATGGGGCACGCGAGCCAGAGCACGGTGGTCCGGGACCCCCTCACGCTCGTCGCCACGATGCCCCGGTTCCTGACGGTGGGCGACGTCGCGCAGGTTCCGGTGCAGATCACCAACCTGACGGGGGGCCCGCAGACGGTCAACGTGGAGATGAAGGTGAGCGAGGCTGGCTCGCCCGCGCAACTGGCCTGGGTGGACCTCGGCGGAGGTGGGCTTGCGATCGCCTCGGGCGGCGCACAAACCGGCACGCTCACCCTCGCGCCGAACGCCTCGGGAACGCTGGTCTTCCAGCTCGCGGCGAAGGGTGTCGGGGCGGCGCGCGTCGACATCCGGGCTACGGCCGGAAAGGAGCTGTCGACCGACCATTTTGACATCCCCGTCGAGCTCTCGGAGCCCGAGGTCACCGAGACCGTCCGCGTGCCCCTGGCCGATGCGCCGGTCTCGCTGGCGGGCGTGTTGACGGGCTGGAAGCCCGGGAGTGAGCACACGCAGATCTGGGTGACGGCGAACCCCTACGCACAGGCGTTCTCCCACCTGAAGTACCTCCTGCACTACCCCTACGGCTGCATCGAGCAGACGACGTCCAGCGCCCGACCCCTCCTTTACGCGCAGGACCTCGTCACCAAGGTGGCGCCGGACAGCATCCGCGAGCACAAGATCGCGGACATGGTGCAGGCGGGCATCGACCGGGTGCTGTCGATGCAGACGCCATCGGGCGGGTTTTCGTACTGGCCAGGCGAGCGTGACCCCGTGGTGTGGGGGACGACCTACGCCGTCCACTTCCTGCTGGACGCGCAACAAGCCGGGTACGCCGTACCGAAGGACGACGTCGACGACGCCGTTCGCTGGCTCGGCCGCCAGCTCGACAGCACGCGCATCACCGACCACGATCGGGCCTACGCGCACTACCTGCTCGCACGCGCGGGGCAGCCTCAGCTCGCTGCAGCCCAGCGCCTCTACGACAACCTTGGCCACGACGCGCGCGACGAGGACCGCTACACGCTTCAGGCGGCGATCTGGCTGGCCGGCGACCATCGCTACGAGAAGGAGTTGAAGCACCCCGCGGTGTCCATGGCCTGGAAGCGCGAGAACGACTGGACGTTCTGGTCGGAGCTGCGGGAGCGTGGGTTGATCCTGTCGATCTTCCGGGACCTGTTCGGCGACGATCCGGCTGGTCAGCCGCTCGCGGACGTCGTCGCCGGGGAGCTCTCGGGGACGAAAGAGAGCTGGGCGTTCACCACTCAGGAGCTGGCATGGGGCTTGACGGGCCTCGGCAAGTCGGTGGGCAAGGCCCCTGAAAGCGTGACGGCGACGCTGTTTGCGGGTGGAATCACGCAGCCACCGCTCGGCGCGGCAGGCAGCGCGACCTGGCTGCTCTCGCGGCCGACGATGGCGCGCGGTGCGCTGACGGTGGCCGGGAAGCCCGGGCTCTACGCGGTCGTCACCACGAGCGGCAACCGGGTCGCGGGCGAGAAGCTCTGGGGCGGCCAGGGTCTCGCTGTGAGCCGGGTGTGGAAGACCGCGGCGGGCGACGTGGTGAATCCCGCGACGCTCAAGCTCGGTGACCCGATCTACGTCGACATCACGGTGGAGAACAAGACCGGCTACGGCATCCAGAACATCGCCCTGACCGACCGGATTCCCGCCGCATGGGAGATCGAGAACCCGCGGCTCGGCCGCGGCGCGATGCCCGATTGGGCGGACCCGGACACGCTCTGGACGACGGACAACATGAACGTCCGCGATGACCGGGTCGAGGTGTTCGGAACGCTCGCGGCCGGTCAGAGCGCGCATGTCGTCTACATGGTCCGGGCCACGTTCGCGGGGAGCTTTCACCTGCCGGACGTGAGCACGGAGGCGATGTACGACCCGGAGCTTTGGGCGCGCACGGCGGGCGGGCCCGTCGTGGTGACGGCGCCCTGGGAAGGACAGGTCCGGTAGGACACGGCCGTGAGCAGCCTGGTGCCATCGCGAGGTTCGAGGGGCCTGGGGCCGATGCTGGTGCTCGCCTTCGCGCTCTGGCCTCTGCTCCTCGCGACCGCGTGGCTCGTCCCGCTCCCCGCCTCCCTCGACCGTGAGGGGTCGGAAGAGATCCGCTACGAGGACGGCTCCGCAGCGTGGCTGAGCCTCTCGGCCGACGAGCAATGGCGCGTGCCGGTAGCGCTCGACGCCGTCGACCCGGCCTACGTCAAGGCGCTCCTCGCAGTGGAGGACGCCCGCTACTGGCTGCACCCCGGCGTCGACCCCATCGCCATCGCTCGGGCAGCGGGCTTGGACCTGCTCCGCGGCCGGGTGGTGAGCGGTGCGAGCACGCTGACGATGCAGGTCGCGCGCATGACCGAGCCCCGCGCGCGGACGTTGCCGAACAAGGCGCTCGACGCGCTCCGGGCACTGCAATTCGACCTTCGACGCACCAAGTCCCAGACGCTCGCGACCTACCTCACGGACGTGCCCTACGGCCGCAACATCCAGGGCGTCGAGGCCGCTTCGCTGTGGATGTTCGGGCACACGTCGGCCGCGCTCTCGCCCGCGGAGATCGCGACGCTGCTGGCCATCCCGCAGGATCCGAACCACCGGTCGCCGTCGCCGGCAAACCGCGAAAGGCTGACCTCCGCGCGGGACGCCATCGCCACCCGACTCTGGTCCGGCGCGACGCTCGCGTCCGTCGTCCAGACCAGCGTCCCCGTCGGCTTCGCGGCGATCCCCCGGGACATCCCTCACGCCGCGCTCTGGCTCGACACCGTCGGAGCCCGGCACTCGCAACGCGTGGTGCGGACAACGCTCGACCGCGGCGCCCAGCGTGTTGCCGCGCGAACGCTCGACGGCGCCTCCGATCGCCTGCACGAGACCGGCATCGACAACGGCTGCATCATCGTCGTGGAGCACGCGACCGGACGGGTCCAGGCACTCGCGGGGCTGGATGGGCTCGGCGACCACCCCGGGTCCCAGATCGCGCCGTTCGCGCAACCGCGCTCGCCCGGCTCCGCGCTCAAGCCCATCCTCTACGGCCTCGCGATGGACCGCGGGCTGGTCCGCCCCGCATCGCTCGTCGCCGACGTGCCCGCTCACTATGGCAGCTACAGCCCGGACAACTACGACCACCAGTGGTCCGGGATGGTCCGGATGGACGAGGCGCTCTCGCGGTCGCTCAACGTCCCGTTCGTCAACCTCCTCTCCCGGTTCGGCGTGGAGTCGTTCCTCGGGACGCTGCGCGCGGGCGGCGTCCGCCACCTCTCCCCCGTGCCGGGCACCTACGGGCTGTCGGCGATCGTCGGGGGCCTGGAGGTCACCCCGCTGGAGCTCGCACAACTGTACACGGCGATCGCCGAAGATGGGCGCGTACACCCCCTCACCGCGCTCGCCGATGAGCGCGAAGCCGCCACGACGCGCATCGTCTCGCCCGGCGCCGCGTGGATCACCCGCGAGACCCTGCGCCTGCGCGACCGGCCCGACTTCCCCTCGCGCGCCACCCTGACCGGCGCTCCGCTGCGAATCCACTGGAAGACCGGGACGAGTTTTGGAAACCGCGACGCATGGGCTGTCGGCTCCGGGGCCCGATACACCGTGGTCGTCTGGCTTGGGAACTTCAACGAGGCCCCCTCGCAGGCGCTGGTCGGCGCAGAATCCGCCGCCCCCTTGCTTTTTGACACCCTCGAAGGCCTCCACGACGGCCTGCCACCCGGCCCCGCCGGCGACGATCCCGCGCCCAACGACGTCGAGCAGGTCGAGGCCTGCGCGCTCTCCGGGGAGGCAGCGGGCCCCGACTGCCCCCGCACCCGGGTCCTCGGGCTCGTCGGCCACGCCCCACACGTCGCCTGCCCGCTGCACGTCACAGCGCAGGTTTCGACCGCTACCGGGCAACGCGTCACCCCGGAGTGTGCGACCGGCCCGACCACCTCCGCGACCTTCGTGCAATGGCCCGCGAATGTCGCACGGTACCTCGGGGATCGCCTGAGCGTCGAGCCTACGGTGCCGCCATGGGCGCCCGGTTGCGCGCCGGCAAACGCGCGAGTGCCGCGGATCCTGGCGCCGGGCGAGAACCAGACCATCCTGCTGATCCCCGGCATGGCGGCCACCGACCAGCAGGTGGCGCTTGAGGCGGAGGGTGAGGGCGAGCTGGTCTGGTACGTCGACGGCAGGCTGCTCGCGCGGGGGCGGGCGGGCGAGCGCCAATGGTGGACGCCGGCGCCCGGCAAGCACACCGTGAGCGTGATGGACGCCGGTGGCGCGACGACGACCCGGGCAATCGCAGTGCAGGGCGGGGGCGCCTGACGGGGGCGCCTGACGGGGCCGCCAGCGGTCAGCCCCGCGCCCACCACCGGCCCTGCAGGAATGCGTAGCGGTGCGGGGGGTCGACCGCGTCGGGCGACGGGTGGTCCGGGTCCCCGGGGAGGAGCACAAAGTGCGTGCCGTCGGGGTCGATGTGGTACGCAGGACAGCAGGGGACGAGGCGACGCTCGGGGGCGAGGATCGCGGCCACGTCGGGTTCATCGCGCAATTCCCAGAGCGTGCGGAGGGTGGGAGGCGCGGTCGGCAGCGTGCCGGCTTCGATACGGTCGACGGCGTCGCCAACGCCGAACCACCCACCCGCGACCGCTTCCTGGCCGTCCACGCGAGGCGCTGCCCCCTCGGGAGCGCGCGCGACGAAAAAGAGTGTGTCAAAACGCCGAGGTTCCGCGGTCGGCGTGATCCAGCGAGCGTACGGGCGCAGGGCGTCCAGCGGGAGCTGAATGTTGGCTTCCTCCGCCAGCTCTCGCACCGCGGCGGTCCAGAACGCGCGGGGGACGCGCTCGTCGGGCGACGACAGGCCGTCTTCGTCGCCGGGGTCCACGCGTCCGCCGGGAAAAACCCAGGCAGAAGGCATGAACCCGACCGCGCGACTGCGCTCCTGGAGCCAGACTTCAGGGCCGCGGTCGCTGTCGCGCAGGAGCACGATGGTGGCGGCGAGACGGGGGGCGGCGGGCGCGTTGGCGACGGGGTCGGACATCCGGGGGTTCTAAGGCGATAGGCTTTCGGATGAGCGGCGAGGACTGGCACATTGGCGCGGCCGAGCCCAGTCGAGCGGATGGCGCCGCAGCTCGCCTCAGGCATTCGCCCGCAGCTGGGTGCGAAGCCAGGCGCGCCCGCACGCCGGAAATCCTTTCCACGGAGCAGCATCCAAACGTCGACAAACACCCGAAAGCGCCAGTTGCGACGCACGAAGCCCAACCCGGGCGTGCGGCGTCCCTCGCAGGATGGCTCACCGGAGCGACCGGGAACCGCTTTGTCCGCGCGAGGCTGCCCTCGGCCACGGCAAGCGGCCGATCGGTCAGCTACGCGCTTGGCGCACTCATCCCGGTCCTGTGGATCCTCGGACACTGGGATGCCCCGCTCGTGGAGGACGCGCTGTTCTGGTTCGTGCCCACCGCGATCCAGCAAGCCGAGTTCGGCCCCGTGCTCGCGGCGCACGGCCCGCTGCCCCTCGACGTCATCGGCCACGGCGCACCGATTCCGCCACAGTGGGCGAGCGGGCTCCCAGACTACGGGCACCCCCCGCTCTGGTACTGGTGGTTGGGCGCATTCCTCCGCTTCGGGTGCACGCTCGGCTCGGTGCGCGCAGCATGCCTGCTCCCGGCCGCAGCGATCGGCGTGGGCTTCGTCGCGCTCGCCGACACACATCGTCGGCCGTTGGCAGGGCTCGCGGTGTGGACGATTCCGGGCGTCCTCGCTCAACTTCTCAGGCCGGAGCTGGACTTGCCGCTCCTCGCGTGCGTCCCGTTGGCGCTCGAAGCGCTGAATCGGGGTGCCTGGACGAGGTTCGCAGTCTGTGCAGCGCTTGCCACCTGGATCAAGGAGCCGGGTGTCCTTCTCGTCGTCCCCGGGTTGGCGCAAGCGCTCCGTCGACGGGAGGCGCCGGTCCCGGTGCTCGCCCCTGTCGGCGCGCTGGCAGTCTGGGCTGCGGTGCACGGTGGCCTCGCGCCCGTGGTGCAATCCCCGGCGTCCTGGACCGAGCTCGGTGATAACCTGCTTGGCACCGGTAGATTCCTCGCCGTCGATCAGGGCCGGATGCTACTCCTGCTTGGCGCGGGAGGCCTGCTGGTCGCCCCCGCTGAGCTGAGCTTCGTCCTCGCATCCTGCATCTTCTTCGCCTTCGTCCGATACTACGCGAACGACGGCACGCTCGACGCGTACACCCACGTCCGATACCTGCTCCCCGCGGTCGCGGTCTTCGTCGTCACGACCGCGGCCAGGATGCCGGTCCCGCTCGCGCTCGCCCAGCTTCTCTGGTTGCACCGCGTGCACCTGAACGGCCCCGAGGCGTCGATGGCCGGCATCGACAGCGCCTACGCAGACCGCGCCGCGCTCGAGTCGTTGCCCAGTCAGGCGACTCCTTGGGTCGGCAGCTACCTCGCAGCCGGCGTCGGCAGGACCTGGACCGGCTACCCAGACATCCCAGTGCGATCGTACGATTTTTCGACGACGCCCGTGTCGTTGGCCGAGGGCGCCCTGCTCATCGAATCCGCGTATGGCGAGCCAGCGACGCGCCTGGAGCGCGGCCTGATCGTGGAGCCGGTCTCAACCCTGACGGTCGGCGACGTCCACGCGCGCGTGGTCCGGGTGCTCGCCCAGAATCCCGCCGGCTGGGTACCCGCCGCCGCTCCGCCCAGATAGTCCCTCCCAATGCCCGAACCCACGCCACCTGCCTCCGAACGCTCCCCGCTCTGGAGCTTCGCCGCCATCGGCACCATCGCCCTCCTGCTGCTCGGGGGTGTCGCGCTCATGCGCAACGGCCGGGTCCAGAACAGCGGCTGGGCGACGGGCGCGCCGTCCCAGGCCACCCCCGGCGGCTCCAGGCTCTCAGGCAACATCGCGGCGGTGAGCGGCCTGCACCTCCCGCCCGAAAAGCCCTGTCTCAAGGGCCCGACCGATGTTGGCGACGACGCGATGGACGCCTCGGCCGGCCTCGACCCCGACGCCGTGCGGACGGTGATGCACGCCGCCGTCCAGAACACCCTGAAGTGCTTTCAAGGCGCGCAATCCGTGAAGCTCATGTTGTCCGTGAACGTTGCGTGCACTGGGCGCGTGGCGAAGGTCGCGATCGAGGACGACGGTGGAGCTACGCCCGCGATCCAGACCTGCGTGCAGGACGTGCTCAAATACGCGGCGTTCCCTGCCCACGCCCTGCCGGACGGTGACACCTTTGAGTACCCGCTGAACTACACGGCGCCGACGCCGGGCTGACCGGCCAGACGCGGGACTACTCCCACTCAACCTCGGACTTGCCGGGGTCGAGCTCGATGCGCGCTGCGGCGTCCGCGTCCGTCATCGGCAGCAGCACGTCCTCGCGACGGTCGACCGCATCCCAGCCGCCGCCCGTAGCGCCAACGTTCGTCTCGTAGGCGGCCGGGCGCCCTGGGAATTGCAGCGCGCTGTCGACGGTGCCGTCGAGCGTGGTGTCAACGCCCTTGATGGCGAGCAGGCCTGCCGACACAGTCAGGTAGAACTGGTCGCCGTCGGTCGCGGGCTGTGAGCCGGACACCACGAGGAAGCTGATGCCGCCCTCGTCGCTGATGTAGCGCACGTCGTCGTAGGCGCGGCGCGCCTGGAGGCCGCTGTGCGAGCCGGTCACGGACCACGAGTTCAGGCCGGAGTCGTAGGTGATCGTCCACGTTTCGGACTGGGTGATGCCGCCGCAGTCCGGGAAGGCGGCCTGCTCGCCCGAGTCGGCGTCGACCCAGAGCGCCGAGTCGGAGATGGGACCGACGTCGTTGACGACCGCGTACTGGTCGGTCGTCAGCCAGAGCTGGTTGGGGCCGTGCGGGCCGCGAAGGTCGGTCTCCGCGCAGCCGGTGGAGGCGTCGAGCTGGAAGACGTAGCCGTCGGCGGTCGCCACCGCGATCGTGGGCACGCGCGGCCGGGCGCCCCAGGTGGTGAGCTTCTGCTGCCAGACGCTGCCGATGCTGGCGGCGAGGCCCGAGATCGGCGAGCCGATGTTGACGCCATCGGCCGCGAGCGTGAGCGGGTTCGGGTCGACGGCGAGCCCGGCGACGGGATCATAGACGTCCACGCGCGAGAGCCCGACGGGGGCGACGAACAGGTGGGTGTAGGGATTTCCCTCCACGTCCAGGCCGGCGCTGTACGCGACGTCCACGACCGGCGCGGCGGCCGGGATGGTCGCGGTCTCCAACGCGGTGGCCACGTCGACCTCGTGGACCTGCGCCAGCCGCGTGTCCGCGACAAACAGCACGTCCTTCCCATCGATGTTCGCGGTCGTCATCCGGCCTGCGCCGCTGCCGACGCCGAAACGCACCGTCCGCCGGACGTCGCCGGTGACCGCGTCCCAGCCGATGAGGCCGCTCGCGGTGGCGTCCGAATAGCTGCCCCAGACTTCGTCGCCAACAACCGCCAGATCGACGATGGGCTCGTCCGTCGGCGTCTCGACGAGGCCGTTGTCCGTGTGGACCTCGAACCGGTCGCCGGCGGTCGCGCTCCCGGAGATCGTGAAGCCAAGCTCCCCGTTGTCCGTCCAGTACGCGGTGTCCGCGAGCGGCTCGCTGGACTGCGGCCCGGAGGCGGTGCCCTCGACCCACCACCGCGTGCCGTCGTAGCTGATCGTCCAGTCCTCGGTCGTCGCAAAGCCGTCGCGCGCCTCGACGTTGGACAAGCTGGCGGTGTCCCCCGAGCCGTCTGCGTCGACAAAGCCGCGTCCGCTCGTGGTCGGGGTGGTGAGGACGGGCAGGCCGTCGGCGTCGACAGCGTACCAGGGCAGGTGCAGGACGCTTGGCCCGGACGTGTCCGTCGCCCAGACCGTCGTCGCACCGTCGGCCGCCACGTAGACCTCCACGTCGCCGAGGAGCCGGTTCTGGCCGGTGGGAAGCATGGGGGTGTGCAGGAAGCTCGCGGTCTTCGACAGCGTGAGCAACCGCCCTTCTTCCAGGTCCAACGGGACGATCTCGCCCGAGTGCTGGTTGGCGACGAGGCCCACGGGCTCGTCGAAGATGCTAGCCCCGCCCGGGATGATGGCAGCGGCGATCGGCCCGTCAAAGTGCAGCAGGATGCCGGTGTTCGTCGTGCAGCCGCTGCCGAGGCCGGCGAGGAGGACCAGCGTAGCGAAATAACGGAGGTTTGCGCTCACTTGTTCACCAGCCAGGTGAGCGGTTGCAGGAACGTGGGGCTGGTCGGGTCCGTGTCGAGGACGACGATGGTCGCATTCGTCGCGGTGCCGTCGACCTCGCCGGAGTAGTTCCCGATGAGCCCGCGCGTCCCATCCGCGTTCAGGGCGATCGAATAGGGGTTTTCGCCGAGGTCCGTCGTCTCGCCGACAAGCGTTCCGAACGCGCCGACGGAGAGGTCGTAGCAGCTCACGGAATTGTCGTTGTAGTTCGTGACGAACAGGTGGTGCCCGTCCGGGTGCATGACGAGCTGCCCGGGGCCGACGTCGGCTTCGGTGTTCACGCCCTCGTCACGCGAATTGCCACGGGGGAGCGGCAACATCGCGGCCATGTCGTCGTAGACGTACTCGATGTCGGCGTTGTCCTCGACCGCGTTGAGGTCAAACGCGATGAGGCTCGACGGCGTGTTCGAGATCGTCCACAGCCAGTTGCGCACCGGGTCGATGATCGCGGCGCGAGGTCCAGCCGACCCGCCTGTGGACGTGGACACGCTGATCACGCTCTCGACCTGCAGGTAGTTGAGGTCGACGAACGAGCCGCCCGTGGCGGTGTCCGTGTCGTCGCGGATGTCGACGACGAAGATGTACGGTTCCAGCTTGCAGGTGACGTAGAGGAACCCCCGGTCGTCGTCGCGCGCGAGGGCCGCGCAGCCGCGCACGGGAGCGAGCGTGGTGCCGTCGACGGTCACGTCGAGGTCGATGGCGCCCTCGGGGTTGGCGGGTTGCGCGACAAAGCCCCAGGTGTCGGAGCGCGTGGGGAGCGCCGGGGCGCGCCAGGCACGGTCGGGATCATGGAGGATCCCCTTTCCAGATCGTCCAACGCCGCTGTCGAGGCCGGTGTACCAGAGCGTCCAGCCATCGGTCGTCGGGACGGTCACGGGGCGGACGAGGTCGCTGGCGCCGAAGCTGCCCTCGGCCGGGTCCATGACCGCGCGCGGCGAACCGTTGATGTCCGTGGAGACAGCGAACGCGCCCGTGCCTGAGAGCCCGTCGGCGTCCTCGGCATAGCCAAGGTGCCACTGGTTCCCGTCGAATCCAGAGAACCACAGGTGGATCGTGCCGTTGTCGTCGACCTGGGCCATCGGGTCCTTGACGCCCGAATCGTCCCAGTCCCCCGGCGCGCCAGCGTTCAGCATCCACTGCGCGTCCGGCCCGGCGACCCGAGTGAAGGACGTCCCGTCGGTGCTCTGCGCCAATCCGACCCGCGGGTTGGAGCCGTCCGTGCCGGTATACCACAGGTCGATCGTGCCGTTGCTCTCGACGTCGACGCTGCCGGGGATGGTGCCGACGCTGTCCCAGTCCGTGCTGGGGACGAACACGGGGGCCGTGTCGAGGGTCCAGGTCGCGCCGGCGTCCGCGCTGGTTGCGGTGTAGACGCTGGTGAGGCCGTTCGACGTGCCGCCGACGTACATCCGCAGGGTGCCGTTGTCGTCGAACACGACGGCGCTGGCGAGGCTGTCGATGCCCGAAGGTGCTGTGAGGACGGGCGCGGACTCCACGACGAGCTCGTCGCCCGCGCCGAGCGCCGCCCGACCGATGCTGCCAACGCCGTTCGCGTCGTAGAACGTGACGTAGGCCTCGTCGCCAACCCAACTGTCGAGCTGCACACCGCCGACGGAGTAGTCGCCGGCATCGGCCGGATCGACGCTCTGACCGGCCGTGGCGATGAGCTTCCAGCCGTCGACCGGATCCTCGACCTCAACCCCAGGCGTGATCGCGAGCGTGAAGACGGACCCGTTCGTCCCGGTGAGTGAAAAGGTGCCTTCGGTCGTGCCCTGGATGGCCATGCGCGCGTCGCCGCCGCCGACGGTCTGCAGGGGGAACGCCGCGCCGAGCACGGTCCAGTTGGTCCCGTCCACGCTCGTCGCCTCGCCGGCGTACGGATGCACGCCGGGCACGGTGTAGAGCATGTGGAAGACGCCGTCGATCCAGGTCACGACCGGGCTGTGCGCGCCCGTCACGGGCGTGAACCGGTTGGCGGTCGCGGTCCACGTCGTCAGGTCGTCGCTCCAGGCCTCGCCGATGCCGTCCCCGACGCCGTCCGCGCCGTCATCGACCGAGAACCACATGTGGTAACGGCCGACCGCCGAGTCGTAGAGCACGAACGGGTCCGTGAGCGACGCTCCGTCGATCGCGACCACGGTGCCGTCGCGATCGTAGCGGGAGCCGTCGACCGACGTGGCCAGCGCAATCGACTGCGTGACACCGTCGCCCGCGTCGTAGAACAAAGACCAGAGGCCGCTCTGCTCCAGTAGCGACGGGCCGCCGATGACCGTCTCGGCGCCGCTGGCCTCCGTGGCGAGCAACGGGGAGCCTGCGGCCCAGGACGTGAGCTGCGACACGTTGCCGTCGATGTCGGTGATCCCGCCCGACGTGGCGTCGATGTAGAGGATGTGCGGGTTGCCGTCGAGGTCGAGGTAGAAATAGGGGTCGTTGAGCGCCCCGAAGTCGCTGGCGCGCACGTCCGGGGCGCCGGTGGTCGCCGTCCAGAGCCCCTCGGCGTTGCCCGTCTCGCGGGAGAGGCCCGCTGCGGTGCCGATCGCCGGGCGCCATGCCCGGATCGTGCCCGGGTCCCAGCCCATCTCCCAACCGGTAGGCGAGAGCGAGGTCGCATCTTCCGTCACCAGCTCCGCGAAAGAGGCCCGCGACCCCGAGTTGTCGGCGTCCTCAAAGGTGTACGCGTCGATCGTCGCGTCGCCACCAGGGGGCACGATGGCGACGGGGCGTGTCGAGGTGTCGAGGATCGTGATCTGGTGCGACGTGCGGTCGAGCACGTAGGCGAGCTTCGTGGCCGGATCAAAGGCGATCGCGTTGGGGTCGTAGCCAATGCCGATGGACGACCCTGTGTCGGTGACGCCGGTCGCCAGCGCCGGCGCGGCGGGGTCCGTCACGTCGACGAAGTACAGGTCATCGGTCTGCTCGCGCGTGCGGGCGCCGGGGGAAAGACGATTCGTGACCGCGAGGAGGCCGTCGTCCACGAGCGTTGCGGCGCCGGAGAGGCTCGGCAGGTCCACCGCGGTGGTGCCGATCGCCGTCATCGTCTGCCGGCCGAGCGACTCGTCCACGTTCGCGAGGTCGATGACGGAGACGGAGCCGCCTGTATAGTCGCCCCAGGCGTTCGCGTTCACGACCGCGAACTGGCCGTCGGTCGCGAGGGGGATGATGTCGGCTGGCGCAGAAAGACACGTTCCGATGCCGATCTGGCCGTACTCATAGGTGCCGCTGGGGTAGGACGCGCAGTCGCCGACAAAGGGAAGCGGCCGGCTCTCGATGCACGCGGGGAGCCCGCTCAGGAGCACGATCGACAGGAGCGACAGCCCGGCGGCGGGGCGATGCGGCGTCCGGAGGACCGAGCGGAGGGGCGAGAGCGAGCGGGAGGGCAGCAGGAGCGAGGCCGGGGAAGCGGCGGGGGCTATCATGAAACGGGCGGGGAGCGCGACGGTCGACGGGAGGCGGGGACGGGGACGGACGGTTGGTCGTCCGGCGGAAGGCAAAGCCCTGGCGCTCGGGCCCTCCGGCTAAGCGCGCGCCGCCCGTCCAAGGACGTCGCGGACGAACCGATGCATCCACTCGGCCCGTTCATGGTCGGGACACAGCCGTAGCACGGCCTCGAAGTCGTAGGCGGCGCCCTCGCGGTCCCCACGCATCGAACGGGCCACTGCCCGGAGCCTCCAGGCCTCAGCGTCCGCGGGCGAAGCGGCGATCGCGCCGTCGAGGACCTCGATGGCCGCTCTCGCGTTTCCCAGGCGCATCGCCTCGGATGCAACGTCGATGCCCGGCGATGGCGCCGTCACTCC
This sequence comes from uncultured Pseudomonadota bacterium, assembly GCA_903844155.1. Taxonomy (GTDB): domain Bacteria; phylum Myxococcota_A; class UBA796; order UBA796; family SXON01; genus CAIUMM01. The sequence goes on along the minus strand of CAIMSU010000156.1, from coordinate 95,472 downwards.
GTGCTGGGAGCCAGCCTCAGAGGAGGCGATCCACGCGCGAGCCGCAGCGAGATCCACGGAGAGGTCCACGGATTGCACCGGGAGACGCCCAACGTTCTCCGCCGCCCAGCGTGCCGCCTGCCCGTTGAGCGGACTCTTCAGGTTGTAGCTTTGATAGGTGATCATCTCGCCGATCCGCGCGATCAGAGCCGGCAGGGACTCGCCCGCGCTCCAATGGTCGCCGACGCACACCGCGTGCGGGGCGATGTTGGGGTGGAACACAGGGGTCAGCATGCGACACTGGGGTGCCTGACGCGGGTAGCCGAGGGTCAGGAAGATCTCGACGAGCTGCCTGTCCTTCTCCACGACGGAGCCAGCCTGGATCACCAAGCTTGTGAGCCGGTATTCGACGCGGTAGCGCTCCGGAGGATCGCCCTCCGTCTCCACCACGCGGATGTGTGGATGCTCGGCGAAGCATCGCCGCACAAGCAAGGCGTCGGCAGTCAATCGACGGAGGCGTACGCTCATGTGGGTTCCTGCTGGTGCAAGGCCGAGAAAGAGCACGGTCCAGGCTCCCGGTACGACGCGGTGTGGCTGCCTGGCGGCGGCCGCACCGGAGCGCTGCGGGTGGGAGGCGCCGGGCCAAGGAGGCCTCAGACAAGCAGTGCCCAGGCCACGAAGTCCAGAAACCCCAGAAGTACACCCAGGATGGCTCGGTTTCGCTGCGCGGGCTGCGAGACCTCCCCCGGGCTGCAAAGCGCCAGCAGCCCACACGCCACCGCGACGGGGCCAAGGAGCAACCCCGGGAGCAGGACGCCGAACGCCCCAGCGACGACCGAGATCGACGCCAGGTGGCTGGTGGATTGGCCGGCCGAACGGCGCTTTGGCTCCACCCGCGCCCGCGGACTCGCGGGCACCGCTTGCCAGGCTTCCTCCGCCGTGATTCGGATCGGATCCGTCGCGCTCTCCACGGGCATCAGGACAGCGCCAGAACGACGAGCCCGACGACCGTGAAGGCCGCGCTCACCGCGAGGCCCAACGTGACGTCGGCCTCGCCGGTGGGAGAGAGGCGGCTGCGCGCCGAGCGCTGCGAGAGATACCAGAGTCCGCCGAACAGCAGCGCGAACGGGGCCGTGCAGGGGATGAAGCCGAGGATGAGCACAAGGCGGGCCGCCTTCTCTCCCCCTCGTTCGACGGATGCGCCGGATGCGTCAGCGCTCATCGGGGACGGGGCCGGTTTCCGCGATAGCGTCTGGGATCGCCCGACCGGCCCCACTGGCTGGGCGGCCAATTCGAAGATGACGCCGCAATGCTTGCACCTGCGGGCCGCTGTTCGAATCGGCTTGCGGCAACTTGGGCAGGGCCGCTCAGTCGCCTCAGCAAAGACAGGCGTCGGCTGCGCGCTTTCCTTCACCAACTCAGGCATGTGCTCGCAGCCGTAGGTCGCGCATCCGCCGTTCTCGACCCAGCAATCGACGTGGAACGGCGATGTGCATGCGGGGCACGGCCCAGTGCGCTCCCCCGCCCGAATCGGCGTCTGGCAGATCGCGCAGAGGGCGCCCGCGAGTCCGGGCCCGGCCGACTCCTCTTCGAGCTTCACCGTCACGTCTGCTCGGTCTTGGTATGGTAGGCGAAGACGGTCTTTCCAATCCGGATCTGGTCGCCCGGGCGCAGGCGATGTCGGCGGACCCTCCTGCCGTCCACCCAGGTGCCCGAAGCACTCCCCTCATCCTCGATCTCCCACTCCTCGCCGACGGCGTGGACCAGGGCATGCGCCGGCTCCACATCGGCGTCCTTGAACAGGTAGACGTCCGACTTGGGCGAGCTCCCGATCCGGGTGGGGTTTCGGTAGAGGACGAATTCCTTCCCGGCCAGCGGGCCGGTGAGCAGCTTCACCCACGCTTCGCGGGCCAGAATCTCCACCATCCCGATGGTAAAGCCGACCGAGAGTCCGATGACCGTGAACCCGACGCCCCGGCTCAGCCAGGCCTCGGAGGCCACGGCGAGAGACCCCCGAAGTCCGAGGTCAATCGGGTCGAAAAGGAGGCCGCCGACCAGGCCGCCGATCAGGCCACCGATGAGCCCGTTCAGCAGCAATCGCCTCGACTGGAGCGCGATGCCCTGCCCGAGTCCCATGGCCACGCCGGCAATGGACCAGGCAATCCCGCGAATCAGAACCTGAAGCAGGAAGGCAGCGGTGGAGAGGTGGTCCCGAGGTCCACTGTCGACCATCGGGATCAGCTCCGACGCGAACCCGAAGAAAAGGTTCGCGATGACCCCCATGAGCGCTCCTCCGATGAGCCCCGAGCCAAGTCCGACCGCCCCGCACGTCAGCGCCCGATGCGCGGCACGCGAGACTATCCCGTCCGCCGCCCCGACGAACAGGCCAACGAACGCGGCGACGAGGGGGAAAATCGCAAGGTTTACCCCCGCGTCACGGGCTTTGAGCGCGCGCAGATCGAGGGGGGCGTATGTCTTGTCGTCCCGCGTGTCCACATCCACGGCGAGCCCGAGAATACCCGTTTCATCCTGCAACATTGTGCCGCGCACCTCCACCACCTGCCCGACCGTCAGCCCGGCGCTGTCGCCGGTGACGCCGTCCAGGTGCACCGCCACTGAATCGGGGCTGACCCAGACGGGGGTCCCGGAGACGGTGAGGCGAAGATACTCGGCATTGTCCGCCGACATCCTCTGGACGTCCGTCAAGTTGCCACGCACCGTGTCGAAGTCATCGAAGAAGGGCTCGAACGCCAGCCAGGCAACGAACGCGCCAAGCCCTCCGGCCAGCATGACCGCGAACCACGGGCGGTACCAGAGTCCGGTCTTCGCGTCTGGCAGTGGAGGTGGCCGGGCCGTTGCCATGCCAAACGACTGGGCGGCGGCGAGAGCAGCGTCCACCCGGGCATCGGCGAGGTCCTCAGGGAGGATACGGATGGTCGCCCGGGAGGGGTCGTGGGGCTGACTCATGGTGCTCCGCGGCCTTCGCGTCGTTTGCGGCGGGCGAGGCCCGCCACGGTCGCAAACACCGCCAGGATCACAGCGGCGATGATGGGGAGGGCGATCCAGGCCCGGGAAAGTGTGGTGGAGCCGCTGGCGCCGTCGCTCGCGGAAGGCTTGGGGTCGGGTTGTGTGGCCGCCGCCAGCACCTGCTTGAGATCCGGCAGGCCCGCCTTGTCGGCGCGCTCAAGGACCACACCATAGTATTGATCCGACCTGGCGTCCTTGTACAGCGGCACCAGCTCGCCATCACTCGCAGCGACCGGGTAGACGCGAACCCCGAGGCCCACCCCGCTTCGGGGGTCCTTGTCGAGGATCAGCATCGCAGCCGGGTCGCTGTGATCGCGCTGCCCAAGACCGCCGCTCAGCTGGAGCACGGCGAACAGCCCGACCATACCGGCGATGATCCAGGACAGCGGCGGCCAGCTCGCCGAGGATCGTTCGCGCGACTCCGTGAGCGACTGGGTGAGTACGGTCAGCGCGCGGGTCAGGGCAACGTTGGTGTCGGCGGGGGACGAGGCGGGCGCCGCGTCCTTTCCTGCGGCGATCCGTCGTTGCCGCCCCCCCAGCCAGTACCGGTCCGCGCTGCAGAGCTTGCCGTCCACCAGCCGAAAAAGCCCCTCGTTCCCCGATAGTGGGTCGTAGACATAGGCCAGTTGCCAGGACTGGGCAAAGAAGTTCTGGTGGATGAAGAGGTCCATGTCCGAGAGGAACACGCCGAAGTCCGGGTGGGTATGGTACCACCCGACGATCCGTCGTCCCTCGGGGCCGGAGTGCAGGCGGTCCATCTCGGCGTTGATGTGGTTCCAGGTGTCGTGGGTGAAGGTCACGTGGGCCCCCTGTTCCGCCGCGCCGACCCCCTCGATGGCGTGGGTGACTTGCACGAAGCACCCGTGCCTGTCCGTCGCCACCCTCCCGACCAGGACGCCGCAGATCTCCACCTCCGGGTCGCGCGCGCCATGCGCGAGCACCGCGGCATACGGCCGCTTGTCCCACGCGATCCGAAGCTCCCCCTGCTCCGGCGCTGCGTCACCCCCGGGAAAGACTCCGGCGGGGGCCGACGCCATCGAGTCCAATTCATCCATTCGTCACCGCCAGTTGGGAGTCCCGGGGCGCCGGCTTCGGCCTTCCCATGGCGGCAGGCCCGCCCGCGAGCTGCCACGCCGCCCGTCGCTCGCCGGCCCGCCCGAGGAGGACATCACCCTCGGGTACCCCGAGCTCGGACAGCGTCCGATCCAGGAACGGACTGGATTCGCCGAGCGCGTGAAAGAGCCGGGGGGCGCGACGCGCGCCACAATCCGGACACTCCCCGTCCCGCTCGGTGACCGCCGAGAGCGGGCGCAACAGCACCCGAAAGGTACCGCACTCCAGGCAGTCGAGCCCCCAGAGCAGCTCGCGGACCAGCTCGATGCGGGCGCCGGCCCCGAGTTCAAGTTGCGCCATTTCGAGGGCCTGGGCAACGGTGAGCTCGGCCGCGCCGCGCGCCAGAATGTGGACGTCCGGCCAGGGATCGTGGCTTGTGCAGTCTGCTTTTCGCTGCTACTCGACCCGATAGGAGTCCAGTTGCACCCCGTCGAACACCCAGCCCGCGCCGTCCAGCGTGGACCGGCCATGCAGCAGCTTGACGGCCTCCTGGCATTGGACTGCGGCGATGATCGCGCTCGTGGTCGGGGTTGTCGGTACCCTCCCCTCGGAGACGAGCTGGCGAGCCAAAAGGCTGCAGGACCGGCGCTGTGCGAGCAGGCGCCAGTCCGCCTCCCCCATCGTGCATTCGTAGCAGGCTCCCTCCGCGGGCCGGAAAAGGCGGGCGACCCCCGAGAGTACCTCGATGGCGCCGTCGATCCAGGGCGTGCCGGCCGCGTAGCACATTCGGTTCACATGCAGCCGTGCCTCCCGATTGTCGAGCCCGCAGATCACCAGATCTGCCCAGCGAAATATCCCGGCTCCGAGATCATGGACGACGTTGGCCACGACAGGCTCGATCACCGCATCCGGGTAGAGCTCGCGCGCGGCGCGCGCCGCGACGACGGCCTTGAATTCGCCTTGATTCTCAGTTCGGAACAATACGGAGCGCGAGAGGTTCGACTCTTCGACGCGGTCCATGTCCACGACCACGAGCTGCCGAAACCCCAGGAGCGCGAGGTTCTTCAGGATCTCGTTGCCAAGCGCGCCCGCCCCGACCACCAGGACCCTGGCACCCGCGATGATGTCCTGGTCCCACCATTCGATCAGCCGGAAGCGCGCGAAGCGGTCGTCGTCCTGGGTCATTTCGGGCCCGATCCCGCGGTGATCTCGGGTTGGAGGCGAAGGACGTCGCCCTCCTTCACGCCGGCCTCACCGAGGGTCTGACTGTCCAACAACTGTCGGCCGCTGGCCTTGTGATGGAACTTGTAGCTCATGATTTGGCCGTCCGGGCTGTTCTGAGGCAGCTTCATGCGCTCGACGAGCACCACCAGCAGGCGGTTCACCGGTGCGTCGTCCGGCAGCTCAACCGGAGTCTTCCGGCTGCCGGTAGCGTCCCAGACCTCTACGGTGATCATTCCCATCCTAACCTCCTTTGCTCATGCCCACACAGATGAGCACAGCGAACAGCAACAGCAGCAATCCATTGAGTGAAGCTCCGACGATCGCAAGCACCGGCATCTTGTTGTTGGCATCGCGTCGCGCGGTGAGCCCGAGCGTGAGTCCGGCGACCATGCAGATGAGTGCGCCCAGAAACAGGACTCCGTATCCAGCACTGTCGCCCAGGGCCGCCACCACGAAGAACGCCATCAGGAAGACAACAGCGACAGCGCCCAGTGCAAGGGAGTACTGGGGGTTTTTGGACTCGGGCGGGCGTTGCCTGCCCGCGAGCATGCAGTCGGGGCATCGGGGCTCGGCGCCGACCACGAACCTGCACAGCTCACATAGGCCACGACCGCAGGACGTACACGTGTGGAGCGCGGTCTGTTCGGGGTGCGCGTAGCAAGCAGGCATGGTGGTCCCGGGTCGAGTCAGAGCTTCGTGATCTTGGAGAGAAATCCGAGGACGTTGAGGAGCAGGACGCAGGTCGCGAGGACAAGCGCGAACGTAGCCTCGCCCTCCCCCCGGAGCGACGGGTCCGCCGCGATCTGCGCCCTCGCCTTGAGCGCTTTTTGAATCGCGAGCGGAGCCACGAAGATCCCGAAGCAAAAGATGCTGAGCACCGCCATCTTCAGCGCCTCATTCGCCTCCTGGCACGTCACACGCTGAGTGACGTCTGGCGCCACCGCCATCGTCTTGCAGCCGGAGCAGTAGCGCCGGTCCCCCACGCTCACAAGGCAGTTCTTGCAGAATGGCTCTGCGCAACCGTCGCAGCTTGCCGCCGCGGTGACCGATGGGTGGGTCTGGCATACCATGAACGCTCCGGGGTGGCGCCGAGAGGGTAGCAGATCTCGGCGTTGCCGTTGGGCCCGACACCCGGATCGAGCGCGCGTCCCGCACGTCAGGCGCGCCCCCGCTCGCTCACCAGCGTCGCCGGCCTGACCGACGACTGGCACGACATCGCGGCCCGCGGGGTGGCCGACGGCGTCGCGCTCTACGCGGTGGCTGCTTCGGTCGGGGACGTGCGAAGCGCGACGCCCGGGTGTTCGGCGGGCGGGGGCGACGGTGGGGCGAGCGCAGGGGTGCTCGCTGGAATTGCCATGCTGATCGCCGGGAACCGACGAGCCCCGCGCTCCTGATCGGGGTGCTCCGACCCTCAGGCCACCGACCACCCGCCGGGTGGTCTTGTTACGATGGTACGGCTTGACAAAGACCCAACTGCTGAAGCGCGAGCACGTCCTCGGCCAGGCGCCGCAAGGGGCGGAGGCGGTGGTGCGCGCGGCGATGGGGCTGCTGTTCCGGGATATCGTAGCCGGGAAGTTCGACTCTCCCGTCCTCGTGACGATGCGGGGGCGCAGAGCGACCGAGTGGATCCTGCGCGAACAGGACCCCGCACACACCGACGACGTGTTCCGGGCGCTGGCCCGGCGCGATGAGGCGGTGGCCGTGGCCGGCATACTCCGGGCGATCGTCCCGGCAGAGATGGGGTCGCTGGGCGCGTGGCTCGTGGCCGGAGAGTGCCTCGGCGAGCGGTTCGAAGTGGTGATCGGCATCGAACCGGCTGGGCAGGACGGGCGTCCAGGGTTCCAGACGCGCGGGCGTAGGCGTTCCGGCGCCGACATCACGTGGTTTGGCGTGGCGCCGCGGTCCCGGGTCGAGCTGGTCCCAGAGGGGCCCGCCAGAATGCCGAAGACCTGGGGCGAGGCGTAGAAACCCCGGAGCGGGTGAGCGCGAGCGGGCGCGCAAGTTGGGGAGGGCCCGAGGCCGGGTTATCTGACCCCGATGGCCATCGAGCTCCGCTGCTTCACCTACCTCGACATCCTCCAGCCGCAGACCGCGGCGTTCCTCGCCACGGTTTCGCGCGGGTACATGCCGCTGACCGGACAGGCGGGCTTGCTCGTCGAGGTGGCGCCGGGGATGGACGTGAACGTCGTCACGGACATCGCGCTGAAGCAGACGTCGTGCACCCCTGGGATGCAGATCGTCGAACGCCAGTTCGGCTGCTTGCAGCTCCAACACACCGATCAAGGCCAGATCCGCGCCGCGGGTGACGCGATCCTCGGCGCGCTCGCGATCACCGCGCAGGAGCGGCTCAAGCCGCGCATCGTCAGCTCGCAGACGATCACCGGGATCCACGGCTACCATGCGCAGATCACCAACCGCATGCGCCACGGCAACGTCATCGAAGACGGGCAGACGCTCTACATCCTGGAGTGCCACCCCGCCGGCTACGCGCTCATCGCGGCGAACGAGGCCGAAAAGGCAGCGGACATCGAGGTGCTGGAGATCGTGAGCTTCGGCGCGTTCGGGCGGTTGTACCTCGGCGGCTCGGAGGAGGAGGTTGCGCAGGCGGCGAAGGCGGCGATCGCGGCGTTGGAGGGGCTGGACGGCCGGGCAAACCCGGGTGCGGGGGCGGTGTTCTACTGAGGCTGGAGGCTGGAGGCGTCAGGCTGGAGGCTTCGGGCTGGAGGCTGACGGGGTCAGCCGTGCTGGCGACGCTGCTGGCGGGCTGCAACGGCTGCCATCACCCGACGACGGACACGAGTTGTCCAACTGGAACCTGTGATTCGCCCGTTTACGGTAGGCGCGCGAACGCCACGCTCTACGGGTCGTTGCCCGACGAAGGCTACGGCGCTGCCTTGGCGTGGCGCGCGGGCGCCATCTGGGTCGGAGCTCCTTTTGACCCCGGCGGAGGCCGACTCTACAAAGAGGAGGCGCTGATCCGAACCGGCGTTCCATTCCTCGGCACCGCGCTCGTAGCCGACGACGACACCGTGCTGGTCGGCGGAGACGGCCGGGTGGAGGACGATGCAGGCACCGTGCTGGCCACGGGAACGGGCATTGGCGGCGTGCTTGCGGCGTCTGGCACACGCTGGGTGACGCGCGGACCGACCGGCGCGGTCTGGGACAACGGCTCCGTCAGCTCGTATAGCGCTCGCCCCGACAGCATCGCGATCCTCCCCGAAGCCGACGGAACGATGACCCTCGGCGTTGGCTTTGCCTTTGGCACCGTCGCCCTCGTCGCAGACGGCCTGACCATCTCCCGCGACACCCTCGACGAAGCCGGCTGGGCCGTCCTGCCCTTCGATGCCGATGGCGACGGCATCGCCGACTGGATCGTGGGCGCGCCGGGCGGCAACCGGGTTGACATCCGCGACGGGACGAGCCTGGCGCTGCGGGCGAGCTGGTCGCCGGGGACGGGCCGATTCGGCGCTTCGCTGGCCACAGATGGCACGTTCGTCTACGTCGGCGCGCCGATGGCGGGGACCGACGCGCAGGGCGCCGTGTGGAGGTGCGATCCGCGGGTCGACCCGACGACGGCCTGCACGCTGTTGGAGTCGGGCCATAACCTGCAGGATCAACTTGGATTTTCGCTGGCCTGGGGTGGCGAGAACCTGTACATCGGCGCGCCGGGTGGCCCGGGGACCGCGGGGTCGGTGGTCGTGCGGTGACGGTCGCCCTCCTCCCCGGACTGCGCGGCGACCCCGCAGAGTTCTGCCCGCTCCTCGCGCTCCTCCCCTCCGCGCGCCTGCTCGGCCTCCCGGCCAGCCTTGACGACACCCTCGCCGCCATCGCCGCGCGCCTGCCCGACGCGGATCTCATCGACGTGGACGTGATCATCGGCGCCAGCTTCGGCGGCCTCGTCGCCCGCGCGCTCGTGGCAAGCGGACGGACTCGCGCGACGCTCGTGCTCGTCGCCACGCTCCCCCACCCGCTCGCCCCGCCCGAAGCCCGTCGTTGCGCCGTCCTCGGCCGCCTCGTCCCCCTCCTCCCCTCGCCCGTCTACCGCGCCCTCTACGGTCGCCGCGCCGCGCAGGAGTGGGCGGAGGACGCCGACAGTCCGTGGTCCGGCGAGGGATTGCCCACCGCTGACGTGCTCGGTGCGCGCCTGCGCGCCATCGCAGCCTGGGGCCTGCCCCCGATCCCGACTGGCACCGTCTGCGTCTGGGGCGAACGGGACCGCTTCGCCACGTGGACGGAGGCGGATGTTCGAGGTTGGGGCGGGGTTCCTGCGGTGCTCGCTGGCGGACATCGCCCGCACCTGAGCCACCCGGACCGGCTCCTCGACCTGCTCGGCTGACCAGCTACTCGATCCTCACGGGCACCCGCTGCAGCACCGTCGTCGTTGCGGACTTCCCGTTCCCGAGCGTGAGCCGCACTTCTGCAAAGCCCAGCCCCGGCGCGCCTTTTCCGTTCGGCGTCCAGCGGTGCGTCGCCGCTGCCTGACCCCCTGCGGCGATGCGGTTGTCGGTGAGCGTCTTGTACGGGCTGGCGCTCTCGACCGTCCGCGCGAAGGTCTGCGGCCACGCAGGCGCCAGATCCTTTCCGGCGGCATCAAGCAAAGCGACCGTGACAACGGCGGAATTCGCGGGGTTGCCCGTCGGCAGGCTGTGGCCGGCGCCGGTGTTCTGCAGCGTGAGCGTGAGGTCGAACGCCTCGTTTCGGTGGATCGTGCCCGGCATGCGGACGAGGGCGGTCAGCGCGCGCCCGGGGTCAGCCGCGAAGGTGTGCGCGGGGCCAATTCCGTTGCTGCCAGGCACGCTTTCCCCGGTCGTCGGGGCCATGTGGCAGGACTGGCAGGTGACGCCCGCCGTCGCCCAGCCTGACGCCTTCCACTCGGTGTACGTCGCATAGTAGGGCTGGTCGGCGCCGGGCCAGGTCACCTCGTGGCAGGTCGCGCAGAGCTCAGGCTTCTGCAAGTCGTCGGTGACGGTGACGCGGTGCGGGCTGTTCGCGGAGGGGTGGGTGCCGAGGATGGTGGCCGTACCGTCCGGGAGCGTGCGGACGTGGCAGGCGGCGCAGGTGACGCCTTCCGCACGAAGACCGGCGTCAAACGCCGGGTTGGCGACGAGCTGGGGCTTGGAGACGGCGCCGTCGACGTAGCCGGCTGCGATGCTCTCGTGCTGGTTGCGGATCGGCAGGTGGCAGGACTGGCAGAGCGTGCTGTCGCCGACGCTGGCGAGCGCGGCCTGGAAGACCGGGTCGGACCAGGCGTGGCCGTGGCGGGACTGCGCCCAGGTGTCGTGCGCGGCGGCGTGGCAGGCGTTGCAGCCCTGGGCTGAGAGGGATGCGACACCGGCGGGGAGGACGTCGACGGCGACGGGGAGGGCGGGACCGGTAGCCGAAGGCGGAAAAAGCGCGGGAGGCGGCGGGGCGACGGTGACGGCCGTGGGCTGGTCGACGGCGGCGACGGGCGCGGCGTCGGGCGCGGGGGGATCGTCGCCCTTCCGTCCCCGCGCGAGCGCGATGCCGATGGCCGCGACGGCCACGCACGCCACGAGCGCGAGACGGGTGGGGTTGCTCATGGGGGAGGTTATCCCACGGCATGCGGATCGTAACGGCGATGAGCGGTGGTGTGGACTCCTCGGTGGCCGCAGGCCTGCTCGTCGAGGCCGGCCACGAGGTCATCGGCGTCCACATGAAGCTGCACGAGCCGGCGCCCAAAAAGGGAGAGAATCCGCCCGGCCATTGCTGCGGCCTCGACGACGCGCTCGATGCCCGCGCCGTCGCCACGCGCCTCGGCATCCCGTTCTACGTCCTGAACCTGCAGGAGGCCTTCAAGCGCGCGGTGATGGACGACTTCACGGCCTCGTACCTCGCAGGGGCGACCCCCAATCCCTGCGTGCGCTGCAACGGCATCCTGAAATTCGACATCCTCCTCGCCCGCGCCCGCGCCCTCGGTGCCGACGCCCTCGCCACCGGCCATTACGCCCGCATCCGCGACTCGCGGCTTTTCACGGCCGCCGACCCGGACAAGGACCAAAGCTACTTCCTCTACCCGATCAAGCCGGAAGCCCTCGCTTGCACGTTGTTCCCGCTCGGCGCGATGACCAAGCCCGAGGTTCGCGCCCACGCCGTCCGCATGGATCTCATCACCGCGCAGAAGCCCGAGTCGATGGAGGTCTGCTTCATCCCCGACGACGACCACGCGCGCTTCATCCGCGACTCGTTCTCCGCAGAGGGGCGGCTCGGCGCCGACGTGGACTGCGCAGGCGACGTCGTCGACGAGTCCGGCGCCGTCCTCGGCCGCCACGATGGCTACTACCGGTACACCGTCGGGCAGCGCCGCGGCCTTGGAATCGCCGCCGCGAACCCCCTCTACGTGCTGCGCGTGGACCCGGGTACACGCCGCGTCGTCGTCGGCCCGGCCGAGCGGTTGGAGCACGTCGAGGTGGACGTCACTGGCGCGCACTGGATCCGTCGCCCGACCGCCGACGACCCGCCGCTGCACGCCCGCATCCGTCACCGCGGCGCCCTGCACGCCTGCACCGTCGAAAACCTCGACGGCACCTCACTCCGCGTGCGCTTCCTCGCTCCTGCGCGCGCAGCCGCCCCCGGCCAGGCGCTCGTGTTCTACGCCGGCGACGAGGTCCTCGGCGGCGCCACCATCCATCGGGCACACACCAAGGAAGCACGCCAGGAGTTTAGCCTGTGAGCCCCCCTGTCTGTCCCGCGGGCCTGCACCAGTTCGCCAATCCGTCGTTGCTCGCCACCGCCCTCACCCACTCCACCTACGCCTCCGAAGCGCGAATCCCATCGAACCAACGCCTGGAGTTCCTCGGCGACGCCGTGCTGAAGCTGCTCGTCGTCGACCTGCTCGTCGCCAGCTTTCCGGGCTGGCCGGAGGGCAGCCTCGCCAAGACGGTCAGCCACCTCGTCGGGAACACGAACATCGCAGGGTTGTCGCAGGATCTTGGCGTCAGCGCGGCGTTGCGGCTGGGCAAGGGTGCCGAGCGCGAGGGCGTGCGACAGCGGGAGAAGGTCCGGGCGGACGCGCTGGAGGCGCTGATCGGCGCGGTGTACCTGGACGGCGGCTTGGATGCGGTGAAGCTCGCCTTCGGACCGGTGTTCCTCGCGCAGATCCGCGAGTTGGAAGGCGCGAGCGAGCACGCGAAGACGCGGCTGGAGGAGCGCGAGCAACAGGCGAAGCGGGATGCGCCAAAGTACGATGTTGTCGGCTGCGAAGGGCCCGATCACGACCGGCTGTGGGTGGTCCAGCTCCGGGTCGACGGGAAGAAATTCGGGCCCGTGCGCGCGCGGTCCAAGCGGGCGGCGGAGCTGGAGCTCGCGGGGATGGCGCTGGCGGGTGTATGAAAACCGACGACGTCACTTTTGATACATGCAGGCCGTACGCGTCAGAGGACGGCGGCGTCGCCCGCGATGCGGCGAAAGTGCGCCGCAAAGGGCTCGCGCCCGGCCTCCGTTTCGACAATGCGCTCCCCGCCCACCACGACCTGGGCCAGTGGGTCTGCCACGGCGAGGCGAACGGAGTCGCTCCGAGCTCCAACAAAGAAAGCCTCGTCGAGGTCGGTCTCCACTTTCCCCGACGGCATCAAGCCAGCCCTGGCCCGACCGATCAAGGTAAGGTCCCGACTTCCCCGTTGTTCGCCCGTCCAAGCACGCCTTTCTGGTCGCCGTCCACCCACAGGATCTCCTCAAAACTGGCGCGGTGCCCGTGGTCGTCGACCTCGGGGCGCACGGCGAACATCCCCTGGAGCCGCACCGGGTTGAGGCGATGCATCTGGTTCCGGCGCAGGCGCGTAGCGAGGTGGGCTGAGCGCGGAAAACCGAAGGCGACGGCGCCTTCTTTGGCGAGGATCTTGTGGCCGATGACCTCCTTCTGCCCGAGGTTCATGCGGTGGTTCACGGCCCAGGCCTGCGCGAAGATGGCGATCTCACCGCTGGTCTTCCACCGCGACGCGTACCCGCAGATCCCGCGCACGCACTCGCGCGCGACGGAGAGGACGGCCAGCTCGGACTCGTCGGTGGGGGCGAACGTGACGCTCGTCCCAAAGTCGCCGTACACGTCGCCGGACGCGGGGCCGATGTCGATGCTGACGATGTCGCCGGGGGCGAGCGTGCCCTCGGGTGACGGCCGCTTGAGCAGGGACGCTGGGCCGAAGGGGCGGATCCGCACCTCGGGCGCGTGGTACCAGCCGGTAAAGCCGTGGTCACCGCTGCGGGTCATGGCGATGTCGACGACGTCGCGCTCGGACATGCCTGCTTCGAGGCGATGAACAACGTCGCTCGCGAGGGCGATGGCGCGCCGCTGGGCGTCGTCGAAGTCAGCGAAGCTGCGGAGATCGGGCACGGATCGTTCTCGGGAATGCCGGCCGAGCGTAGCACGCCCCCGCCGTGCCCCTGTGTGGTCCGTCCCCCGAAAAGGCTCGAAACCCCCAGCCGGCCACCGGGATAACGGCGCCCGATGCCGTCGACGTCGCCGAAGCCCTCCGTCGTCCGCTCGTTCATGCTCTGGCTCTTTGACGTCCCGCACGGCGAGCCCTATGTCATGACGACGGTGGACATCCGCTGGGACCGGGCGTTGGCATGGATGGAAGCGCGGAATACGGAGGCTGCCGCGGGCGGCCAGGGCGCGGGTCGCATCACCACCCAGCACGTGTTCACGAGCGCCGTCGGCCGGGTCTTTCGCGAGTTCCCGGTCATCAACGCGCGTATCTTCGGCAATGAGATCCGCACGCTGCCAACGGTGGACATCGTGATGCCGGTGAACCTGCTGGGGGACAACAGCACGGTCAAGAGCCGCGAGCTCTCGATGGTGTCGTTGCGCGACGTCGACCGCATGAACCCGAGGGAGGTCGCGGCGAATCTGCGGCCACAGGTAGCGCAGGAACGCGAGGGCAAGACCGGCAATACGTTTGTTCGGACGATGCTCAAGTTCGGCACGCAGAGCCCGCGGGCGCTCCGGTTCGCGCTCGACCACGTCGCCACCATCGCGCACGATCCGCATGGCGCCGCGCTCCTCGCCAAGAGCCTGCCGATGTCGACGCTGATCACCAACGTCGGCGCGGCCCTCACCGAGACGCCGGGGCTGCGGTTTCGCGCCGTCGCGTTTTCACCGCCGTCCAAGTTGATCCACGTCGGATCGGTGTTCGGGCTCGGGCCGTTGGAGCGCGCGGCGCTGGTCGAGAAAACCGCCGCGGGAGACGAGAAGATCGTCATCGGCACCGTGCTGCCCGTCGCTTTCATCTTCGATCACCGCCTCGTAGACGGGGTGATGGGCGGACGGATCCTCGCGCGCTTGAACGAGCTGCTGCAGGACCCGGACCAGACCTGGGGCGCATGCTGACCTGGACGGGGTCGGGGGCGGTCGAGCGGCCGCGGGTCGTGCAGATCCGCGTCCAGCGCAGCTACCCCGGGCGCGTGCGGGCCGGCGCGCCCGTCCCCACCCGCTCGATGACCGGCGACGAAGTCGTCGACAACCTCCGCTATTTTCAGTCCGGTGGGCCACGTGGCGCGACGATGACCGGCCTCGTCCTCTCCGGTGTCGGCGTCGCAAGTCGCCCGGACCTGCCCGAAATGATCGCCGCCGCGCGGGCGCTCGGCATCGTCCGCATCACGCTCCACGCGGGGGTCGAGGACCTCGACAGCTTCGTCCCAGGCGCGCTGGGCGTCGACCTCGTCACCCTGCCCCTCCAGCCCAGCGAGAGCGGCCCCTCCCTCACCGCAGGCGTGCGCGCGCTATCAGCCTGCAACGCCGCGAAGCTCGTCGCCAGCTCCAACACCGTCCTGGACGCCGGCTCCCTCCCCCTCCTCGACGCCGTCGCCCGCGCGGCCGCCCGCTCCGGCTCCTCCGGCCACACCTTCACCTTCCCCTTCCCCGTCGACGGCGGCGCCCCGAGCGAGCTCCCCCCCGCCGCCCGCGCCGTCGCAGCGCTCGCCTCGGCCGTCCGCATCCTCGACGACGCCGGTGTCCCCTGCGTGATCAAGGGCCTGCCCGGCTGCTACCTCGCGTCGGAGCCCGGAGCCGGGCTGGCGACGAAGGTGCGCCGCAGCGCCAACCGCTGGTACGTGGACGCTGACCGCCAGAAAGACCGTGCGATCCTATTCTTTCCCGACGTCGTCTCGTTCGCCAAGGACGACGCCTGCCGGTTCTGCCCGATGGACGGCGCCTGCGACGGCTTCTTTGCGCCGTACCTGCGACGGCCGGGGTTCCCGCGCCTCGGGTGGCGCGACCAGGTCTGAGTCCGCCTACAACAGCGCCTTCGCCCGGTGGTCCAGCAGGAGGTACACGACCCAGCCGCCCACCGGAAACCCGACCATGCAACACGGGAGCGAGCACGGCAGCATGCCGACGACGGCGAGGCCGAGCAGGACCCACCTGGCGGCCGCCGGGCTCTTCCGGAACAACCAGCGCTCCGATGGCGACCGCAACGCCTGGCCCAACGGCACCCACAACACCACCACCCCCACGCTCACGGCCGCGGCGATCGCCAACGTCGGCATGGCGCCGATGCTGTAGGACTTCCACGTGTTCCAGCTTCCACCGGCGCAGGCGACGAGCAGGGTCATCGCAGCCGTCACCCACACGGCCGTTCCGGCTGAGTGCATGTGGTGGAGGTGTTCGAGGTGGGCGGCGTCCAGGGCTGGCCCGGCGTCGGGCCCCAACCGGTAGAACGGGTCGTTGCCGCTGCCCGTTGTGATCGCCCCGCCGACGGACCGCTTGTCGCCCCGCGCACCGTCCCACCATTCCAGGGCCGGCCCGTCGTTCAGCGATTTCCCACCCATGTAGAGTCGCGAAAGCCAGCTTCGAAACTCGGGATGCGGGGTGTCCGCCGGGTCGTCCGGCAGCTCGGTACGCTGCACGCGCGTAACGGCATTTCCAGCCTCCACCCACTCCCCGAACACGCGATTATGTTCGACCAACGTCGCGAGTACGCTCCCGGCGATGTCGGGCTCCGTCGCCGCATCCCAGACCGTCCGGAACAGCGTCTCCGCGCAACGCACGACGACCCGCTCGCCCGCGCCCGGCAGCACCTTGACCGTGTACGTCCACCCATCGTCCATCGACGCCACCGGCGCCGGGAACCGCATGACGATGCCACCGGTGCCGCGTAGGAGGGGCTCGACGCTGAAGTCCGCGTCGCCCGCGCGTGTGCGCGTTCCGTCGGGGAGGCCCTGCTCGACAAAGCCTCGGAGGAGCTTGGCATAGGCGTCGTCGAAGCGCGCGATCGCTGGCATCATTCCGGGGTATCAAGGAAGGCTGGAGGCTGGAGGCTACAGGCTGGAGGTCCAAGGCGAAAACACCAAAAGCCCGCCGCTTGCGCGACGGGCCAGTGGGTTCAAAGCGTCCGCAGCCCGCCGAGCGGGCAGGCCAGATCAGTCCTTGAAGATCGCGTTGAGGAACTCGAGGCCGTTCTCGTTCTGGCCGATCGACTGGCCGGTCTGCAGCTTCTGGCCGAGGAGGTAGGCATCGTACGCGAAGATGAAGACGATGAAGGAGCCCGCGCCGCAGGTGATGCTGCTCAGGACGATCGTCGCGATCGCGGCGATGATGGCCTTCTTCTGCTGGCCCATCAGGAAGTAGCCGAGGGCGCCGAAAATGAAGAGGTTGCAAACGCCGAAAACGATGGGATTGGCGTCGGGCTTGGTGATCATCTGACCCATGGGGGATTCTCCGGAGGCTCTTTGGGAGCGGTGCAGGGGGCGTTGAGAGGGCGTGTCGAAACTGACGCGCGACCGTAGTGCAAAATCGACGAGCGGTCAACTCGGAAGGGCGAAAAAGCCGGCGACGGTCGAAGAACCCTGGCGCCAGCGCGCGAGGACCGTCAACTCCCCCCGTCGTAGACAAACGTCGGGAGGATCGGCACCAAACCGCCGTCCTCGGCCGTGTACTGGTAGATCACCACCCGGCGGGTCTCGCTGGTGTCCGTGTACTCGACGCTGACGGCGAGCCCACCCGCGGCGGCCCCGAAAACCGCGAATTGCCCGTCGGCGCCCGTGCCTGTCGCGGCGCCCGCGTAGACACCGGAGTCGTCGTGGTAGCACGCCTCGACCTCGCTCCCGATCGCAGGCGTGACCCGCACCGTGGCGCCGGTGCTGATGGGCATCTCGTTGATGTCCGAAATGTTCATGTAGAGGCGAATTTCACCGGTGAGGGCGACGCCACTCCCCGCCGTCCCCGCCGTGTCCGCCCCCGGGCAGCCGACCCACTGGGACTGCAGCGTCGAAAACCAGTCCGGGGATGCGATCCACGGAAAGCCGACCCCGGCATCAAAATCCACCAATCCGGCGGTCCCGGAGAACGCGGTCGGGACGTAGCCCTGACCAGCAGGCCCGTCCGTCTCGATGAAAAACCCGTCGCCGGCAGTGATGGTGACCGCGAAGGCCCCTCCGTCATCCGACGTCTGCTCGTCAACCACGGCGCCGGAGGAGTCGAGGGCCTTGACGTCGACGCCACCGACTACGCTGCCGCTGGCGTTCGGCGCGTCGTAGACGGTGCCGGTCATCTGGACGGTGGAGGCGGCGGGGATGCAGGCGATGAGGGCTGAGAGGAGGAGGGTCATGGGGTTACCGTTACGATTGCGTTGCCTGTAAACCAGTATGCCATCGCCACGTCGCCGGCGTCGAGGGCGTAGGTCTCGGTCGCCCCGAGGCCGCTCGTGACGGTGGTGGTCGGCCCGACGACGGGCGATGAGACGAAGTAGCTGAGATCGCCGGTCGTGACCGGGCTGACGCTGCCGGCGCTGTCGACGAGGAAACACGCGGGGACGACCCCGTCGACGCGCACGTTGGCGCAGTCCCAGCCGGTGTCCCAGGGCTTGCCGATGACGATGGAGTCGGTCCCCCTCGCGGGCGCGCCGAGGGCGGTGAGCAGCGCGTCGACCTCGCTGCCGTCGGCCCCGAACAAGGCACCCGCGAACCAGCTCGCGTTGACGGTGGGGCTGGTCGCGCGCCAGACGGCCCCGGGGCTGGTCGAGAGGCGGATCGTGAAGGGCGTCGACGGCGGCACCTTGACCGACCAGTACCCGGGGTGGGCGGCCGGACCGGGCTCGGACGCGGCGTAGGGACCATCGAGGGTCACACTGTCACCGGCCGCGCCGTCGCCCCCGTCGGCCGCGCCGTCCGGGACGAACGACACCGTCGCCGCAGCGTCGGTCGTCGTCGAATAGAGCACGTCGGCCTGCGGCCCCGTGTAGACGTACCCCGCCCACTGGACGAGGCCGGTGTCGGCGGCGGACTGGGTGGTGCAGGCTGGCGCCAGAGCGAGTGCGAGCGCAAGGGAGGGGGACGGGCGGACCACAGCAAAGCGCTAACCCAGCCACGCCCGAGCCCGCAGCGCGTGCCCCAGATGCGCCTCAACCAGCGAGAGCATGGGGCCGACAATGGCTGGCTCGGCCCAGGCGTCCAGCATCGGGAGGCGCCGCAGCCGAGCGAGCTGGGCCAGGTCTGCGAGGTCGACGCGCGCGGCCCCAGCGGCGTCCGGCGGCAAGCAATGGACGTGAAACGCGCCCCCACCGACCTCGGACCACGCCATCGGCGTCGACGGCGGCAGGCCGCAGTGCGGGCACCGGTCAAGGGCCGGCGCGACCCCACCGAACGTCAGCAGCTTTGTGAGGAGCGCGGCCAGAAAGCCGGGGGCCGGGTCGTCGTCATGCTGGTCGAGGAGGATGAGGGCGGTCTCCAGACAGCCGAACAGCCGCGGATCTGGGACGGTGGTCGCGAGGGCGCCGGCGGTCTCGCAGGCGACGGCGGCGGGGCCCAGGCGCTCCAGCCGGGTCCTAAGGCCAACGCGGGCCTCGACAACCTCCACGCTCACCGCGTTGTGCAGGTCCCCCGCCCCTTTGCCCGGTGCGCCCCGCACCGTCAGCCGCACCCGGACCGCAAGATCCAACACCGCGAACGGGCTCCTCGCCCGGCGCGCCCGACTGGCCCACACCGAGACCAGGCCCTCCTCCGCCGTCAGCACGCGCACGATCCGGTCTTCCTCGCCTTGATCCTGCCGCCCCACCACGATGCCGTCGAGGGTCCGGGTCTCCACCCTCCCGCGCCGCAGCGCCGGCAACTACTGCCCGTCGTCGATGAACACCAGCCGGCGAGGCCGGGACTGGTGCCCAAGCGGCTTGAGCGGCTTGCCCTGGAACTGCAGGTCCACGCCCTCGAGCGTCTCCAGCTCGACGCTGACCTTGTCCCGACCCGCGACCTGCATGCCGGGCCCGGGCTTGATGGCGTCCGCGAACTTCAGGTCCCCGTCGGCGTACACCCGGGCCCGAACCGCCTCGGTGACGTTCACCTGTACCGCGAGGTCCATGGGCTCGCCGAGCGCGGGCTCGGCCGCCGGCTTGCTCGCCGGATACGCCCGGATCAGCACGAGCACGGCCAGCACCGCCAGGCCCCCGATCACCGCGGCGCGCGTGGCCCGGCGGCGGGTCGTCGACGAGGGGCGGGCGGGGCTCGTGACGGTGTGGGTGGGCTCGTCGGGAGCTTGAGCGGCGAGCGGGGTTCGCTCCCCGAGGCCCACCAGGGTGCGGTATTTCTTGGAGAAGCCGACCAGGAACGGTCCAGGCGGGAACGCGGTTGTGTCGTCTCGCTCCAGCGCTTCGAGGTAACGCTGATGGATGCGGGTTCTCGCGCTCACTTCCTCGATCGTCAGGCCCATCGCCTCGCGCGCGGCGCGGAGCTCCTCCCCGGGCGTCATGACCCGGTCAGGCAGGCGCGGGCTTGATCCCCGAGCGGCGTACCCCGGGTCGACACGACGAGGTCCCGGAGCGCGGCCAGGCCCTCATCCGGCGTCGGCCCCTGCGCTTGCAGGCACGCGACGCGGACCCTGGCACCGTCGGACTCTGTCGGACAGTTCTCGATCAAGCTCGCATAAGCGGCGATGGCATCGTCGGCGTGACCCGCCTTCTCTTCGGCCGTGCCGAGGTTGAACCAGCCCTGGCAGAGCGTCGGCATGCGTCGCGTCGCTTCCCGCGCTGCAGAGACCGCCTTGTCGTACTGACCGTCCGCCGTGTACGCGAGCGACAGGTCCGACAGGAGCAACGCCACGTTGCGGTACTCAAGATCGTTCATCGCCTTCGTGAACATGGCGATCGCCTCGGTGGTCTTGCCCTGACGCAGCTTCATCGCGCCATAATTGACAAGGATCTCCGCCTCGTTTGGATTCACTCGCAGCGCTTTCTTGAATTCCACCTCGGCCTCGTCCGGCAGGCCCTTGGAGAGCAGCGAGATGGCGAGGAGGTTCATCGCCCGCGAGCTTCTCGGATCAAGCTCCTTTGCGTGGCGGAGCGCCTCGACCGCGGCCTCGGGGTTCCCCTCCTTGTAGTAGGCGGCGCCGAGATCGGCCTGCGCTGCGGCCCGCTCCATGTTGTGCTTCGAGACGCATCCCGGAAGGGAAAGCGCCAGGACGGCGACGAGGCAGAAGGACAGAACACGGCTTGCGGACATGGAAACCTCGGATCAGACGGGCATGTACTTGCCGATGAGCGGTGCCAGGGCACGCCGCGTTTCGGCGGAGACGGAGGCGGCGGGGGTCAGGATGGCGGTCGCGAGGGCGCTGGACTCCGGTGCGGGCCGATTCCAGGCAACGATCTGGGGGACGACGTTGCGGACGACCTGCTTGGCCAGGGCGGCGTTCTGGTTCAGCACCCGGATGACCTGATCGACCGTGACCGCGTCGTGCTCGGAGTGCCAGCAGTCGTAGTCGGTCGACATCGCGAGGGTGGCGTAGGAGATCTCCGCCTCACGCGCCAGCTTTGCCTCCGGCATGTTGGTCATGCCGATGACACTGGCGCCCCACGAGCGGTGCAGGTTGGACTCCGCGCGCGTCGAAAATGCCGGGCCCTCCATACAAACGTAGGTCCCACCGTCGTGTACTCGCGCTCCCGCGTCCCGCGCCCCCTGGAGAAGGAAGCCACGCAGGGTCCGACACACCGGGTCCCCGAACGCGACGTGGGCGACGAGCCCCTTCTCGAAGAAGGTGTTCTCGCGCTTGAATGTCTTGTCGATGAACTGGTCGATGACGACGATGTCGCCCGGCGCGATGTCCGCGCGCAGAGACCCCACGGCGCTCACGGAGATGATCCACTCGACCCCCGCCTGCTTCATCGCAAAGATGTTGGCCCGGTAGTTCACCTCGGAGGGGTTGAACCGGTGCCCGCGACCATGACGCGGCAGGAAGACAAGCTCGATGCCACCGTACTCGCCGATGATGAGGTTGTCCGAAGGCGCGCCCCAGGGGGTCGTGACCTTCTCCTCGCGAACGCGCTCGAGCCCGTCCATCTCGTAAAGCCCGCTGCCGCCAATGACTCCGACCTTCAGGTTCGCGCGCATCCGAATCTCCAGTCATCCCGGTAACGCCCTGCCGTTACCCCGTCAGCAACGCGCGGACGCGTGGTGTCAGCGAGCAGTCGACTCGGCGTCGTCAAACCGGTAGACCGTGCTCGACTTCGGCACCAGCAGCAGATCCTCGGCGGCCGCACGCTCAAGCGTGGTCGGATCGTTGCGGAGCTGGTCGGTCTCCCGCTGGAGCCGGGCGACATCCGCGTCCACCTCCTCACGGTGGTGGTTCGCAGCGATCAGCTCAGCGTCGATGCGCTGCCGATGTAGCCAGCCCGTGGCGCCGAAGACGGTCGTGTAGCCAAGCGCCGCGACGATCAGCGCCGGGAGGAGGGTGAGGACAAAAAAGCGCGCGAGGACAGGCATGCGAGCCCGATGCTAACACGGGGGTATTGACGTGGCAAGGGCCGGCCTCGGCGAGACTATCGGGCGCCCCGACCCTTCAGCACCGCCGGGATCGTCTTCAGGAGGATCTGCAGGTCGAGCCACAGGGACCAGTTCTGGATGTACGCGATGTCGAGCCGCATCATGTCCGCAAAGCCGAGGTCCGACCGGCCCGACACCTGCCACAGCCCGGTGATCCCCGGCGTGACCTTGGAGCGCTGGTCAAACCAGTACCGCATCTCCGCGTCGTGCTCGATGCCACGCAGGTCCTCCTCGGGCAGCGCGCGGGGGCCGACGAGGTTCATCTCGCCCTTGAGCACGTTGAGGAGCTGGGGCAGCTCGTCCACCGAATACTTCCGAATGAACTGGCCGAAAGGCGTGACGCGGGGGTCGTTCGCGATCTTGAACAGTCGCCCGTCCGCCTCGTTCTGGTCCCGCAGGGCGTCCTTCAACGCGTGTGCGTTCACGACCATCGACCGGAACTTGTAGAAGCCGAAGGTTCTTCCTCCCTTTCCAACCCGCTTGCCGACGTAGAGGATCGGCCCGCCATCCTGGAACCGGATGATCGCCGCCACCAGGAGCGTCGGCAGGAGGATCACCGCGCCGCCAAGCAGCACCGCAGCGATGTCAAACGCCCGCTTCACCTGCTCACCCAGCGTCGGGTACTGGATCCCGACAAAGTCGATCAGGTCGAGGTCGCCGATGCGCGCGAACCCGAGTCGGGGGCTGACGGCACCCCAGGAATACGGAGCCTGGAGCACCCGCAGCCCCATGTGATCGGCCTGCACTGCGAGCTTGAGCGCGTCGTGTCGGGCGATCCGCCGGGTCGCAAGGATGATCAGGCGAATGTCGAGGGCGTTGACGAGCGAGGGGAGGTCGTCGATGCCGCCGAGGATCTGGTCGACGGGCACGACCGGGGCGCCCGACGCCTCGGTGCGCAGGAAGCCGGCGACCGAGCAGACATGGCGCGCGTGGCGACTGATGTGCTCGGCCATCGCCACGCCGTCCTCGCCGATCCCCACGATGAGCGCGCGGGCAGCGGTCGGCGGTGTTTCAAGGCGTAGAAGCAGCCGAAAGGTCGCAAGGCGCGCGGCAACGAGCCACGCCCAGGAAAACAGGATGAAGGGGACCACCAGCCCCTTCGGGTACACGCGCTCGGCGAAGAGGAAGTTGGAGAAGATGGTGAACACCGCCATCGCAACGGCCGACCGGCTGATCGCGGAGACGATGTTGACGCTCGAGCCCATCCGCCCGGGGTCGTGCAGGCCAAGCTGCCGCAGTGCGACGAGCCAGACGACGATCAACACAGCCCCCGCCGGCATCCACGGGTTCGGCAGGAGCAACTCCCAGAACTGGACCTGCACCAGGCGCTGGAGGTTTGGCGCGAGCCAGAGCCAGAACGCCCAGGAGCACATGAGCCCCAGCATGACGCACGCGGCGTCGAGGATGGCGAGGGCGAAGGCGATCCCGCGGTTCATCGCACGCTACTTCCGGCCTTTCGGCGAGCGGCCGGGCTAATTGCCGGTCTGGGACTGACCGTACACGACGTTGCGGTAGATCGTGGAGGCGCTCACCGCGGGTCCGATGATCGAGCTCACACGCTGGAAGAACCGCTGGACGTTCGTGATCGTCTTCGGCGGGACGACGATGATGTCGCCACGCTGCAGGTACACCATCTGGCTCATGTCGCCCTTCTTGAAGATGGCGTCCACGTTGATGGTGTAGAGCTTCGGGTTCTCCATCCCACCGCGAATGAGCAGGATGTTGCTGGTGTGCGCGTCCTGGTTGATGCCGCCGGTGCGGACGAGCGCCTCCATGATCGAGAGCTCATTGGTGATCTGGATGACCGCCGGGTTCTGCACCTCACCCAGCACCAGCACCTTCTGGTTGGTGACGTTGGTGATGTTGACGCTCACCTGCGGGTCGACGTAATACTTTGCAATGGCGTCCGCGAGCACCTGCCGGACCTCGGTCGGGGTCTTGTCCGCGACATGCAATTGCCCCACGAGGGGGTAGCTGATGGTGCCGTCCGGAGCGATCACAACCTCCATCGTCAGGTCGTCATGGCGCCAGACGGAGACCTTCATCCCGTCACCAGGGCCGAAGGTGAAGCGCTCCTCAGGGGGGAGGCGTAGCTCCACACCGGCGTCGGCGACGTTCTTGGGCTCCGACGCAGTGTCGGCCTTGGCCGTGCTCTTCGTGGCGGCCGCACCAACACTGGTCGCTCCGAGCGCGA
Organism: uncultured Pseudomonadota bacterium; assembly: GCA_903844155.1. Classification (GTDB taxonomy): domain Bacteria; phylum Myxococcota_A; class UBA796; order UBA796; family SXON01; genus CAIUMM01. The sequence continues at coordinate 71,237 of CAIMSU010000156.1, read as the reverse complement.
GCAGCAGGGAGACGAGTACGCCCCGCTGACCGGCGTGCGCGGCCGAGCGGAGGAGGGACCGGGGCGAACTCGGGGATGGAACGCGGGACGGGTTTGGCATAGGGCGCGGTGTAGCCGGGTTCCACCCCCATCGTCAACGACGGCCGCGATGTTGACGTGCCACTTGGCAACGGGCCCGGGTCACGGCTATACGGGCGGCCCTCGAAACGGGTTTGCCGGTGCGAGGGAGGCGAGATTCATGGAACTTCTCAAGATCTGGAACGCGCTCCTCCGCCGGAAATGGATCTTCATCCAGGCGGTCGTGTTCTTCACGGCAGGCGCGATCACGCTCGCGATGGTGATGCCCAGGCACTACGTCTCGGCGAGCAAGATCAGCGTCTCGTCCTCGTCTACGGCGCTCTCGATCCTTGGCGACATGGGCCTCGGCGAGATGGCGTCGGCGCTGAACAGCTCGTCCAACGACATCGAGACGAAGATGTCGCTCTCCCAGATGCGGCCTGTGCTGTCCGAGATCGTGTGGCGCCTGCAGCTCCGAGACATCTATGGGAAGCTGCTGCAGCCCGAGAAGCTCCTCGCACCCGGCATCGATGGGACAATCGAGGCCATGCCGATGCTCTCGATCACCCAGGCGCAGGGGACCGACATCCTGATCATCAGCGCCGATGCGAACACCCCCGAGCTCTCGGCGTTGCTCGCGGACACGGGCGTAGAGGTCTTCCTCAAGCTCTCCGTCGACTATGCGAAGGGCGACACGGAGCAGGCGCTCACCTTCGTCAAGGCCCAGCTCGGCCAGCTCGACGAGCAGTACACATCCTCGCTGCAGGACCTCGCGGAGGGCCAGGCCAAGGAGCACGTCATCGAGCTGGACTCGGAGACCAAGGGCGCCGTTGGCCGCGTCAACGAGCTCATCAACGAATTGAACACGGTCGACGCGCAGATCCGAGACAACACCGCGCAGTTGCACGAACGCGGCCAGCAGAACCTCCTGGAGTCGCCGGACCTCGTCGCCCCCTCGTCGGAGGCCTCCAACAGCACGCTGAGGTCCCTGCGTGACAAGCTCACCGAGCTGCGCCTCTCGAAGAACGCCGCGATGCTCGACAAGACCGAAGACCACCCGGACATCATCGCCGACAACAAGCAGATCGCCGCCGTCCAGCACGAGATCGAAGTCTCGCAGAAGGAGTCCCACGACCTCGACCCGCAGATGGAGACCCTGCAAGTCCAGCTCTCCGGCGAGCGCCAGCGTCGTGACGAGATCGCAGCCCGCCTGAACGAGACCATCGAAAACGGCGCCGCGCTCCCCAAGAAAGCCCAGCAACTGGCCAAGCTGCAACTCCGCGTCTCGGCCACCCAGTCGGTGTACGAGTCGCTCATGGAAGAGCAGTACCAGATCGCGGTCGCCGAGGCGCTCACGGTCTCCGACATGAAGTCGGTCGAGCTCGCCAAGCAGCCGGACAAGCCGGACTCGCCGAAGGTGCTGGTGTACACGATCCTGGGCGCGTTCGTGGGCGTGTGCGCCGGGGCCGCGCTGGTGTTCCTCCTTGAGTACGTGGACGACTCGATCCGCAGCCAGGAGGACATCAAGATCGCGTGGTCCCTCCCCGTCCTCGGCTTCATTCCCAAGTACAAGCTGAAGACCGGCCGGTTCATCGACAGCGTGCCGCCGACCGACCCCCTCGCGGAGGCCTACCGGGCCGTGCGTTCGGGCATCGCGTTCGCCGGGGTTGACCAGCAGATCAACGTGCTGACCGTCACCTCCAGCATCCCGGGGGAGGGCAAGAGCACGTTCTGCACCAACCTCGCCATCTGCCTCGCCGCCGACGGCAAGCGCGTCATCGTCGTCGACTGCGACCTGCGGCGCCCGACGCAGCACAAGAACTTCCCGAGCCTCACCAACCAGTTCGGCGTGTCCACAGTCCTCGCGGGTACGTCAACGCTCGCGGACTCCATTCAGGGCACGTCGGTTCCGAACTTCAGCGTGCTCACCAGCGGCGCGCTCCCCTCGAACCCCGGCCGGCTCGTCGAGAGCCTCAAGCTCCGCACGATGTTCGCCGAGCTTGGACGCACGTTCGACATGGTGATCGTCGATGCGCCGCCGATGCTCGCCGTCTCGGACGCGGTCGCGCTCTCCCGCGCGAGCAAGGGCGTGGTCATGGTCGTCGAGGCTGGCAAGACGACGCGGCGGATGCTCTCCGACGTGAAGCTGAGGATGGACGGCGCCGGTGTCGAGCCGATCGGCTTCGTGCTGAACAAGGTCGACCCGCGCTCCGGCACCTACGGCTATTACAAGAAGTACGCCCAGCATTACACAAAACAGGCGACAAACGAGAGCGCCGAGCCCCGTCAAGCTGGGGAGGCGTCGTGATCGCGTTGCTGCTCCCCACGCTCCTCGCCGGCTGCTCACCCTCCGCCGCGGACATCGCGAAGGCCGTCAGCTCCGACAATCCCGTCATGCGGGAAGACGGCGCGAAGATCTCGCAGAACTACGCCGACCCGCTGGTCTGGCAGGCGCTCATCAAGACACTCAAGGACGATTCGCAGAAAACGAAGCTCAACGCCATGGAATCGCTCGCGTACACGGACGCGTCGATGGCGGGGCCCGCCCTCATCGATGTGCTGCAGACGGACGCCGACCCGCTGGTCAAGTCCGCCGCGGCCGATGCCCTCGGCCGACTTGAGGTCAAGGACGCCGCCCCAGCGCTGCTGGCGTTCATCAAGACCTTTGACGCGAACGACCGGGGCCAGCTCGCCGGGATCTGGGCCATCGGCAACATCGGCGCACAGGGGCTGCCACCGGACGTGAAGAAGACCGTGCTCGATACGCTCGTTCAGAAGCGCGAGGCCACCACGGACAAGTACGTGCTGTATAATTGCAACGCGGCGCTGCGAACGCTGCACTAACCAGGGCTCCCCGATGCGCGCTCCCGTCTCACTCTCCCTCTGTCTGGCACTCACGCTCGCCTACGGCTGCTCCGGGAGCACCAAGGACACGAGCACTGGGTCGGACAGCACCGCGGACACCGACACGAACAGCGTGGACAGCAACATGGGCGGTGATTCGGCGGGCCCCACGGGGACCGTCGATGGCACCGTCGTCGCCTACGACGGCCCCGTGAGCAACATCAGCGTGCAGGCCTGCGTCACCCAGTGCTACACGACGCGCACGGACGCCACCGGCGCGTTCCACTTCACCGGGATGCGGGCCGGGAACTACAAGATTGACGCGATCGGGTTCGGCACCACCGACCATGGCGACGAGCGCGTGCCCGCGACCCTGGCCGACGATGCGAGCGCCTGGACCGCGCCGTCGCCCATGTTCCTTCCCCAGCTCTTCGGGCCGGTGGTGATGACCACGTCCAAGACCTACACCTTTGGCCCCATCGCCTGGACCGTCGACCCGTCGACCCTCACGGTCGACCCCCTGGCGGGCGACGCGAACACGCTCTGGGCCGGGGTCGTTCCGGCCAGCGGCATCGGCGCGTTCTGGGGCGTGACCCCCTCGCTCGCAGTCGCCTTTGGCCCGCTCGGCACGGTCGCCACCGGCACGTTCACGATGGCCATCACCAGCGACATCGCGGCCGGTGACTACGACGTCTACTCCGTCGACGCCATCGGGCAGATCGGCGCTCCTGTCGGCTCCGCCACGGCAGACGGCACGACGGTGAACCTGACGGCCACGCCTCCGTACCTCACGTGGCTGCTGATCGCCCCGAAGACGTGAGCGGCGAGGCGGAGCGCGCGCCACCGCTCCCGGACAAGAGCGCCATCATCGATGCGCTCGAGCGGTTCGTCGACCACCCGGGCACCCTCCCGCTGTTCGACGTGCTCTCGGAGCGCGACAGCCCGGACCTGCCGGCCCGAGTGTTGGCGATCTACCAACGGTTTCCGGGGCACCCGCTCGCGGTCGAGGTGCGACGGTGGATCGAGGCGAGCGGCGTCGCGATCCCGGCGGTCGACCTTGGCGCCGTTCTCGGCGAGCTCGGGATCGACGACGTTCGCGCGTGGGCCGAGCGCCAGAAGAAGGAGCGGACGGCGCTTGAACGGGCGTTGGAGGAGGCACGCGAGGGCCAGGTCAGGGCATCCCTCGCGGCGAACGGCTACTCGCTCGTGTGCGTGCTCCTCTTCTGCGTGGCGCTCATCGGCTGGGCCGCTGCCTTCCACATCTGGGATTTCGTCCCGGAGGTCGCCGTGCCGGGTCCCGGCAGCAGCAAGCCCGCGCCGGCCGCCATCCCGGACACGCCGATCAAGCCGTGATCGCTATAGGATCGTGCGTGCCCGATCCCCGCCCCGCTCGACGAGACCGCTACCTCCAACGCCTGGGCGGCGCGGCGAGCATCCTGTTTGGCGGTCCGCACGCCACCCGCAACTCGGACAGCGAGTACCGGTACCGGCCGCAAAGCGATGTGGTGTACCTGACCGGCTGGGAAGATCCCGAGGTTGCCGTGGTGTTCCGACCCGGGAGCGAGCATCCCTACGTGCTCTTCGTGCAGGCGAAGGACAAGGAGCAGGAGGTGTGGACCGGGCGGCGTGAGGGCGTGGAGGGCGCACGCGGACGGTACGGGGCAGACCTCGCCTTCCCCTACAGCGAGCTGGGGTCGAGGCTGCCGGTCCTGCTCCAGGGCTACGAGCGCCTGCACCACGCCTATGGTGAGCACCCCGACCACGACCGCATCGTATTCAAAGCCACGGCCAACGCACGCACCGCGCTGCGGAACGGGCTCTGCCTGCCGTGGAAGATGGAGCACAGTCGGGTGCTGCTGGGAGAGCTGCGACTGCAGAAAGACGAGCACGAGTTGGAGTTGTTGCGTCGGGCGGCGGCGATCACGGCGGAGGCCCACATCGCGGCGATGCAGGCTGGGAAGCCGGGTGCCTACGAGTACGAGGTCGAGGCGACGATCGAGGGGCTCTTTCGGCGACGCGGGGGGACTGGTGCCGGCTACACCACCATCGTCGGCGGCGGCGTGAACGCGTGCGTCCTGCACTACGTGAACAACCGGGACGTCCTGGCGCCGGGCACGCTCTGTCTCGTCGATGCGGGCGCGGAGGTGGAGTGGTACACGGCGGACGTCACGCGCACCTGGCCGGTCTCGGGCCGGTTCTCGGGGCCCCAGCGTGATGTCTACCAGCTCGTGCTCGACGCGCAGATCGCCGCGATCGCCTGCGCACGTGCGGGCCGGCCCTGGCGCGAGATGCACGACGCCGCTGTGCGGGTGCTGACGACGGGGATGGTCGAGCTGAACCTGCTCGACGGCGACGTGGACGAGCTCATCGTCGAAGAGCGCTACCGCAAATACTACATGCACGGCACCGGGCACTGGCTCGGTCTGGACGTCCACGACGTCGGGGCCTACCACATCGGCCTGAGCTCCCGGCCGCTCGCCGCGGGTCAGGTTGTGACGGTAGAACCCGGGCTTTACATCGCACCGGACGACCACGACGCTCCGGAGGCCCTGCGCGGCATCGGCGTCCGTATCGAGGACGACGTGCTCGTCACCGAGGGCGACCCCGACGTCCTCTCCCGGGCCTGCCCCAAGACCATCGCCGACGTGGAGACCGCATGCGCACGAGCTTGATCCTCATCTTCTCCATCGCCTGCACCCACACGCCCGGCGGGAAGGACGCAGCGGGCGATTCCCCTGCCCCCGCCGACTCCACCGTGACCGCGGACACCGCGATGGACAGCACGGTCGACTCCGTCCCAACGGTCTCGTCGCCGACCTGCACCCTCGTCACCCTCGCCGGTTCGCCGAGCTTCAACGCACTGAACCTCTACGCCGTCGAAGGCGATGCGGTCTCGTGGCAAGTGGCGTGCTCCGACCACCCGGATGCCGTTCTCTCGCTCGCCTCGCCCCCCGGCAACGCGACCTGGTCGGCCAACACCCTCGCATGGACGCCCCCGCTCGACGCTGCCGGTCGCTACGATCTCGACCTCGTGGCCGACATCGACGGCAGCGGCGTTCCCGTCACGGCGACGCTCTGGGTGTCCGACAACTGGCGCGACCCCGGAAATTCGCTGGTTGACCCTGTCAAGTACAGCGAGGAGGACGGCGTTCCCGTCCTGAACATGGACCTGCCTCCCCAGACGAACTACGACGTTGATACGCCTGGAAACCTGTACTGGCAGGGCCACCAGTACGCAGTCGGCGTCCAATACCGCGGCGCGTCGTCCTCCTACTACCCAAAACACAGCTACTCCGTCCATTTTGACGCGACCGACGAGTTTGACGCGCCCGGTTGGCATCATCGGCGCAACATCTCGATCACGAGCACCTTCGACGACAACACCTACATCCGGCAGAAGATGTGCTACGACCTGTGGAGTTCGCTGTCGACCACCCACCCGGTGTTCCAGACGAAGATGGTGGTGCTCTACCTCAACGACGTGTACGAGGGGCTCATGCTCATCTCCGACCACGTCGACGGTCAATGGGAGCATGACAACGGCTACTCGAACACGGGGGCGCTCTACAAAGCCATCGACCACTCCGCGAACCTGGACGTGAAGTGGAATGGCAGTCGAAAATCTTCGTTGGACGAGGGTTATGAGAAGAAGTCCGGCAGCGCGACGGACTGGACGGACCTCGAGGACCTGGAGAAGTTCGTCGGGACGTCCGACGACGCGACGTTTGAGGCGAACCTCGACACCACGATGTCGCGGGACGACTTCATGGACTGGTGGGTGTTCGTCCGCTTCGTCGACGCCGGGGATTCGGCAGGGAAGAACAGCTATCTCTACCGCGACCCCCTCGATCCCGTCGGCATCTGGCACTACACTCCCTGGGACTTCAACCACTCGATGGGCCAGGACTGGGAGACCGTCCGCGTCGACGCGACGGACTCAGACGACTTCACCGAGAACAACAAGTTCTTCGAGCGCGCCTTCGCCCTTCCGGACCTCGCGCCGGAGATGACGTCGCGCATGCGCACCGCGCTCGACGGGCCCTTCGCCAAGGCTGCCGTGCTGCAGCACTACGACGACGAGTACGCGATCATCGACGCCGCGGCACGCCGCGACTGGGACAAGTGGGCCGATCAATACGACAGCTACTGGGGTTGGCGGGGAGACCTCAACGACTACGATGGCGAGGTGGCGTACCTCAAGCAGTGGGCGAGCGACCGGTGGGACTACATGGACAGCGTCACGGGGCGGTGAGCTCCCCGCGCATCACGATCGCGACGACCACGTCGCCCTCTGCGACGTAGCTGTGCGTCACGCTGTCGCCGTGCCGGACGCGGTCGCCGGGGTACTCGCGATGGCCGTCGGCAAAGCGCATGACGCCCTGCAGGACGACGTACTCCTCCGTACCTGAGTGGCCGTGCAGCGGAAAGCCGTACCCATCCGGGATCCGCACCAGGCCGACGTCTGCGCCAGCAGTCGCGGGCCCACCGTCAAGGTGAAACGCGTCAACGCGGGGGACCGGCGACGGCTCCCATTCCCGCGGCGATCCCGCCCGTCCAAACTCCGCTCTCACCTGGGCCGGCGAGACGTCCCACAGCGCCGCGACCCGCTCGGTCCACGGCTCCCAGCCCGGTCGGACGGCACTCGCCAACAGGCGCGCGCGATCCGGCGAACGCACGGGTCGTTTGCCCGCCACCGCCAGCGCCGCCAGCGCCTTCGCATCGATGTGCCTGCTCATTCGGCCCCCAACGCCGCGCGTAGCTTCGCGAGCCCGGACGCCATTCGCGACTTGACGGTTCCGATCGGGATCCCGAGCACCGTCGCCATCTCGCTGCTGGAGAGCCCGTCAAAATAGGCGGCCTCGACAACGGCGCGCTGCTCGGGCGTGAGGAGGGCGACCGCGCGGCGGAGCCGGTCGTGATCCGCCCCACCCGGGTCCGCCGACGCCGCTGGCAGGCGCTCGTGCGCCTCCGGGTCGAGGGCCTGCACCCGCTGGCGGCCCGGGGACTTCACCCGGTCCAACGCCCGCGAGCGTGCCCGGGTGACCAGCCACGCGCGCACACCACCGCGCGCGGGGTCAAAGTCTGCGGCGCGGCGCCAAGCCTCCACGATCACGTCGTGGACGAGATCCTCGGCCTCCGCGTGGTTCCCGAGCATCCGCAGCCCGATGGCCATGAGCAGGTCTCCGTAGCGGTCGTATAGCTCCCCCAACGCCTCCTCCCGACCGGCCACCAGGGCCACGATCAACCCGGCGTCATCGAGATCTGCGAGCTGTACGGAGCGCTCGGGCAGGCGCGATTTGGGCGGAGAACGAAGCAAGGGGCGGCTCACAGCGGCGACCCCGTCCCGGTAGCAGCCCAGCACGCGTGGCGCCAATCGCAGCGCAACGTCGGGGCTTCGGGGGCTCGAACACGCAGAGACCATGCCCTCCCTACGAGCCGACGAGCAGCATGGATCGGCACCGTAAACGCGGCGCCCGATTCATGCCTGATCGCTAGCTCGGGACGACGGTCGCCGAGCCCTGGTCGCAGCGAACGCCCACCTTCATCACCTGGGCGGTCGAGGTGAAGATGTTGGCGGCCTTGTCCTTGAACTTGATCATCATGATGCCGTTGTGCTGCTGCGCGGCGATGGGCCCGACCGTGAAGGAATACAGGTCGTTCGCCGTGACAGTGCAGCCGCTCCAGGCAACGGCGCTGTTGTTGTAGACGGTCAGGCGACGGGCCGGCCCGATGCCTCCGGAGATCGTGGCCGAGAGCGCGAGCGCTGCACTGGCTGCAGGAGCGGGCGGGGCGACGGGGGCGGCGGGCTCGGCGACCACGATGGTGGACGGGGCGGGCGACGAAGCCGGCGCGGACGGTGCAGCGGGCGCGAACGTGGGATGGGAGGCCGGCCTCTGCGCCTCGGGCCCGGGGGTCGGGGCGGCCTGCTCCACAGCGGGCGCTGGGGCCGTGGCGGCCTCAAAATAGCCCTGGGTCGCCGCAACCCGCACGGTCGCGATCGGCCCGGACAGCGGCCCGCCCGAGCACGACGAGAAGTTCATCCCGGCCTGGTCGTGCGGGTGGATGATGCCGATGCTGCAGATCAGCGCGTTGTTCGCCGTGGCGACCACGTTCGTCCACTCGATGTCGCCATCGTTGAACACGGTCAGGCGCGCGTCATCGACGCCGACGTGGCCGAGCAGGGGCGTGTTCGAGGTCGCCGCGGGCACGGGGGCGGGCACCGTCTTGTTGCCGTCGCACGCAAGCGACGCGAGGACGACGAGCGCCGCGGCACCGGCGAGAGGGTTACGGGATGGAGATCGTGTAGGTTTCATCGAGGATAATACCGGGCCAGGGACCAGCGTAGGTGCCGTCGTAGCAGGGGTGATCGGGGCAGGAGGAGTAGCACACAGCGTTGTTCAACACCTGCGAGCTGGCAGTGCCCCAGTGGAGCTGCATCGCAGGCGCGGACGCGTCGCAGGCGTTCTGGTCGGTGACGATGAGGCGGATCTGGTCGCCCGATGCCGCGTTCAGCGCGATGGGCGGCAGGTTGGTGCGGGTGTGGTCGTTGTCGGCGTAGACCTTGCTGCCGTTGAGGTCGATCTCGAGGTCGTCGTCAACGCTGATGTAGTCAAACTCGGTGGCACCGCCCGAGAGCACGTACTGCATCGGCTGGTCGTGCTGCCAGACGGTCACCACGACGGAGTCCTGCCCGGTGTCATGCGCGGCGTCCATGCACTGCAATTGGACTGTCGTGTCGCCGGCGGGCAGCTCCACGTCCGCCGCCACGTTGCCGTCCGCATCCGGGTAGCCGACGTCCTCGGGCGTGCCGTTGGCGAACCACTGGCAGACCTCGTGCGTCACGTCGTCATCGGGGTCGACGACGTGGCCGGTGAGCGCGGCAGGGACGTTGTCCACGAAGTACTCGCCGTTGTTGGGTGCCGTGATCTGCACGGTGGGCGGGGTGTTCGTGTTCGGATCGTCCGGTACGTTGCCGATGAGCTGCACGACGCCGAGGGAGTCGACCGCGTTCGTCGCGATCTCGATGTTCGCGTCCTGCTCGGTGTCGTCAATCGGGGTGAACACCACGGAGAGGCTGATGGAATGCCCGTTTTCGAGGGTGTAGGGCTCAACGTAGTCGCCAGGCGCCGTGAACGCGTAGGAGCCCGCACCCGCGCCGGTGATCGTGGTGCCCTGGATGACGAGGTTGCCCGATCCGACGGCGGAGACGATGACCGTCTGCGGGTCGCTCGGCGTTCCCATCGGGACGATGCCGAAGTTGAGCTCACTCGGGTTCAGGTCGATCGCCGGCTCGACGCCCACCGCGGTCAACGGCACCAGGAAATCCGGGTTCACGGGGTCGGACGAGACGATCTCGACGTTTCCGATGTCCTCGCCCTGCGCGGTGGGCGTGTAGCTCACGACGAGCTGCTGCGGCGGATCGCCGTGACCCATGCCGGAGGTCGGCGCGGAGACGATCTGGAACTCCGACGACGTCAAACTATCCAGGGCGATCGAGCTGAAGTCCAGGCTGCCGTACCCGCTGTTCGACACATTGATGCCGATCGTCGACTTGATGCCCCTGGTCACCTCGCCGAAATCGATCGACGTGGGGCTCAGCGCGAGCTGCGGATCCGCCACGTTGACGTTGACTTTCTGGCCCGTACAGCCTACCAACGAGGCCGCAAACCCGCCGACGACCAGCCCCGTGGCGAGGGAACCGCGGAGGCGACGGGCAGCGAGTGGAGCGTAGAAGGTCATTCGGGCACCGAAGCCCGCCTTTCTACACGATCTGTGGCCGAACCGCTACCCCCACGCCGGTTTCTCGACCGTCCGGGCGCGGGCGACGGGCTAAGTCGCGGCGATGGACAGCACCCGATCCGTCCTCGCCGCGCTCATGTCGCGGCCACACGACCCCGAGGAGCTGCTGCTCGCGGCAAGGATGCTGCACGGCGGTCCGCCGCCAACCGACCTCGAAGGATTGCGGGAGTTCCTCGAATTCTTCGTGGTGGAGTGGGTGGATGCCGCGGGGTGGACGACGTTGGAGCGGGCCGTGGACGAGCGCGCCCTCGACGCTGGGGCGCTCCGGCTCGGGCGGGAGACGCGCGTGGCGATGTGGGTGGTGGACGGCTGGGAGGGCGACGTCGTCCTGCTCCGCGACCTCGCGACCGAGGACGAGATCGCGGTCCACGCCCCCGGCGCAGCGAAGGACCTGCCGACCCGGACCGTCCTTCGCGCGCGCGTGCTGCCCGAGGTCACGGCGCCTGACTGCTACGTGTTCGGCGGCTCGCCCGATCTGTACGATGGGCTCGGCGTCATCGCCCGGATGGACCTGCTGCGGGCGTGGCACGAGACCCCTGCCCCGGACCTCCACGCACGCCTCTCGGCCCTCCGTGCGGCGTTCACGCAGCAGCGTGAGGAACAGGCAGCGTTTGTCGCGTTCTTCGGCGCTGACGAGCGCGTGTTCCGCGACGCCGACGATCTCTCCGCAGATCTCGCCCGATTCGTCAACTTCCTTGGGAACGATTGGCGTTTTCCGTCGCTCGGCGGACGCACGCGCGCGGAGGCACATCGCTCTCGCAAGGGCGACGAGCCGAAGGTCGTTCAGATCCAGCTTGGCGAGAGCCTGCGTGGCGAAGGACGCCCCGGGATCGTCTACGATCGCGTCCACGGCGTGCACTTCCTGCCACGGTACGGGGAGCTGGTCGACCACCTCTCCGGCGTCGCCCGGCACCCCGACGTCCTGGAATTCTACGTCGACGAGCCTGGGCTTCCCGAGTTTCTGCTCCGCGACGGCCCGCCCGAGCTCGCGGCCGCCAAACGGGCGCGATCGCCTAGCCCGGCACGCGCCGTCCCCAGCGTTTTCCCCGGGTTTGAGGAGGAAGCCCCGTGACCTTCACCCGGTGACGTCGTCGGTTTTCATATCGAGCGGAAGCGCCCGGAAAACCAGCGGCTCTGCCCCACCAAGCTCCCGCGGAGGCGCCCGGAAAACCCGCGGCTCTGCCCCACCAAGCTCCCGCGGAAGCGCCCGGAAAACCCGCGGCTCTGCCCCACCAAGCTCCCGCGGAAGCGCCCGTAAAACCCGCGCGTGCAGCGATGGTGCAACGCGGACGCCGCAGGAACCGGGGCGGCGTCGACGATGTCACGTTGTCGCATGTCAACATCGCCCCCACCCCTCGCCCGCGTCCTCCGCTGGGTGATGCCGACCGCAGCGTTCGTTCTGCTGGTGCCCCTCATCGTCGACGCGGTCACGGCGTGGACAGGCGATGTCGCAGACCTCGCAGGCGGCCTATTCTTCGCCCCACTCGGCGCCGCGATCCTCGCCCGCGCCATCAGCGGCACGCCGGCTCGGCGACTCGGACTCGAGGGTCCGCTCGCGACGGTCGGGACGCTGTGCGCACTGGCGACCGTCGCTAGCGGCGTGGTGCTGGGCGGCATCGCGATCTTCGCGGTCGTGCCGCAGCTCTGGCACGGCCCCACCATGCTCGCCAACACGGCCTTGGGCTGGCTTGGCGCCGCTCTCCTCGTCGACCAGGGCCTCGCGCTCCTGTTCACCCGCCCGTTGCCCTGGCGAAACGTGCCGTTCCTCGCGGCCTTCGTCGCCTCCCCCGGCGCCCTCGCCGGGCTGATCCTCACCCTCGCCGTAGTCTTTCGCCCTGAGCGCCACCTCGGCCCCTACGCGATCCTCCCGGACATCCCCGCGATCCTCGGCCTTGCCTGCGGCGTTCTGCTCACCGGGCCGGTCCCGTCCGCCATCGCGCCCTTCCTGCGGACAGCCACCGCCCTCACCGGCCTCGCGTTCGTCGCCGCCGTGCCCGTCTACGGCGCGAACGGCCCGGACGTCGCCCTCGCGCTGTGCGGCGTCCTGCTCCTCTGGCACGGCCTCGCTGGGCCCGTCACCCACCCGAAAACGACCGTTGAACCCTCACCCTTGCTCGGTCACCCACTTGAGCGCGAGGCCCGCCACCTCCTCCCAGCCCGGCTGCCCGCAGATCCAGTGCGTGCGACCCGCAAACTCGTGGAACTCGGTGGGTGACGGCGACTGCTTCTGGAGCTTGTACGCCGCCTTGACCATGGAGGCGGGCACGGTCCGGTCCAGCTCCCCGGCGATGATCAGGAGCGGCGCCCGGGTGTTCTTGAAGTTGACCTTCATGCAGGCGTTGAACGGTGCACCGGCCGCGTCAAAGTAGACCTTTCCGGGCGTTGGAACCACGAAGTTGTCGTACGCGAGCCGCTGGTCGACCTCGGGCAGCGTGTGCGCCCAGCCCCACTGGAAGTCCGGGTAGCTCATCGTGTGGACCTTCTTGCCCGCGCCCCACGTTGAGATGACCGGAAAACTCGCCTTCAACGCGTCGAGGTTGGGGATGACCCCGCGCGGGGGCGCCGGGTCGATGGCCACGCCCGCCTTGCCGAGGCCTCGGTCGAGCAGCATCTGGACGAACAGGCCGCCGAACGAGTGGCCGATGAGCGCGGGCTTTGCGCCATCCTTCGCCGTGATGTCGCGGATGACGGTGCTGTAGTAGGCGACGATCTCGGCGACGCCAACGTTCGCGAGCTCGGGTGCAGGCGACGCCTTCAACTCGGCGACCGGCCGGTCGTCGTACGGCCACGCGGGCGCGGTGACGACGTAGCCAAGCGCCTCGTAGCGATCGATCCACGGTTGCCAGGCGGCGGGCGACATCCAGGCGCCATGGACAAGGACGATGTGAGGCGGCGACATGGGGACTCCAGCGGGAACCCCGCCTATCGCGGCGAGGGCCTGCCCGACCGGGTCCTGCGCCAACCCGGCCTCCGTGTCGGCACGGTAATCGCCGTCTCCTTTCGGACAGCTTCCCCCTCCACGCGCCCGCCCACTGGGTCCGGCAGGTTACCGCAAGGATCCGACATGGTCCCGCGCGTCCTCCTCGTATTGTCGCTGGCGCAGGTGATCCTGATCTACATCCCGTTGCCGACGTGGCCGATGTGGATGGCGCGATTCGCAGCGATCGAAGGGTGCTTGTTCGGGAGCGGGCTGGCTCTCGGCGCGCTGGCCTCGGCGGGCGGCCAGCCGATCCTGCAGGGCCTGGCGGTTCTTGCTGCGCTGGCCAACGCGGTCCCTGCGCTCTCCGCCATCCCCGCATTCCACGCCGAGCACCTGCCCTTTTCGCCGCTCGCCTGGCTCACCGGCGGGCCGACGGACGATGTGGCCATCGACCGCGACGTCGTCCTATCTCCCGGGTTGAAGGCGGATATCTACCGCGCGCCGGGTGAAGGGCCGCACCCCTTTGTGATGGTCGTCCACGGCGGAAGCTGGCGGTCGGGCGACAAGGGCGACGCCTCACGCGAATCCCGGGCGTTTGCCGCCGCGGGTTTCACGGTCATCGACGTCGCCTACCGCCTCGCACCCCAGTTCCCCTTCCCCGCAGGCGTGGAGGACGTGACGTGCATGCTCGGCCGGGCGCGCGAGCGGGCCGCGGATCTCGGGATTGACCCGGCCCGGGGCGCGCTCCTCGGCCGGTCCGCCGGCGCTGAGATCGCGCTGGTGACGGCCTACTCGCTCGCCCCGGCTGGCGCGAGTACCGACGCCATCTTGCCCGCGTGTGACGTGTCCGTCGCGCCCGTCCGCGCCGTGATCTCCCTGTACGGACCGACCGATCTCGCGTGGGCCTACCACAACCCCTTCGTCCCCGACGTCGTGCAGGGCACCAGCGCGTTGGAGGACTACCTCGGGGGCTCTCCCGAGGCCTCGCCCGATAACTACCGTCTTGCAACGCCGATGACATGGACCGACCGCGACGTCCCGCCCACCCTCCTCATCCACGGCGAGGCCGAGCGCTGCGTCCGCCCCTCGAACGCCACCAAGCTGCAGCAGGCGCTCCTCGCGCGGAACCGCGACGTCAAGCTGGTGCTCGTGCCGTTCGCAGACCATGGGTTTGACGTCCGACCGGGGGGTTTCGGGACGCAGCTCGCGCGCGGGGTCATCGTCGACTTTCTTCGTGCGAAGCTGGCGCCGCTGTGAGCGCTCGGGCCCTCGTGGAGACGATCGAGCTGGTCGCCGCCGATGGGTATCGGCTCGCCGCGGACCTGGCCCGGCCAGGGGTCGCCCCGCACACGGCCGTGCTCGTGGCGCCGGCGATGGGGGTCCCCCGGGAGCTCTATCGGCGCTGGCTCGTTCACCTTTCGGAGCATGGCTTCGCGGCGTTGGTGATTGACTATCGTGGGATCGGCGACAGCGCCCCGAAGTCGCTGCGAGGGTTCGATGCGACCCTGACCGATTGGGCGCGGCTGGATCTGCAGGCGGGGCTGGACGAGCTTGGCCAGCGCTTTCCCGGCGTCCCAAAGGTGTGGTTCGGCCACTCCATCGGCGGTCAACTCCTTGGGTTGATGGCGGGGGATCGGCCGGTGGAGCGCGCGCTGCTCGTGGCCAGCCAGCACGGCCACTGGCGGCACTGGACGGGCATGCGGCGGCTGGGGATCTGGGCGCTCTGGCACGCGATGCCGGCCATCACGCGGCTCGCCGGGCGCCTGCCCATGGCGGCGATGGGACAGGGTCTGGACGTCCCCGCGGGCGCCGCGCGCCAGTGGGCTGAGTGGGGCCGGGATCGCCGCTACATCGGAAAGACCGCCGCCGAGCTTCCCGATGCCGCGTTCCACCAGGGCACCTTTCCCATCCGGGCCATCTCGATCGTCGACGACGAGTACGCGCCCCCGGCCTCCATCCCGCCGCTGCTCGTCCTCTACAAGCAAGCGCGGACCGAGATCATCCGCTTGCATCCAGAGGCTGAGGGCATGAACCGCATCGGCCACTTCGGCGCCTTCCGTCGGCCGTTGCTGTGGATGCCCTGGGTCAAGTTCCTGCGGGGTTAGCGGCGGTCCAGCCGAGCTATTTCAGCTCCGCGACGTCAAAATGGCACACCCGCGCCTCTCCCGCGCGCCCGACGAGCACCGTCCGCCCGCCCTCGCCAACCCGCACCTGCGCGGCGTTGAGGTCCCGGTCCGCGACCGGCAGACTCTTGAGCACTTTGCCGCCCTCCTTCGCGCGCTCGACCGTGCGACCGTCGTCCGAGATGCCGATCCACTCGTCCGTCGCGCCCGGCATGGTCCCGACCACGCCGCCAAGGGGCAGATCGCGCGTCGGCAGCCGCGAAAGATCCGCGGTGGAGAAGGCGAACCCGCCCTCGTAGGCAACGCCGCGCTCGGGGAAGACGCGCAGCAGGTCGACGTGCCGTTTGGCGTTCGCGGCGACCTCGTCGGCGGTCAGCCACGCCGTCGTCACCACCCCGGTGTTGGCGTCGAGGCGCTGCAGGCGCCCGTCGTTGGAGCGCGCGAGGATGAGGACGCCGTCGCCCCCACGCCCGCCCCCGACCTCCCGCATGCCGAGCTCGCCGATCTGCGTGACGTCCGTGATCGCGGGCCCGCCGAGGTCCCAGCGGTTCTTCACGGCGCCGCTGGTCGGGTCGACCTCGAACACGGCGTCCGACTTCGACTCCGCGACGAAGATGGTGCCGCGCGACGGCACGGGCGCGAGGTTTCCGAAGGTCAAGAGGTCGTTCGGGGCCACGCCGAGCGGGTAGCGGTGGACGACGTCGAGCGTGTCGGGATCGAGGCCGACGAGAACGCCGCTGGTCTGCGAGAGCACCCACACGAGCCTGTGCAGGCTGTCGATCAACGGCGAAAACGGCCACCGCACCGCGTAGGTGGTCGCGGTGACCTTGTCGTCCTCCACGCGACTCACGGAGTCCGAGAGCCGCCCCACCGCATACCAGAGCTTCGTGGCCGAGTGATCGAGCGCGAGGCCATCGAGCCAGGTGCCGGTGCGCACGCTGGTCATCAGCCGCCCCGTCGCCACGTCAAAGCCGAGGTCGCTTGAGGTCCCCTCGCTGTTCGTCCAGAGGCGGTCCTCCACGGGGTCATAGGCGCCAAACGCCGTCAGTTGGCCGGTGTCAAACCGCCGCTGCACGCCGTTCGGCCCGATGACCCAGGCGACAGAGACGTTGGGGTTGTCCGGCCCGCGCCGGTCCAGCAGCACCGCCACGTCGCCCGCAGCCACGATCTGCTGCGCGTCGCTCGCCACCGTCCACGTCTGCATCGTACCGTCAGGCGCGATCCAGTCCACGTCATGCACGGCGCTTACGACCTCGCTGCCGTCCAAAAGCTGCGCGCCGAACACCATCGTGCCCTGCAACTGCACCCGTCGAACCTCCGTCAACCCCGGCAGCGCCAGGTCGACGAGGTCCGGACCGACGACCGAAATCCCCGCCTTCGTCTGGAACAAGTTGAGATACTGGTCCGCGGGGTAGGAGGCGAGGACGTTCCCGTCGCCGTCCAGCAGGCACACAGCCCGTTTGCCACCGCGATCGCCGAGAACGACGATCCCGCTAGCCGTGGCCTGGATGTCCAGCACCGAGTCCCAGCCGGCGATCTCCACCTTGTCGGCGGTCTTCGGGTCATAGCGCTCCAGCGCCGGTCGGCTTCGGGAGCCGAGCCAGACGCGGCCGTCGCTCGTGATGGCCGGATGCGCCGCGACCGTCGGCAGGTCAAAAACCCGCCTCGCAGCAATCTCCTCGCCCGTCTCAGCGTCGATCTCCGCGACGGTCGGGTCCTCGACGGAGGTGCTCCACACCTTGCGGCTCCTCGCATCAAAGGTGATCGCGTAGGTGCCTACATGGTTGGAGAACGAGCCTTCCGGGCGTAGATCCACGCAATCCGGGTCGGGCTTGCAACCGCCGAGCCACATTGCCAGCAACCACACTGCTGCGTCCTACCGCGTGAACGGGGCTTGGACTCGTCCGAACGGAACGGCGGCGAACGGTCGTTCCCCGCTCAGGGCCAGCCCCGGCGATGCGGAAATACCAGCCGGGAAGCCGGGGAGCAGGCCGGGCACGAGCAGGAGGTCCAACGACCACGCGCTGCCTGGGGGGACGTGCCCCACGCCCGCCGTGACGTTCACCAACGGAGCAGAGCCGGGGCCGAGGAGGACGCCGGCCGGGATCGTCGAAGCGACCCCTGACGGCGCCACATCGGCCGCCGTGGCTGTTGCAACGCGGAAAAGGAGAACGAGCGCGGCGCAAAGGGGGAGGGCGTTGGTTTTCATCTCGCCAGTGTACCAGAAACGCCGGTCACCGCTGCAGGAAACCGTCGGCGGCGACACCTACGCCGTCGGCGCGGGTACGGACGTCGGCCAGCAGGCCTACGCCCGCATTTATCCATCGTACCGACCACAACAGAGTCCGTCGGTTGTGGGGCGTCGCGGGTTTCAGGGGCGGAGGAAGCCCTCGTCGTCGACGGTCACGCCGTCCAAGCGGACGCGGATGTTCGCCAAGGGGACGCCCGCGAGCGCGACGCCGGGGAGGTAGCCGGGGACGCCGAGGAACGCGTCGGCGACGGTGTGATCGAGGGGAGAGGGCGCGTCGTGGCCGTTGACGGAGAGGAGGGGCGAGGAGCCGGGGGCGTGGAGGACGCCGGGGGGGATCTTTGGTAAGGCGGGGTCGTAGGTCATCGAGAAGGTCCCGATGATGGGGTCGGTGCGGGTGATGGGGTCGACGAGCAGATCGTTGTCGTCGGTGCTGGCGCCGCAAATCCAGGGGACTCCTGCACCGCAGTTGAGATCGGTCGCGTGCGCGCCCTCCACAACCAAGCCCCACGAATACCGCGCGCGGGCGGTCGGAATTCGCCAGAACACATCACGGCCGCCGGTCGGGTCTACGTCGCGGAAATCTGCTGGAGCGGGCGCCGAGGTGTCGACAACGGGGGAAACGTCCGACTCGGAGCTCCCCGCGCGCGCCATCCCCATGCGCCCGAGCATCCCGATTGTCGCGAGCAACTGAACGCTTCGTCTCATTGTACCATCATACCCCAATACCCGTCTCTGCGTCTCGGCGCCTCTGCGTGACCTTCCCCTTCCTCGGCTCCCTAGGCCCGGGCGGAGGCAGCGGTCGACGTCGTCAGTTGTGGTGCATCGGAATGCACCACAACTGACACGTCGAGAACCGTGCTTCTGACCGCCTTCTTGGCGCATTGGCGCCTTGGCGGTTCAACCTCCCCTCGTCCCCGCCCCCCTCACCCATGAATCGCCCGCAGCCACTCCGCATCCAGGAACCGCTCCCCGTCCTCCCGCGACAGGTTCGCCGCCAAGGACCTGGCCAAAGCATCTGCCACCCTGCGATGCCTCGCAACGGCCGCTTCGTCAGCCGAGTGCTCGGCGGCGATGCAATGCCCTTTCAAGCTGTAGTATCGAAATCCAGCCGCGTCCGCCCGGCGGATCGCGGACTCGCCGCGCCGGGTGGCCTCCGCGTGGTCGCCAAGCTCGGCGTAGACCCGGGCAAGCGACAGGTCCAACCGGCACTCCTGGTAGGGCCAACGCGTTCCCGGGTGGTCGAGCGCCTCCTGGAGCAGCTTGCGGGCGCCGTCGCGGTCACCCTCGTGCGCGGCGAGGCGGGCGCGCCACGCGAGGACCATCGGCGCGAACCCCTCGGAATCATGGCGGGGAACCAACGGAACGAGGGCAGCCAGGCAGCGCCGGACGAGCCCGAGGTCCCCAAGCGCCCACCCCGCCCGCATCAGCGCGATGTGGATGACGACCTCCTCGTCCTTGTCATCGAGCGACCGGGCAACCTCCATCGCCGCCTCGGCCTCGACCAGCGCCTCGTCGTAGCGGCCGAGGTCCACGAGCAGGAGCGACTTGTGGTGGCGCCCGCGGGCCATTCCGAGCGGGTGATGCGTCTCGCGCGCGAGCTGGCAGGTCTTCTCGGCCAATTCCAGGCCGCGGCGCAGGTTTCCCGTGAAGTGGTGGATCTCGACGAGGTTCACGCGTGCCGTCGACAGCGCGCCCGTCATCCCCACCTTCTCAAAAGCCTCGGCCGACTGCTCAAAATACTTGCGCGCCTCGCCCGCCTGCCCCTTGCCGAGCGCCACCAGCCCGAGCCCGTTGTAGCCCCACCCGAGGCTCCGCTCGTCCCGCGCGCTCTCGCCAACGGCCAGCGCTTCAACCCAGTACCGGCGGGCCCCTTCGAGATCGCCGCGGATCCAGTGGACGCCGCCAAGCCCGTGCAGCGGCATGACGCGCAAGGACGCGTCCCCGACGCGCTCAGCGAGCTTGAGCGCCTCGCGATGTTCGGCTTCGGCGGCGTCCATGTCCCCGTCGTGCCGTGCCATGCGCCCGCGCGCGGTGCGGACGCGGGCGAGCAGGCGTTCGTCGCCGATCTCCTTGCCAAGCTGTACGGATTGATCGAGCGCTTTTCCAACCTCAGCCCAGCGCCCGAGGTGCTCCAGCGCCTCCGCCCGCTGCAGCATCGTCTCCGCGAGCAGGCGGTCGGCGTCGTCCAGCGTGATGTACTCGCGCGCGTCGGGCTCGATGGCAAGGGCGCGATCGAAATAACCAAGGGCCTCTGCGACGAACGAGCGGCCGAGCAGGCGCTGCCCAGCGCGCAGGAGGTAGCTGTACGCCTTCCCGGGCACCTCGCCCTGCTCAAAATGCCAGGCCAACGCCTCGACCACGAGGTTCGCCCGCCGCCGGAAGGTGCGCTCCAGCGCCTCGCCGATCCGCCGATGAAAGCGCGCCCGTTCGTTTGGTGGAACCTCCGCTTGAAGCAGATCGCGCACCCGCGCCTGGGCGAGATCCACGTGCTCCTCACCCTCGACCCGCCGCTCGCGGACAAGGCCGGCGTCGATCAGCTCGTCCACGGCGGTGAGGATCTCGGGCTCCTCCAGCAACGACGCTGATGCCAGCAGCGCGATCGTCATCTCCTGGCTGCCGACGGCCAGCACGTGCGCGATCTCGCGGGCGTTGGCGGACAGCGCCTCGATCCGCGTGATCAGCCCCTCGCGCACGGATCGTGGGATTGGCAGCGCCAACCTCAACAACGCGGCCTCGTCGACGACCAGCCGAGCGCGCCCGTCCTCAGGGCGGATGGTGCCCTGCTCGACCAGCCCGCGCATCATCTCGGTGATGAACGCCGGGTTTCCCTCACCCTCCTTCTGCAGGCGGCGGGCGAGGAGGCGGGACGCGCCGTCGTCGGGCAGAAGCGCAAGGACAAGCTCCTCAACGGCCGACGGGGGGAGCGGGCGCAGCGGGACGATGATCGGGACGACGCCGGTGGTCGAGCCGGTCCGCAGGCCCTCAAAGCGCGCGTCGGAGGCACCCGGCGTGCGGGTCAGCAGCCAGATGATCGGCTCCAGACGCCCGACATCGGGGTTCAGCGTGTTGCGGACGAGGTACTCGATCAGCTCCACGCCAACGTCGTCTGCCTCGTTCGCGTCCTCGATGAGCACCAGCCGCGCGGGCGAGTTGACGAGCATCTCGCGAAAGGCGGCGTAGACCCCATACCGTTCGAGCTTGTCGTCCCCTTCGAGGCCGTAGAGCTGCTGCAACGCGCGCGGAACGGCGATCGTCTCGCCCTTCAGCGCATCGACGAGGCTGCGAAACGACGCCAGCGGCCCGCCCGCGCCGGTCGCCCGGATCTTCAGCGCCGCCACGCCCGCGCTCCGGGCGATGTCCCGCGCGAGCCGGCCCATCCGCGACTTCCCCAGGCCGTGAGCGCCTTCCACGATGATCAGCGCGCCGCCTGGGCCGCCACTGGTCCCCGCCGCCCCCACCGCCGGCGTCATCACCCGCCCCTCGCGCAAGCCGCCGATGGCCTGCGCCAGCACCGCCGATTCCTCCGACCGGGCGACGAGGACCGGCGGCCACGATCCGTCGTCCACGCGCAGAGCGGTGGCATCGGCGCCTTCAAGCACGTGAAGCAGGTGCGTGGCGCTGGCAAAGCGGTCGCCGGGCTCCTTTTGCAGGAGGCGCAGGCAGATGTCCTCCAGCTCGGCGGGGACGGTCGGCGCGAGCTCGTGCGGCGGGCGGGGCGGGCGATGGAGGTGCTTGTCGAGGTAGCCGGCGAGCGTGCGGGCGTTGAACGGGCGGCGGCCGGTCAGCATCAGGTAGAGGACGGCGCCGAGCGAATAAAGGTCGGTTCGAGCGTCGATTCGCTCGCCGTTGATCTGCTCGGGGGCGATGTAGGCGACGGTCCCAAGCACCTCGCCGTGCGCCGTGAATTCGGTGACGCCGGACTCCTTGACGACGCCGAAATCCATCAGCTTGACCGCGACCGTCCCAGGCGCCGCGCCCGGGGCTGCCGGGATCAGCATGATGTTGGCGGGCGTGACGTCGCGGTGGACGAGGCCGCGAAGGTGGACGTACTCAAGCGCCCGTGCGACCTGCACGAGCACGTGGCGAGCGCGATCGAAGCGCTCCGGCGCGGGCAGGTCCTGCCAGGACTCCACGGCGGCGCGCAGGTCCTCACCGTCCACCAGCTCCATCACAAAATAGGGCCGTCCCCTGCTCTTTCCGCCCTCCCGCGGCACGTCGGCGAGGTCCGCCATGCGGGCATCGGACGGGTCCTGGACGGGCGGCAGCGACGGAGTCCCGCTCGCGGGGGCGTCGCCAGGGTTCGCGACCCACCACCCCCAGTCGTAGACCGCCGTGATGTTCGGGTGATGCAGCTTGGACAACGCCCGGAACTCCCGTCGGAAGCGCCGCTCGACCTCCTCGGCGCTTCCCGCCGGGTTCATCAGCTTGATCGCACGCCGGACGCCGCTCTCCGGCCATCGGGCTTCGTAGACCGTCGCCATTCCGCCCCGGCCGAGCAGCCGCACGATCTCCCAGCCCGCGATCCGCGTGCCAGGCTGCGGGTCCGCCAGCTCCACAAAAGCGCCGGTCGCGGGTTTTAGCGCAAGATCACTCACCGGACGGTTGCCTTCCCGTTACGATCTATACTCGCGTGGGCTCGCCCTGTCTCTCCCAGCAGGTGGCCCACGCTCGGAGCTGTTGATGAAACTCGAGGCGTTCGCATGGACCGACCCCGGACCCGTGCGCGAGAACAACGAGGACAGCTTCTTTGTGGAGGAGGACGGCGGACTCTTCGTCGTGGCGGACGGCATGGGAGGACACGCCGCAGGCGAGGTCGCCTCGCGCATCGCCGTCGACACGGTGAAGGAGCTGCTCCAGGGCTCGCTCGACCCCGAGGAGACCCGGCTCGACCGCGACGTGGAGGACCCCGCGGACGTGCTCCGTGAGCGCCTGCGCTACGCGATGAACCAGGCCAGCGCCAAGATCCGGCGGGAAGCGCAGCTTCATCCTGCCTACTCCGGCATGGGCACCACGCTCTGCGTGCTGCTGATCGAGGCGGACGCCGCGCACATCGCCCACGTCGGCGACTCGCGCATCTACCTCGTCCGCGACGGCACGATCCATCGCCTCACCCGCGATCACACCGTCGTGCAGCAGGAGATCGACGCCGGCCGCCTCACCCCCGAGATGGCGC
The DNA here is from genome assembly GCA_903844155.1 of uncultured Pseudomonadota bacterium. Taxonomy (GTDB): domain Bacteria; phylum Myxococcota_A; class UBA796; order UBA796; family SXON01; genus CAIUMM01. The sequence goes on along the minus strand of CAIMSU010000156.1, from coordinate 48,069 downwards.
GCCAGGTCCCGCACCGCAACTACCTCACCCAGTCCGTCGGGTACCACGGCCCCGTCGAGCCCGACACCGCGACTCGCCCCATCCTCCCGGGCGATCTGTTCGTGCTGTGCAGCGATGGGCTGACGGACCCGCTCGACGACCCGGACATCGAGCAGATCTGCAGCAACGCGCACCCCAACGATCTCGCGGAGGAGCTGGTCCGCGCGGCGCTCAAGGGCGGCGGCGAGGACAACATCACCGTCATCACCGTGCGGGTGGTCGAGGACTGAGTGCTCGCCGAAGCGGAGCGGGCGGGCGGGCGACCGGGCACCCTGCTCGCGGACGCGCTGACGGCGGTGCAGGCGGGGGAGACGAACCGGGCGTTGCTGCGTCTCGCCGAGGTCTGGGTGCACACCCGGTCGCCCGAGCTATCGGCCTTGATCCTCGCGGTTCCTGGTGAGCAGGCGGGCGTGGACTGGAGCTCGGCCCGGGAGGACCGCGAGACGGCATGGGCGCGGGTCTGGGCTACGCGCCCCTCGGCCCGCACTTCGCTCATCGCACTTCCCTGGCCTCGAAGCTGGCGTGCGGCGATGCAGCGCGTCGAGGCGATCGACACCCACCCCGATCCGCGCGCCGGCGACGCCCTCCTCGCCCTCCAGAACCGCTTTGAGACCGACGCGAGCTGGCAGCTCTGGGCGCTCGTCACCAAGGTCCTCGCCGAGCAGGGCGAGGAGCGCCATCGCCCCTTCGCCAGCGCCATCACCCCGCGCGTCCACGCCCCCTCCCCTGCTTTCACGGCGTTCCTCCGGGATGGTCCGCCCGTCCCCCTGCCCCTCGCAAACCCCGCCCTCCTCGCCAGCCTCCGCGGCCACCTCGTCGCCCACGCCACGTCCGTCGACCTTCCCACCCTCCTCGCCGCCATCTACGCCGACCCAGACGACGACATGGCCCGCCTCATCTACGCGGACGCACTCACCGAAGCCGGCGATCCCCGCGGCGAATTCATCCACCTGCAGATGCGGCCGGACGACCCGCTCGCTTTGCAACGCGCCGCGGTCCTCCTCCGCAAACACGGCCACGCCTGGGTCGACGGCGTCGACGTCGGCCTCCATCGGGAAGGACGGGTATTTGAGCGCGGCTTTCTGGTCGGCGGGGTGTGGGATGACGTTGGGGACAGCCTCGCGCATCCGGCGTGGGGGTTGGTGGAGTGCCTCTCCGCGGGCGAACGGACCGGATTCCTCGCCCGAGCGGTGCTTTCGGGCCGTCTGCCCCGACTGCGACGCCTCTACGGCGTGCACCACAGCGCGATCGCGAGGCTCTCGCAGGGCCCCCAGGCGCCTCGGCTGACTCACCTCGGCATTCTGCTGGAGGACGCGACGATTTTTCCAACATCGTCCGGTTTTTCCTCCGTAATCGAGCTCTCCCTCAAGCATCCGGTCGACCGCCGCTTCCCCGAGGGTCTGCTCGGCCAGTGGCCGAACGTCCGCCGCTGGGTGTTCCGCCACCCCTACGATCAAGTCGGAGCGCTGCTCGACTGGTGCCCGCCTCCGAGCGTGAAGGAGGTCGTCAACGCGACGAACTTCGGCGCCCTCCTCCCAAAAACCGAAGGCTGGGTCTTCACGCTGCGCCGGTCCCGCGACGGCCGGATGCGACGGGTCACCGCGCACTGGGGCGGCGGGCAGCAGTCCCAAACCACCCTGGTCATCGCGCTCAGGAGCATTCGCGCGGTCGAATCCCTCGAAATCACCACCACCCGCGGCCTCCGGGGTGCGCCCCGGGATGTCGCAGACCGCGAAGTCCAGCGCCTCCGCGGCCACTGGACCCCACCCGCCTGAGTCGGCCCCGCGCGGGTCCTTCGGCATCCTTTGGGCGGCTCGCTCAGACCGGACCGCATACGAAAACGGACAACGTCACTTTTGGCACATCGGAATGTGCCAAAAGCTGACATCGTCCGTTTTCGTACGCGGTCCTCGCCGATCCAGAACCCACATGGAACGCCGCGTAGCCCCCGCACCGTTCCTACGCGTGACCCTCAAGCCCCCATCCGGATCTCAAAAACCGACCCCGGATCCCCCGGAAAGTACGAGAGCGTCCCACCAGCGTCCTCGATGGACTGCCGCGCGACCGCCAAGCCCAGGCCGGTGCCCTCCACGCGCGTCGTGTAGAACGGCTCGAACAGGTGGGCGCGGACGGACTCCGGCACGCCTCGCCCATCGTCCTGCACGCGTACGATCAGCACGCCGCCTGCGTCCCCGGGCTCGAACCCGACCTGCACCGTCACCTGCCTCGCCCCGGCCTGCGCGGCGTTCTGCAGCAGGTTGTACAGTGCGCGCCTCAGTACGCCGCCGTCGATCTCCACTGATCGGCCCGCAACCCCGAGATCCCGCACCCCCACAGCCACGCCGCCGCGCCGCATCGCCTCCTCCTCCACCGCGACGACGGACCGAACGAGCGCGACCGGGTCCTCCGGCGCGAGGACGAGCGCCGGGCGGCGAGCGAGATCCAGGTACCGCTCGGTCACCGCCTCCAACCTCCGGATCTCGCCCATCAGGCCGACGGCCAGCGTCTCCGCGCCCGGTTGCCCCGGGAAATCCGCCGCACGGACGTCCTCGAGCAGCAGCTCCACGTTCAAGGAGAGCGCGTTCAGGGGGTTGCGGACCTCGTGGGTGACCTGGGCGAGCATCTGGCCGACCATCGCGAGGCGCTCGGAACGCACACGGCGCTCCCGTTCGGCATCGCGCTCGGCGACCGCCAGCGCCATCGTCGAAAGCGCGCGCGCGAGGCTGGCGATCTCGTCGTCGCCGGCGACGTCCAACGAGGGGAGTGGCTTGCCGGCGGTCATCTGGCGAACGGCGTGGGTGAGCTGCTCGACCGGCCGCAGCGTCCGGCGCGCCAGCGTGAGCACCACGGCCGCCACGAGCGCGGCGAAAAGACCGCTCACAATGCCGGTCCGCACGCCGTCCGACTCGGCGCGCGCGGTCTTGTCGGAGACCGCCGTGATCCGACTGTCCGCGAGCGCTCCGAGCTGGAGGATCTCCTCGCGCAGCGGCGCCGAGCTCGACGTAGCGCGGGTCTGCCAGGCCGCCTCGACCTCGTCGACCTGGCGCTGTGCGGCGTTCAAGGCCGCTCGTTCCTCGGGATCGTCGGTCTTGCCCGCGCCGAGGAGCGTGCGGGCCTCTGTCAAGAGGGGCGCGAGATCGCCGCGCTCCGCCAAAGCGCCCATGCGCGAGCTCAAGCTGGACAGCGGGATGTACACCTCGGTGACAAGGTCGAGCGAACGCCCGATCCGCGCGAACGCCAGCGCGTTGACCAGGAGCGCGAACGTGAACGCGCCCACCACGACCGCCAGGGCCAGGATGACGCGGGCCCTTAGCGACCGTGTCACCGTTCGCCCGCAGGGTCGATGCCCATTTCCCGGCGAATGTCCTGATACGTTGGCGACCACGCCCCGGCGCGGTCACGGAGGGTCAGCGTCGGCCATGGGCGCGTCACCACCGGGCGGGAACGGGGGTCGGCGAGCCTCGCGGCAAAGAGCCGGATCATCGGCGGCATTCCCTCGCGAAACACGACATCGCAGGTCGCGTGGACCGCGAGACCGGCAGGCGCGAACGCCGCATCCCCGCGCGGATCGCGGGCCGGAAAACAGGCGACGAACCAGCCATCCGGGGCGAGACGCGGCGCCGCGGCGCGTGCATAGTCGGCGATGGTGCCGCGAAGCTCCATGCGGCAGGCGGCCTTTTGCGCGTGGGGCGAGATCTTGCCTGTTCCAACCGGAAAATAGGGCGGTGAGCCGGTGACGAGGTCGTACTCGCCAGCAACAACGTTCGCGTCTCGCAGATCGCCCAGGATCAACGTCGCCCGGTCCGCGACGCGGTTCAGCGCGACGGTGGCGCGGCAAAGCCGCTGGCTCTGCTCCTGCGCCTCGACCATCGTCACGTGGCAGGCCTCCGCGCCGCATCGGAGCAGCTTCCACAGGGTGATGAGCCCGACGCTGCCGATGCCCGCGCCAAGGTCGAGCACGCGCCCCGCACCGGGCGCCACGCGCGAGGCCATCCACGCCACCAGTGTGTCGTCGACCGAGAACCGATGTCCTGCCGCAAGCTGGTAGATCCGCCAGTCGCCGGCGAGCCGATCGAGCGTGACGGCCTCGTCGATGCCGGCCGGAGCCTCCTGCGCCAGGCGCGCTGCCCGGGTCACAGCCGGTCGATCACGCGCTCGATCAAGCGACGCTCGGACTCCGAGAGCCGGTACTCGATGCCCATGCCGGCGTCCTGACCGGGGCCACCGGTCGCGACAAACGTCACGACCGCCGGGAAGAGCAGCGCGTCATCGAGGCCTGGCGCCGAGACCTCGCAAACGCACTCCCGCCCGACCGAGAGTGGCTTGGGCGTCTTGATGAATGTTCCGCCTTTTCGCAGGTTCTCACGATATTCTTCGCCGAGCCTGGATGGGTCCGGGTAGCGCAGGCGCACGCGAGCGGGCTTGCGACCGCTGGGCATGGCATCTGCGGTCGGCCGGGCGAAGGGGTCCGGTCCAAGGTCGACGGGCTTGGCCTCTTTGGGGCTCGATCTCTCCGCGTCCGCCCAGGCCCAGCCGCGCCGCATCACAGCGGTGTCGGTCTCGTTGGGGGTCTTGGCGCTCTCTTCGGCGCTGGCTGCTCCATCGTCGCTCGTCGCGGAAGGCAGGCTGGAGGTCGATGCGACATCGGCGGCGAGGAATGTCCGTTGGAGGTAGTCGTTCGGGTCCTCTGCCTCCTCCGCGGCGCCCGCTGGGGACTCCGACAGTGGGAACCGCTCGGACAGCTCGTCCTCCGGGATGGCAAAACCGCTGGCAGGAAGCGCGAAGCCGGTGGGGTGGACATCGCCGGCCGTAGCCTCACTGACCGTCCGCGGACCGCCAAGATCGAACCCGCCCTCGGAGTCGTTGCCAACGGGGGCGGCCATGTCCCAGCGCGGAGCCTCGCCCTCGGTGACGTCGGACCGGACGCGGTCAAAGGGGTTGGTTTGAAGCGGCGCACGGCGGATCTCGGAGGGCGCCTCCGACGGCGTCGGGAACGACGCGGGTGCCAGGGGTGCCCGCTCAGGCGCACGAGGCGTGTCGAGGAAGGGGTCGCGGGGGCCGGCACCGCGCGACGCCCCGCCGGCGATGCCGATCACGGCGGGAGCGCTCTCTTCCTCCTCTTCCTCCGCTGCCGCCATGCTGGGCCCGGCGTCCTCGCCTTCGAGCGCGAAGATCTCGTCGGGGCCGATGGTCGGGCCGAATTCGGGGAGGATGATGCCGGCGTCGAGCAGCGGGATGTCGACGGGCTCGGCCTGCACGTCGATGGGCGCTACGGGGACGTCGATCCCGGGCGGCGCAGCGGCGTCCGAGCTCACGGCAGCCGCCGGAGCCGCATCCGGGGCGGGAGCGGGCGCTGGGGCGGCGGGCTTGGCGGCGGTCGACGGCTTTGCCGCGGGTGCTTCCTTTGCCTTGCCGCGGAACGCACCGATGATCCCCTCAAACAGACCGGGCTTCTTGACCGTCCCTCCGGCCGCCCCGATCTGCTCGACGACCTTGCGAGCGCGCTCGGACTCAGCGACCTTCGCCTCCTCCGGGGTGGGAATGTGCGGCTGCGCTGCGTGCTCCGCGTAGTTGCGGATCGTGATGTTCTTTCGCTCCCCCGAGCCCTTTTCGACGGCGGAGACGTGGAGCATGCCGTTGCCGTCGATGCGGAAGGCAACGTCCACTTTGGTCTGCATCCGAGGCGCCGGCGAGAGGCCCGTCAGCACGAATTCGCCGAGAAACTCGTTTTCGGCGCTGTTGCGACTCTCGCCCTGTCGCACCGTCACCCGCACCGACTCCTGGTTGTCGTTGGCCGTGGCGAATGTTCGGGTCTCGGTCGCGGGGACGCGGCTGTTCCGATGGACGATCGGGACAAAAAGGCCGCCTGCGCTGTCGATGCCGAGGTCAAACGGCGTGACGTCGAGGAGCACGGTGCGACTCTGGTCGGCGTCCGAGAGGTTCGCGGCATGCACGGCGGCGCCGACGGCGACCGCCTCTTCCGGATGGACGGTGCGCGACGGCTCCCGGCCGAGCAGGGCGGTCACCGCCTCGCGCAGCTTCGGCATGCGCGTTTGCCCGCCGACCAGGATCACCTCGTCGATGTCCGTGATCTTGAGCCCACCCTCCAGGACCGCCCGGCGAGCGATGTCGACGCAGCGGGTGACCAGGTCCGCGGTCAGCTCCTCCAGCTTCGCGCGGGTGAGCACCATCTCGATGCTGTGCTGCGGCGTGACGTGGGGGATGACGATGTTCGTGCGGTCAGCGAACGACAATTCGCACTTGGCGCGCTCGGCCGCGTCGCGGATGCGCTGGACGGCGTTGCGGTCGCTGGTCAGGTCCACCCCGGAGCGCTCGTGGAACGCCGCGACGAGGTGGTCGACGATGCGGGAGTCGAGGTCCTCGCCGCCAAGGTAGCTGTCGCCAAGCGTCGAGAGCGTCTCGTAGATGCCCGAGGCGAGGCGCAGCACGCTCACGTCAAAGGTACCGCCGCCGAGGTCGAAGATAAGGATGGTGCGCTCAACGTTCTTGCGGTGACCGAACGCCAGGGCGGCCGCCGTCGGCTCGTGGATCAGACGGTCGCACCGGAGCCCCGCCATCTCGGCCGCCTCGCTCGTTGCCTTGCGCTGGGCGTGATTGAAGTAGGCGGGCACGCTGATGACGGCCTCCTCAATCCGCTCGCCAAGTGCCTTTTCGGCGATCGTCTTCGCCACCTGGAGGACCACGGCCGCGACCTCGGTGGGCGACATCCACTGGTCGCCGACCTGCAGCTCCACGCCGCCGTCCGGCGCGGGCCGCACCTTGTAGTTGACCCGGCGGATGGCCTCCTGCACCTCGGCGCTGTCGTACCGCCGTCCGATGAGCCGCTTCGTCGCGTACACGGTCCGCTCGGGGCGGGTCAGGATCAGGTTGTGAGCGGCCTGACCGACCACGAACTTGCCCTCCCCCTTCGCAGAAATGACGGATGGAAGGACCTTGTAGCCCCGCTCATCTTCGATGACCCGCGGGCGCCCAGCCTCCATCACCGCGACCGCGGTGTTGGTGGTGCCGAGGTCGATACCGATGATGCGGGGCATTCACGAGCTCCAGCAGGCCAGTTTACCAGACCGCGCCCGGTTTCGGGAACAACGGGACCTGCGGGTCGAGGGGAACGACGGGGTACTCCCCCGAAAAACAGCCATCGCAGGCGGTGTTTGGCGTAACGCCCGCACAGGCCAACATCGGAGCACGCTCAGGGTGCGCGAGGCTGTCGGCGTCGAGCCAACTGCGCATCCGCGGGATCTCGAACCGTCTGGCGAGCAGGTCCTCCTCGGGCGGCGTCGCGACGCCGTAGAGGCACCCAGCTATGAGCGGCAGCGCGCCGAGCCGGACGTGCACCTCGGACGCGCCCGCAGCCCGCAGCGCCGCCACTGCCCGACGCGTGCGCTCCCCGGTCGCCAGCAGGTTCACCACCAGCGCGCACCGCAATCCCCGCACCGCGTTGCTCGCCCTGGCCTGGCCTCCGTCCACCACGAGCGCAGGGAGCAGCCGCAGCCCCGATCCCGCCGAAAAACCAGCGGCCAACGCCTCGCTCCCCGGCAACGGAACGACGACGTCACCCCGGACCGGAAACTCCTTCGCCAGCGCCACGCCGACCCGCTCGCCGACCGCGATGACGTCCACGCCGCCAACCCCCGCGTCCGGTCCAGCCGCCCCCAGCCATTCCGCTGCGCAGGGTCGCGCCGACTCCCGTCCGAACGGCCGCAGGCTCTCGACGCCGGGGGCGCCGACGACCAGGACCTCGCCCGGCGCCACCTCGCGCTCCCAGGTCACCCCACTCGCCCGCAGCACGCTCGACTCGGAGGCCAGCGCCCACCCCGCGCCCCGCCGCCCCAGGCAGAGCGGCCGAATGCCGCGGAGATCGCGAACCCCGACCATCAGCTCAGCCGTCATCGCGACGATGGAAAACCCGCCTTCCATACGTCGGATCGCGTCCACCAGGCGGTTCATCAACGTCCGCTGCTCGCTCTGCGCCATCAGGTGGACAAGCAGCTCCGCCGGCTCCAATCCGGTGAACACGGCGCCACGCTGCACCAGCGCGCGCGTGAGCACGCCAGCGTTCGTCGCACGGCCGTCCACGGCGACCGCCAGGGGCCCGGCCCGGTCAAGGAACAGGACCTGTCCTCGACCGCCCGCCCGGACCAACGCCGCCCCGCCGATCACCCGGAGATCGGGCCCCGGTCGCCGCGAATCCTCCGGCACGGTCGCCAGTACACCGTCCGCGCCGCACGCCGCCAGGCTCTCGCCCGTGCCTCCGACTCGCGCTCGGAGCGCGGGCAGCGCCTCCGACACCGTCCGCGCGCCGTCCAGCAGGCCCCGTGCCGCAAAAATCGCGGTTGTCGGCGCTACACTCGCCATCACGCCCGCGCCGACCCGGCCCCGCCGAGCCAACCCTCGAACGCGCCGCCCCACGCCGCCTGGACCGCTGCGATCGGCAGTTCGCGGCCCCCGACCGCCAGCACGTCCCCGCCGGTCGCCCCGAGATCCCGGTAGGGCACGCCCATCAACGCCGCCAGCACGCGATCCCGATTCCCCGGCTCAAACGCGACGATCGCGCGGCCGTGGTCCTCGCCGTAGAGCGCGCCGGCGTTCAACTCCGCGTCGAACCGGCCGCCGACCACATCCAGGCAGCACTCCGCGAGGGCGACGAGCAGGCCGCCGTCAGAGAGGTCGTGCGCGGTGACGATGACCCCCTCGGCCACCAGCCTGCGGAGCGCCCGGTGCAGCGCCGCCTCGGCTGTGTAGTCGACGGGCGGCGGGGAACCATGACGGTCGAGGCCCATCTGGCGTGCGTACACAGAGCCGCCGAGCCAGCCGTGGCCGGGCGCGCCGAGGAGGATCACGTCCAGGCCCGACCGGAATCGACCGCGGATCGTCGGCGTTGGCCCTTCGTAGAGCCCGACCATCGCGAGGCCCGGGGTTGGCAGGATCCCCACACCGTCGGTCTCGTTGTAGAGTGACACGTTCCCCGAGATGACGGGGATGTCCAACGCGCGGCAGGCCTCGGCCATGCCATCCACCGACCTGGCAAATTGCCACATGATCTCGGGCTTTTGCGGGTTCCCGAAGTTCATGCAGTCCGAGAGTCCGATCGGCGTGGCCCCCACACACGCGAGGTTCCTGGCACACTCGGCCACCTGCCCCGCGGTCCCGACGAACGGGTCGAGGTACACGTGCCGCCCATTGCAGTCAACGACGAAACCAAGGTGCTTCTGCGTGCCTTTGATCCGCACCAGCGCTGCATCTGCGCCCGGGGCGACCACCGTGTCCGTGCCGACCTGGTGGTCGTACTGGCGCCAGATCCACTGCTTGTCCGAGATGTCCGGGTCGGCGAGGATGGAAGCCAACCGAGCGAAGGGGTCTGTGTCGAAGATCTCCGGCAGCGCCGGGTGCGGCGCCGGCGCGGCCTGGGGGCGATCGTACTTCGGGGCCGCGTCGGTCAAGACGGCAACGCCGATAGCGGCGACCTCGTCGCCATGCCAGGTACAACGCCAGACACCGTCGCCCGTCACCTCGCCGATCTCGGCGACGGAGAGGTCCCACTTACGGAAGACGTCAAACACCTCCTGCTCGCGCCCGGGCTCGATGACAATCAGCATGCGCTCCTGGCTCTCCGAGAGCAGCAGCTCGTAGGGCACCATCCCGGTCTCGCGCATGGGGACTTGATCCAGGCGAAGGAGCAGCCCCCGTCCGCCGCGTCCGGCCATCTCCACCGAGCTTGACGTCAGCCCCGCCGCACCCATGTCCTGGATGCCGATGATCGCCGTCCCCTGCATCAGCTCCAGGCAGGCCTCCAGCAGCAATTTCTCCTGGAACGGGTCGCCGACCTGCACCGTAGGCCGCTTTTCGTCGCTCCCCTCGCCGAATTCGGTCGACGCCATCGTTGCGCCGTGGATCCCGTCCCGGCCGGTGCCCGCACCGACGTAGAACACCTTGTTGCCAACGTTTCCCGTCGTCCCGAGAAAGATGCGGTCGCTGGCGACGATGCCGCAGCAGAACGCGTTTACGAGGCAATTCCCGTCATAGGACCGGTCGAACCGCGTCTCACCCGCGACCGTCGGCACCCCCATGCAGTTGCCGTAGCCCGCAATGCCGCCAACGATCCCGCGCACGAGGCCACGAGTTTTTGGGTGGTCCAACCGCCCGAAGCGTAGGCTGTCCATCAACGCGATGGGCCGGGCGCCCATCGTGAAGACGTCGCGCATGATGCCGCCAACGCCCGTCGCCGCACCCTGGTACGGCTCGATGTAGGAGGGATGATTGTGCGATTCCATCTTGAAGCAGGCGGCGTAGCCGTGGCCAAGGTCGACGACGCCAGCGTTTTCGCCGGGCCCGATGAGGACCCGGGGGCCGGTTGTTGGCAGACGACCGAGGTGGATGCGGCTGGACTTGTAGGAGCAGTGCTCGGACCACATCACCGAAAAAACCCCCAACTCCACGAGATTTGGCTCGCGTCCCAGCACCTTGAGGATGCGCTGATACTCGTCGGGCGAGAGGCCGTGCTGCTGGACGATCTCGTCGGTGATGGTCGTCTCGGTGCCGGGTGTCATGCGTTGGCTCCCTCGGCCCGGAGTTGTGTTGGACCTATCGATGCAGCGAGCGACCGGAACACCCCGCCCCCGTCCGTACCCCCCACTGCACCCTCCACATACCGCTCCGGATGCGGCATCAGGCCGACGACGTTGTGCGCCGGGTTGCTGACACCCGCGATCGACATCAGCGCCCCATTTGGATTGGCTACATAACGGAAGACCACCTGGCCCTCGCCCTCGACCCGCGCGACCGTCTCCTCATCCGCGAACCAGTTGCCCTCGGCGTGTGCGATGGGCAATCGCAGCGTTTGACCGGCCAGACCGCGGGTGAACGGCGTCGGCGCGCCGCCAACGGTCAGCTCCACGTCCCGGCACTGGAACAACAGCCCCTCGTTCCGGAGCAGCACCCCCGGCAAAAGCCCGCATTCGGTGAGGATCTGGAACCCGTTGCAGATGCCCAGCACCGGCCCCCCGCGACCGGCGAACCGCACCACATCCGCCATCACCGGCGAGAACCGCGCGATGGCGCCGCAGCGCAGGTAGTCGCCGTAGGAAAAGCCGCCCGGCAACAGCACGGCGTCGACTGGCGGAAGGGCCGTTTCCTTGTGCCAGATCGCGACCGGTGTCATGCCGAACAGGCTGACGGCGTGCCGCAGGTCCGCGTCGCAGTTGGAGCCTGGAAAGGTGACCACGCCGACGCGGCTCACAGCAGCTCCACCCGGTACGACTCGATCACGGTGTTTGCAAGGAGCTTTCGGCACATCTCCTCGAGCCGGGCGCGCGGCTCCAAAGCCGCGTCGTCGAGCTCGATCTCGAAGAATTTCCCGATGCGAACCCCCTGAACCTCGGCATAGCCCATGCTGGACAAGCCCCCCTGGACGGCCTTCCCCGCGGGGTCGTGAACGCCGGGCTTCAGGGTGACGTAGACACGCGCGCGCATGGGGCCTCCGGGGTCGGGGTGGGTATCAAGAAAGGGGCGTGGCGGGAGTCAAAGCCCCAACGAAATCCGCACCGCGCCAACCAGATCGGCGTAGCGATCGGGGTCGTCCACCTGCTGGATGGCGAGCGCGTACAGCAGGTGACCGCTGCCATGGGTGAGGCGCCGCACGCGGGCGGTGATCTCCATCGCCGGACCCTCCTCCGGCGAGAGTCGGAGGCGCAGGCTACCGCCCTCCACGAAGATCAACGGGGCGTCCGCCGGCGTCGTGACCGTCCAAACGTTTGGTTCGAGCTCCACGATCTGGATCGCTCCGCCGAGCAGGGAAACCGGGCCGCCGGTCGGCGGCAGGGCCTCGATGGCAAGGGCCTGGGGGGCGCGCTCGGCGACCTCCCAATGGTCGATGAAACCGAGCATGACGCCCGATTCGCTGCGATCCGAGACCGGAACTGCGGTTCGCACCACGCTCGCGTCGAACGCATACGGGATGCCGTCCACCCGGATCCAGCACCGCACATCCGCGCCGGAGACGAGCCCCTCGGCGCCGCGCACCACGACGCCGCCTCGCTCAACGCGCTCCACGGTCGCCCGCGCCCATTCGGTGTGCGCGCGCGGCATGAGCTCGCAGGGAAGCCGTTGCTCGGCGGCGCGTTCGAGCAGGCTGCGGGGGTCGAGCATGGCGGCGGCTCATAACCCGGCACCCACGGGGGCGAGGGAGTCGGCCCCGGGCTAATGGAGCCCCATCATGCGGCTCGCGCACATCACCGACCTGCACGTCGAGCGAACGCCGAAACTCGCGGATCTCCTTGGAAAACGGGCGCTCGGGGCTGTGAACCTCTACGTTCTCGGGCGGAGCCATCACTTTTCTCGGGCCGTGCAGGAGGCCCTGCCCGCCGCCGTCCTGGCGACGAACCCCGACCGCATCCTGTGCACCGGTGACCTGACGGCCACGGCGACAGACGCCGAATTCACCGCGGCGAAGGCTCTGCTTGAGCCGCTCCGCACCCTGCCGTTTGACTGCATCCCGGGAAACCACGACGTCTACACCGACGAGAGCGTTGGCCGGTACGCCCGGCACTTTGGCGACACGTCGGTGAGATGTATCGCCGCTGGGCCCGTTGCCCTCGTGCTGGTTGACGTCTGCAGGCCGGACTGGCTCTCCCGCGGCCGAGCGACCGCGGCAGACCTGGTGGCGCTCGATGCTGCGCTTGCGGGCGCGGGCCCCTGCATTCTCGGCCTCCATTACCCCCTTCGTGATCGCCGGGGCGCGCCCTACGGCCCCGCGGGACGAGCGCTCGAGAACGCCGCCGAGGTTGAGGCGGTCATCGAGAAACACTTGAACATCCTGGCGATCCTGCACGGTCACGAGCACCACGGCTACACCACGCGCATCCCCGGCGGACCCGTCATTCACAACCCAGGCTCATCCGGGTACGCGTTCCTGCCCAGGCAGCATCGCGCGGCGCACTTCAATGTCTACGAGGTCGACGGTACGGGCATCGTGGGCGTCGAGCGGTACGCGTGGACGGGGGAGCGGTTTGAGCCCGAAGCTGGCGGGGCGTATGCCAGCGGGGGCTAGCCGGCGGCTCTGGGACGAGTTTCGGCCCCACCGGGCGCGGCTGTCGATCGCGGCGGTGCTCGTGCTGATCGGCTCGGCGTTGCAGAGCGCGCCGGTGTTCGTCGTGCAGAAGACGATGAACAACATCCTGGTGCTTCACGGGAATCCCGAGCCGCTGGCGATCGGCGTAGTGCTGCTCTACAGCGTGAATGGCCTCGTGAACTTCGCGCGCGCCTCGATCACGCGGTCGGTAGCCTGGCGCGTGGTCACGGGGATCCGGGATCGGCTCCACGACCGCCTGCTGGAGCAGGAGTTGGCCTGGCACCTGCACACCCCCTCGGGCGAGCGCCAGAGCCGGTTGCTCGGCGACGTGAACGCGCTGCAATACGCCGTGAACGGCGTGGTGACGGCCGTGCAGAAGCCGATCACGCTCATCTGCCTCGTCATCAGTGCGTTTGCGATGAACGCGAAGCTCGCCGTGATCGCCTTCGGACTCCTCCCGCTCGCGCTCCTGCCCATCCAGCGGGTTGGCGCCTGGGTCCGGCGCGCGTCCAAGGAGGCGAGCGATGCGGCCGCCAAGCTCTCGGCACACGCGCAGCAGAGCCTCTCGGGGGTACGGGTCATCCAGCTCTCAGGCGGCGAACAGGAGCGCAGCCGGGCGTTCCGCGCGTTGGATGAGGTGCATGAAAAGGCCCAGGTCGAGGCGCTCACCGCGCAGCTCCTGCCCGCCCCGCTGACCGAGCTCATCGCGGCGATCGGCGTCGGCGGCGTGCTTTGGGTGGGCGGGAACGAGGTGGCCGCTGGCACGGCGCAGGCGGCCGATCTGGTGGGGTTCCTGACCGCGCTCGCCGTCATGAACCAGCCGCTGCGCGGGTTGTCGGAGGTCGGCTCGTTGATGCAACGGTCACTCGCCGCCGCGGACGTCGTCTTCGCCCTGCAGGACCGTGAGCCCGCCATCCAGTCTGGCGACGGCGCCGTCGGCCAGCCAAGGACCATCGAGTTTGTCGGGGTTGGACTTGACTATGGCTCGGGCCCGGTCTTGCGGGAGGTGACGTTGACGCTCCGCGCGGGGGAGCGGGTCGCGCTCGTCGGCCCCTCTGGCGGCGGGAAGACGTCGCTGTTGAGCCTGCTTCCGCGGCTGTACGACCCCACCGCAGGGGTGCTACGGTGGGACGGCGTCGATCTACGTGCCTTTAACCTACACGATTTACGCCGACACATCGCCGTTGTATCGCAGGAGACCTTTCTCTTTGACGACACCGTCGCAGCCAACATCCGCTTCGGCGTCGCGACCGCCACCGAGGCCCAGGTGCGCGCAGCGGCCCACGCTGCAAACGCAGATGGCTTCATCCGCGAGCTGCCACAGGGCTACGATACACGCATCCACGAGCTCGGCATGCGTCTCTCCGGTGGGCAGCGACAGCGCATCTGCATCGCACGTGCCATCCTGCGTGACGCTTCCCTCCTCCTGCTCGACGAGGCGACGTCCAACCTGGACACCCAGAGCGAGGCAGCCGTTCAGGAGGCGCTGGACCGGCTGATGGTCGGGCGGACGACGCTCGTGGTCGCGCACCGGTTGTCGACGATCCGGGACGCGGACCGCATCCTGTACATGGATGGCGGGCGCGTCCTCGCGTCGGGCACGCACGCGGAGTTGATGGCGGTCGACGGACCCTATCGTCGGTTGGCGCAACGGGCGGACGCGTGAGGGCGCGCGGATGAGGGCGGTGTCGTCGGCGTTCAGGGAGCGGGTCTACGAGGTCGTGCGCCGGATCCCTCCGGGGCGGGTGATGGGCTACGGGCACGTGGCAAGCGCGCTTTCGCAGCCGGGGATGGCGCGACAGGTGGGCTGGGCGTTGGCGGCGCTCCCGGGCGAGACGGACGTGCCGTGGCAGCGGGTGATCCGGAGCTCGGGCCACCTCGCGTCGCAGGGGGACGTGGACCGGGCGATACGGCAACGGGGGTTGCTGGAGCAGGAAGGCGTCGAATTTACCGGGGACCGCGTGGACATGCCGCGCTTTGGGGTGCCGCCGGAGACGTTCCTGGCTGCAGCGGCTCGCGGGACGCCGGCATGACCGGGCTGTTGCTTTGGAGCGCCACGGCGTTCGCAGAGGAGCGGCTGACGCTGACCGCGAGGTGGATGGGGGTCGAGGCCGGCACGGCCACGATGTTGGCGGTCGTGAAGGACGGCCTGCGTGACGTCGCCGTCACCGCGACAAACTCCGCCTGGCTGGCTGATCTCTATCCCGTCGACGACGCGATGCAGTCGCACGCACGCGTAGCCGGCGGGGCGGAGCGCTACAGCGCCCGCTTCCACGAAGGCCGGTTTCTGGAGGAAGAAGATCTGCTCTTCCTGCCCGCTGGTGTGCACGTCGTACGGGACCAGGTCGTCAACGGGGCGCGCCTGACCACCGACACGGTCGTGACAGACAGCGCTCGCCACCAGAACCCGCAGCTCACCGTGCGGCCCGAGGACCCGATCTCGGCCTTCTACCGGATCCGCGAAGCAAACCTGCAGGTCGGAGAGACCCTCGCGTTGCCGGTCTTCGACGGCCGCCAAACCGTCGCCGTACTCGCGACCTGCGTGCGCCCGGAGACGCTCCCGGACGGGTCCCTCACCCGCCTCATCGCCATCCGCGGTGGCAAGGCCGGCGACATCAAGGGGGCGATGGATCTGTACGTGACCGCCGACAATCGGCCGGTGTACGCGGTCATCCAGACGGCCGCCGGGCCGATCCGGATCGACGTCCAGTGAGCCCGGTGAGCGGCGTCCTGCACATCGACACCGCGGTGGAGTGGCGCGGCGGTCAACGACAGTTGGAGCTGCTTCTCCGCGGTCGACCCCGCGACCTTTGGGCCGGCGTCCCCGGCAGCCCCCTCGCCGATCGCCTCGGCCCGCCCGACCTCGCCCTTCGCCCGCATGGCCACCCGTTCAACGTCCTCGCTTTACGTCGGTTTCGCCAGCATTATGGCCTCGCCGCCGCCCACACCCCCCACGCTGCCGGGCTGGCCTTGCTGGCCGGCGCCCCAACGGTGATCCACCGTCGGGTCGACTTCGTCCCGTCGCCAACGAAATACCGGCGTGCGAAGCACGTCATCGCCGTCAGCGAGGCCATCCGCGGGATCCTCCTCCAGATCGGCGTGGCGCCGGAGCGCGTGACCGTCGTGTACGACGGCGTCGACCTCCCGGCGGCTCCCACCGGCCCAGGCACGCGCTGGGCTTCCCTGCCACGCCCGCTCTACGCCTGCGTGGGCGCGCTGGTCGCGCACAAGGGACACCATCACGCGATCGCAGCCATGGCCGGGCTCCCCGGAACGCTCGTCATCGCCGGCGAGGGGGCGTTGCGGTCGGCGCTCGAACACCAGATCGCCCGACTTGGGCTGACAGACCGCGTCGTACTGGCGGGGCAGGTCGACGACGTCCCAGGCTTGCTCGCTGCCATCGACGTTTTCTTGCATCCCTCCGTCGAAGAGGGGCTCGGTCAGGTCGTGATCGAGGCGATGGGCGCGGGCTGCCGGTGCGTGGTCACTTCGGCCGGTGGCCTCCTGGAGGTCGTCGGAGACACGGCGTTGATCGTGCCACCTGGCGACGAGCACGCTCTGGGCGGCGCGATGGCGGCTGCGCTCCACACCCCGCGAGGACGGGGCATCGCCCGGGCACTGGAATTCTCCGCGAGCCGGATGGTCGAGGCGACGGGCGAGGTCTACCGCCGCATCCTCTCCGTCAACCCGTAGGCGGCGCCTCTCCAAAACGCACAACCACCGCACCAGCGTCTGCGATCAACACCTCGGAGTGGGTGGCGTAGGCGGGCGCCCAGCGCAGGGCCTCGGCAGGCCCCATCCCCAACCAGCCGCAGAGCAGCGCGCGGATACATCCGATATGTGTCACGATAGCGATGGTTCCAACCGGGTCCTCGTCGCGCCACCACCCGTTCACCCTGGCGTACACATCCCCGTAGGACTCGCCACCCGGGGGTCGCGCTCGAACGTAATCGTCCCAGTAGGCCAGGGTGCCATCCGGGTCCCGACGCGTGAGCTCCTCCCACGTCAGCCCGTCCCACTCCCCCATGTCCTGCTCGCGTAAAAGCTGCGTAGAATGGACGGGAACCTTCGTCTGCAGACGGTCTGCGAGCGCACGGCACCGAAGCAGGTCCGAGGAAAAGACGCGGTCATACGGCCCCGGCCAGGCGGTCGCCGACGCGGCAGCCTCCCGTAAACCCTTGTTCGACAGCGGCACATCCTGTTGCCCTCGACACCGTCGCTCGTCCGCGCCAAGCACCTCCGGGTGCCGAAACAAATGGACGCGGCAGACGCGAGTAGACGGGATGATCCGCTCGGTGGCGGCGTCAAACTGGGGGGTCCCGGGGGTCACGTTGCTCTCTATCTTGATACCGTAGGGGAGATGCTCCTCGTCATCGACGTCGGTAACAGCAACACCGTCCTCGGCCTGTACCAGGGGCCGCGGGTCGTGCACACCTGGCGCGTGTCCACGCTGCAACGGACGACCGACGAATTCGGGTTGATGGTCCTGCAGTTGTTCGCCCACGAGGGCGTGACGATCGCGGAAGTGAGCGGGGTCGCGGTGTGCTCCGTGGTTCCGAGCACGATCTACGCGATCGAGAAGGCTTCCAGACGGTATTTCAAGCGAACAGCCCGCGTCCTCGGCAAGGGAGCCGACCTCGGGATGGCCATCCGCGTCGACAACCCGCGGGAGCTCGGGCCGGACCGGGTCGTCAATTGCATCGCTGCGATGCACCGATTTGAGCCGCCGTTCCTCATCGTCGACTTCGGCACCGCCACGACGTTCGACGCTGTGGATGCCAGCGGCGCCTACGTTGGCGGGGCGATCGCGCCCGGCCTGCAGATCTCGGCGGACGCGCTGTTTCAGCGCACCTCCCGTCTCCCCCGCGTCGAGATCGTCGAGCCGCCGAGGCCAATCGGTACCAACACCATTTCGGCGATGCAATCTGGCCTTTTTTGGGGGTATGTTGGGCTCGTCGACGGCCTCGCGCGCCGGTGCAAGGAGCAGTTGGCGCCCGGACAGCGGGTGCCGTGCGTTGCAACCGGCGGACTCGCAAACCTCGTCGGTCGCGCCTGCCGTGAGATCGACGACGTGGACGAACACCTGACGCTCGCCGGGCTACGGCTCTGGTTCGAACGCCCGATCGCCGAGGAGGCTGGATGACGATCCCCTGGGACAAGCTTGAGATTCCTGACCACATGCGGGCGATCCTCGACCCGTCCGTGCCCGAGAGCGTGCGGCTCTCCTCGGCGCGTGGGGCGTTGCCGGGCTGCAGCCTGGAGGCAACCGTCGCAGCCATGTACGTGCTGGCCTGCGATCCGGAAGCTGAGGTTCGCGACGCAGCGATCGAGTCCCTGCGCAGCTTTCCGGGCATCGAGCGCGCCGTGAACCAGCGCACGCATCCGAAGGTGCTGGAGTTGCTCGTGAAGATCCGCCCGGACCCCACGCTCGACGAGGCCATCCTCCACGTTCGCGCCGCCAACGACCGTACCGCCATGACCATCGCCGAGCGCGCGGACGCGCGACTGTGCGAGATCATCGCCGACAATCACACGCGCCTGCTCATCACCCCCTCCCTCGGCATCGCCCTGCACCAGAACCCGGATTGCCCCGACGGGACCCTGGAGCGCGCCCTGGCCTTCCTGCGCATGAGCGAGGAGCTACCGGACCTCCCCGCGGAACGGCCGACCACGCGAATGCACAGCGCCTACGCCGCTTCTGTCGCGAGTGCGCCTCCGCCGCCGCCGCCCGTGTTCGACCTGGAAGCCGAGATCGCCGCAGCGCTCGAAGGCCGGCAATCCCCCATGCTTGAAGCCAAGCAGAAGCTCAAGATGTTCGATCTGGACAGCGTTGGCGGGCCCATCAGCGGCTTCTCCTTTGATTTCAAGGATGACGACGACGAGTTCAGCCTCGATCTGATGGACGAGGACGCCGAGCACAACGATGAGGCGCGGGTCTCCATCGAGAAGAAGATCAGGGCGATGCCGACGGGAAAGAAGATCAAGCTGGCGTTCCTCGGCAACAAGGAAGTTCGCAACATCCTGATCCGGGACCGGTCCAAGATGGT
Source organism: uncultured Pseudomonadota bacterium (assembly GCA_903844155.1). Lineage (GTDB taxonomy): Bacteria > Myxococcota_A > UBA796 > UBA796 > SXON01 > CAIUMM01. The sequence continues at coordinate 28,896 of CAIMSU010000156.1, read as the reverse complement.
CGCCTCGGCGGTCGTGAAGGCCGGCCGGCTGACCGACTCGGAGGTGCTCTCGCATGCGGGAAACCGGAACCTGTATCCGGAGATCCTGCGCGAGATCGCGGCGAACAAGGAGTGGATCCGGAAGTACCCGGTTCAGGTGGCGCTGGTGAACAACCCCCGGACGCCAATCTCGCTGACCGTAGGCCTCGTCAGCCGGTTGCACATCAAGGACCTGGGTTCGCTCTCGCGGAACAAGAACGTGTCGAGCACGCTGGCCGGCATGGCGCTCAAGATGATCAAGGAAAAATCGTCGGAATAGTTGCCCATCGGGCGCACCGCCCGACGGCCGGGAATTCACGGCGGGGGTCAGCGAGGGGTAGGCCGCCCCGTCGGCGGCCGTAGGGGCGCCTTCAGCGCCCCTGAAAAGAGAAGGTAGCGCCTCGGCTGGACCGCGATCCGGAGGCGAGCGTCGCAGGGAGCTTCATGCTAGATCAACTCTCCGACGCGATGGTCACCACGAAGTCGAGCCAGGCATGCGAGAGGGCGACGGACGAGGTCCGCGGGACCGCCCCGGGGAAGTTCGGGACGCCGATGTGGACGATGCCATCGATGAGCCGAGCGGGGTCGGCGAGGGTGGTGAGTCGGGTAGTCTCAAAAGCGCCGCCCTCGGCGATCGCCAGGTCGACGACGATGGCGCCCGGGGCCATCAGTGCCAGGTGCGCCCGTTGGCAAAGCCGAGGAGCGCGTTCCCCGGGCACCCGAACGGCCGCGATCACGACGTCCGCAACGGCAATCGCCCGCTCGATCGCGGACGGGGTCGCGACCAACGCCGTCGTCCGGACCGCCCTCAGCGCCGGCACCGAGATGTCCAGCACCGTCACCCGCGCGCCGAGCGCCAGCGCCAGATCCGTCGCCCCTCGGCCCGCCACGCCAGCACCGAGGACCACGACTTCCGCAGGTGGCACCCCTGGAACCCCGCCGAGGAGCAACCCACGCCCGCCGTTCGGCTGTTGCAGCGAGTGGCTGGCGGCTTCGACCGCCAGGCGACCGGCGATCTCGCTCATGGCCACGCGCACGGGGAATTCCGACTGTCGGCCCGGCCAAGCCAGGCCGTCGTGCGCAATCACGCCCTCGGGCAGCACCACCGGTATCGGCAGCAGCGCAACCAGCCGCTGACCACCATGGAGCAGCGTGTGCTCGTGCTCAGAAGGCCCCAGCACCTTCCAGACGAGCTCGGCACGGTCGACCAGCTCCTCCGCCGTCGGCACGATCTCCGCCCCGGCCCGGATGTACTCGTCGTCGCCAAAACCACTTCGAACGCCTGCATCCTGCTCGATGAGCACAGCGTGGCCCAGCGCGCGAAGCGCACGGACGGCCGAAGGGATCCCGGCGACCCGACCCTCGCCAGGCAGTGTTTCGCGGGGGATGCCGATGATCATCGTGGACGCGGATTATCCCGTCGTACAGCCGCGGCCGCCGAAGACGGCAGCCGGCACCGAACGTGCGGGGAACGCCGCGTGGGGGGCCAATCCGACCAGCCATCCACGGACTACAGGTAGATACGGACGCCATGTTTGCCGAGCACTCGGATTGGCCCGCCGATCCCGGCGCTCGGCACACCTCGCGCCGGGATCGCCGGCTGATTCTCGCAGTTCCAAGGCCACGAACCCCGCCAGCCGGCGCGGACGCCGTCCGTCACGGTTCGTGCGCGGAACAGCGGGCTGGGGGCCAGTCCGTTTGACCATCTCCGCGATTTCAGCGGGATACGAGGCGAATGTTTGCCCAGCGCCCGGACTGGCCCCGCTCTGCGGTATACTGCACGCGTTTTTCGGCGACGGGCCCTCGATGGCTCGCGCCTACCGGAGCCCCCATCTACGAACAGCTACTGGACTTCAACGACGCGGATCGCCTGCGCGAGCTCTCAGGCGAGCTCGGCAAGAACCTCGCGATCATCGGCCGGGCGGCGGGTGTACGCGTCGCCCAGCGCGGGGCGCAGATCCGTGTAAGCGGCCTGGAAACAGCGGTTCGCACGGCGGCGCGTGCGCTCGAACAGCTCTACGCGCTCTCGGCCGCGGGCGTGGCCATCACCGGCCCGGACGTCGAGCAGGCCGTCCGGCTCCTCACGACGGAGCCCGACGCCCACCTCTCCGACTACCACGGCGATGTGGTGCTCACGGGCGCCAGAAAGCGGGCGATCTATCCCCGAACTGCGACGCAGCGGCTCTATGTCCACGCGTTCGACGACCACGACGTTGTGTTCGGGTTGGGCCCGGCCGGCACGGGGAAGACCTACCTGGCCATGGCGGTCGCCATCTCGGCCCTGCTCGCCGACCGCGTGAAGCGCATCGTGCTGTGCCGTCCCGCGGTGGAGGCCGGCGAGAAGCTCGGTTACCTCCCCGGTGATCTGGAAGAAAAGGTCAATCCCTACCTGCGCCCGCTCTACGACGCGCTGCACGACATGGTGGACGAGGAGCGAGGCGCCCGGTTGCTCCAGAAAGGCGTGATCGAGGTGGCGCCGCTGGCATTCATGCGCGGGAGGACGCTCTCCAACGCGTTCATCATCCTCGACGAAGCCCAGAACACGACGCCGGAGCAGATGAAGATGTTCCTGACGCGTTTGGGAAATGGCTCGCAGGCCGCAGTGACCGGGGACCCAACCCAGGTGGACCTGCCGCGCCACCAGCAGTCGGGGCTGGCCGAGGCCGTCCGTGTGCTCGACGCCGTCCCGCGCATCGCGATGGTTCGATTCACGGACGCGGACGTCGTGCGGCACCCCGTCGTCGGCGACATCGTTCGCGCATACGAGCGAGTGCATGCCCGGAGTTCTTGAGCCACTTCGCCGGCTTTACAGCGCGGGAGCCGCGCGATACACGATACTTATGTTGATTTGCGTCGCGAGCGCCGCGCTGATGACGGACTTCTCGGAGACCCCCGACATCGACCTGAAGGTCGGCGATGTCGCTCCCTACGAGGTCATCGCCCCGATGTCCTACACGTTCCGCGACCAGGCGGCGACGGACGAGCGACAGGCCCTGGCCGAGGTCGGCATCAAACCGGTGTTCGACGCGGATCTCACCGAGATGAAACGGACCGAGAGCCGGATCACCCAGGCGTTTGACATGGCCCGGCGTCGCCACGATGCCGACACGCCCGCCCACGGATCCCCGGACCCTGCCGCCGGGGCCTCGCTCCTCGCCGACTTTACGACAGCCCTCGACCTGAAGCTGGACCCTGCGGACGTCAAGGCTTTTGCGGACGTGGGATACACGCCGGCCGCAGAGGACTTGACCCTCGAGCTGCTCGGCGTCGCAATGCGACGGAACATCGTGGCGGATCGCGCGGACCTGCCGAGCCCCGCTCGGCCCATCACCGTGCGAAACGTGCTCGCGGGCGAGGAGGTCGACGAGGTCGTCCTGCAGGAGTTCGGACAGATCAGGACGCCCGAGGAGGCCCAGCAGGCCGTCACTCTCTACGTCCTCGACCGGTTCTCGGGCACCCACCAGCCGGAGCTCGTGAAGGCCGGTGCGGCCATCGCCCGCGCCGCCGTGCGACCGAATTTCCGCTTTGATCCGGTACTCACGGCGCAGCGCCAGGCAGAGGCACGCGACGCCGTCCCGCCCGTGGATGTCCAGGTGCGGCGAGGCACACACATCGTGCGCGCCGGGGACATCGTCCAGAAGGGCCAGGCGGGGATGATGGCGGCGCTTGCGAGCGTGACGCACGGCGGCGGGGGGCTGATGTTCGGCTCGTGGCTGGCATACGTCGCCATGCTCATCGTGACGGCGCTCGGCTTCGCGCGGACCACGATCAAGAAGTTCTCGCACCGCGACCAAGACCTGTACGCCATGGGCGGCGTGCTGCTGGTCACCCTCGCCGTGGCCCGCATCCTCGCGATCACCGCGGGCTCGTACCCGGTACCCGGTCTGGACGCCTCGGCCATGGAGCTCCTCGCCCCGGTCGCTGCGGGTGCGATGGTGATCCGCGTGCTCGTGAACAGCGAGAGCGCGCTCGTGTGGACCCTGGTCGCCGCGCTTTGCTGCGCCGCCCTGGCCGACCAGACCGCGCTGAGTGCCGTGTACTACCTCCTGACCGCACTTGCGGCGGCGGCGGGCGTCGGGCAGGCTCGGGAGCGGCTCGCGGTGGTGCGCGCCGGGCTTCAAGCGGGTGTACTCGGCGCCGGGGCGGTGATCCTCATGGCCCTCGTCCGGAGCCAGGCGCCCGGCACGGAGTCCGTCCCCGACTTCGCGAGTGTGATCACGCTGGTGGCCATCGCGTTCTGCGCGGGCTTCCTGAACGCCGCGCTCGCGCTCCTCGCCATCCCTGCCTTCGAATTGTTCGGCTTCACCACCGACTACAAGCTGCTTGAACTCTCGAACCTGAACCATCCGCTGCTTCGCCAGCTCATGCTCCGCGCCCCGGGCACCTACCACCACTCGGTCATCGTCGGCTCGCTCTCCGAAGCCGCGTGCGAGGCCATCGGCGCCAACGCATTGCTCGCACGTGTCGCCTGCTACTTCCACGACATCGGAAAGGGCCTGAAACCGCAGTACTTCGTGGAGAACCAGCGGGACGCCGGGAATCGCCACGATCGTCTCTCCCCGGAGCATTCCGCGCAGCTAATCATCAGCCATGTCCGCGAAGGCGGCGTGCTCGCTGCACAATACAAGCTGCCTAAGCCGATTGTCGACCAGATCTTCATGCACCACGGCACCGGCATCATCCAGTACTTCTACGCGCGCGCGCAGGAGCAGGCCGGGCCCGAGGACGTCATCGATGAAGCCGCGTTCCGCTACCCGGGCCCCAAGCCCGACTCGCGCGAGGCGGGCGTCATCATGCTGGCGGACAAGGTCGAGGCGGCCTGTCGAACGATCAAGGATCCCAGCGAGGGCCGAATCCGGGCGATGATCCAGCAGATCGTCAACAGTGTCATGGTCGATGGGCAGTTGGAGCAGTGCCCGCTCACGCTCAAGGAGCTCTACCAGATCGCGGACACGTTCACGATGGTGCTGCTCGGCATCTACCACCACCGGATCGAGTACCCGTCGACCGCCGCTATTTCATCTGGCAAAGGCCGGTTTGTTCCGGTTCCCAAGCAGGGGACCATCACGCTGGAGATCATGAACCCGCTGCCCCCGCCCCGGTCGAGCCTGCCCCCTGCGTCAACGCTCCAACCGGCGCCCGGCACGGTGGACTACGAGTCCGCCGACCAGCTCCCAGGTGCACTACGACGCGATCGCGACGACTCATGATTGACGTGCGACAGGAGGGCGGGGCATGGTCTGACGATGCGGTCCGCGCCGACGCCGAACGACTGCTCGCGCACCTCGCCACGAAGCAGGACAATGCTGTTGAGACCGAGCTCTCCATCGTCCTCTGCGACGACGCGTTCATCCACGAGCTGAACCGGACCTGGCGCGGCGTGGACGCGCCCACGGACGTCCTGTCCTTCCCGATGGGCGAGGGCGAAGACGCCGGGATCCACGCTGAGGTGCTTGGGGACGTGGTGATCTCCATGGAGACCGCCAGCGCGCAGGCCGCGGAGCACGGGCACTCATCCGACACAGAGGTCCGTGTGTTGCTCGTCCACGGGTTCCTCCATCTGCTCGGCTACGACCACATCGATCCGGTCGACGCCACCGAGATGCGCGAGGCCGAGGGCAGGATGTTGGCGTTGCTCGGCGCGGATCAAACTGGGCTGATCGCTCGCGCCAGCACGTAGGCGGGCGAGAGATGCGATGAGGCGGGACTTGGGCTCGCCGAACGGCACCGATCCTTGATACGCGCCGCACCCAGCCCCGAGGCACCCCATGCTCCCCAACGTCCGCGCGGACCTCCGCGAGAAAGTCTCCGCCTTGCGAGTGCGTGTCGACGCGCTCCGGGGGCATCTTTGACGTCGTCGGCAAGCAGGAACGCGTAGCGGATCTCGACCGTCAAGCTGGGTTTCCCGAATTCTGGAACGACGCCACCAAGGCCCGGGGCATCCTGCGCGAAAAGACGACCCTGGAGAAGGGCATCGAGCGGTTCCTCGGGGTCCACAGAAAGCTGGAGGACGTCGAAACGCTCCTCGAGCTCGCCATGGAGATGGACGACGACTCGCTCGACCGCGAGGCGGAAGCCGGGTTCGGCGAGATCGACGCTGCGGTGCGAAAGCTTGAGACCCAGCGGATGCTCGGCGAAGAAGGCGACGAAGCTGACGCAGTGCTTGAGATCAACTCCGGCGCCGGCGGGACCGACGCGAACGACTGGGCCGAGATGCTCAAGCGCATGTACCTCCGTTGGGCCGACCGGATGGGCTTCAAGAGCGTCGTCATCGACGAGCAGCCCAACGAAGAAGCGGGCATCAAGTCCGTCAGCATCGAGATCCACGGCGAATATGCCTACGGCTACCTGAAAGGCGAGATCGGCGTTCACCGCCTCGTCCGCATCAGCCCGTTTGACGCCAACGCCCGTCGCCAGACCAGCTTCGCCTCTGTCGCCGCGTACCCGGACGTGCCCGACGACATCGAGATCAACGTGAACGAAGCCGACATCGACATGGACACGATGCGATCCGGCGGCGCCGGCGGCCAGCACGTCAACACCACGGACTCGGCGGTCCGACTGACGCATCGCCCCTCCGGCATCGTGGTGAAATGCCAGAGTGAACGCAGCCAACACAAGAACCGCGCCACCGCGATGAAGATGCTGAAGGCTCGCCTGTATCAGCAGGAGATCGAGCGCCGGGAAGGCGAGCGCGACGTCGTCAACGCCTCGAAGAAGAAGATCGAGTGGGGCAGCCAGATCCGGAACTACGTCATCCACCCGTACCGGCTGGTCAAGGACGTCCGGACCGCGACCGAAACGGGTGATACAGATGCTGTGTTGGATGGGCGACTGACACCCTTTATGGAGGCATACCTTGTCGCACGTGCGAACGGCAGCCTGCGGACAGGCGCCGGCGAGGCGGAGTAGCCCCGACCCTACTTCTGCTTCCGGATGATCTTGAACGCCACTCGCCGGTTCGCCTCGCGCGCGTCCTCGGACGTGCCAGGCTGCAGCGGTACCGACTCGCCGTAGCCCTTCGGCACCAGGCGCTTGGCCTCGACGCCCTGGGCGATCAGGTAGTCGCGGACGGTCTCGGCGCGGCGCTGTGAAAGGCCGATGTTGTACTCGTCGCTGCCCTGGTCGTCCGTGTGCCCCTGCACCTCGACCAACGCGATCTCGGGATGCGCCATGAGCGTGGCCGCCACGTCGTCGAGGATCCGGATGCTTTCGGTCTTCAGGATGGAAGAATCCAGCTCGAAGAAGACCTTGTCGAGGATGACGATCTCCTGGTCGTGCACCTCGACGCGCGAGGCGTGAAGCGTGACCTCAACGCGCGCGTTGGCCTCGACGACGGTCTTGACGCGCTCGGGCGCGTAGCCCTGCGCCCAGACGGACAGCTCGGCCGGACCAACGTGCACAAGCTCCTCGCCGACGCCGTCCGGTCCGGTCTGGAACTTCTTGCCCTGACCGATCACCGTCACGAGTGCATCGAGTGGATGGCCCTGCTCGTCCTTCGCGAAGACGGTGAGCGGGAGCAGGTCGGCGTCCGCCTTCAAGGTGATGGTCTTCTCAAAGCGGTCGCTGTCGGGCACGGTCATCAGGTCCATGTCCGGACCGAACCCGCTGGCCTCGGTGCGTAGCCGGTAGTTTCCAGGTCGGATCGACCGGGTGAACTCGCCAGAGGTCAAGGTGTAACGGCCGTTCTCGGGGCCCTCGACGAGGTCGACGCACGCACCCGCGATCTTGCGGCCCTGGCCGTCGATGACCATGAAGTGGGTCGGCGTCAGCCCGGCGTCCGGGCATCCGTCGCCGTCGTTCTTGCCGTTCATGTCCTCCGCTTGATCGGGGCAGTTGTCGTTGACGTCCGGCACGCCGTCGTGATCGCTGTCCAGCAGCGCGGCGACGGGCTTCGGGCGTGCGCTGGGCAGGGTCGTGATGCCGACCACAACGCGAAAATCGGGGTTCCCGAGTCCCTGAGTGTACCCGCCACCGCCGGCCGCGGAGAGCTGCAGCCGAGGGAGGACGTTGTACCTCGCGCCGACCCGCCACTCGCCCGGCAGCGTCGTGGTCGGCTCGGTCACCACGATGGAGCTCTTGACCAGCACGACCTCGCCGTCAACCTCTGAGAACGCCGACAGATCCTTCGTGATCGGCAGCGACCCGCCGAGGCCCCACGTCAGCCGGTCGCCCCAGGTGAGGTTCGACAGCGTCCGCGTCGGGCCTGAGCGAAAACCCAGGTTCACATCGGCCATCGCCTTCCTTCCGAAGCCGCCCGCGAGCGTGGTCTGGATCGTCGGGACGCCTTCGCCGAGCCAGTGGAACTGGTCGCCAGAAGGCAGCGACAGCCGGGCGTCGAGAGCGAGGCCAAGTCCGGTCTGGAGCCGGTTCAACGCCATGTATTTGGCGTCGACGCGGATGTCCCCGGGAACCGCCGCGCCGCCCCCAAAATCGCTCCCGTAGGCGTTCACGGGCAGGTCCACGCCGATCCGAAACGGCCTCCATGTATACAGAAAATGAGCGTCTGCCGTGAATAGTGGACCGATGAGGTTGATGTCCTTGCCCGTGCCATCGCTCGTGAGCGACCGGTAGACGAGCGGGTCTTGCGCGTAGTTGAAGTACACCCCGCCGCCGAATCCGGTCGGTGTCACCTGTGGATCCTCGACCTGCATGGTGGTTTCGCTGTCGATGGACGGGCGAAAACGCTGAGCGTCAAACTCATCTTGCGCCCAGGCACGGGGGATCAGGACCGCCGCAGCGAGGCCGAGCGCTCCCCCGGCGCCCCGTCGCCGACGCCGGGCCGCAAACGCCAACACACCGCCGAACACCAGGATCCACGTTGCGTTTACCGGGGTCGAACTACAGGATCCACCGGCGTAGTAGCCGCAGTCCAGGACGCCATCCCCCTTCAGATCGACACAACCATCCGGCGCCGATGTGTCATCCTGGACGATGTTGCAGGTCCCATCCGTGTTGTCCGGGTCGAGCCGATCCGGCAGACCATCACAGTCGACGTCCGTCGTGCAGGACTCCTGACCATCCGGGGTCCCGTCGCCGTCGGAGTCCGGGTTGTACGGGTCGGATCCGCAGGCCGTCTCGTCGCCGTTGGTCACGCCGTCGCCGTCCGCATCGGCGCTTGGACCGTCGGTGTCGTTCGCGTCGAGGTTGTTGGGGATGCCGTCGCCATCGCTGTCGCCGGTGCCCTCGGTGCCGTCGGGGATGCCGTCGCCGTCGCTGTCCGGGTCGTCGTCATTCGGGATGCCGTCGCCGTCGGAGTCGAGCGTCGGGTCCTCCTCGCTGGACGGCAGGCCATCGTTGTCGTCGTCGGTGTCGCAGAAGTCGGGGATGCCGTCGCCGTCGCTGTCGGCAAGGCCCTCGTCGGCGTCACTCTCGTTGTCGCCGTCGCGGTTGTCGCTCGGCCCGCCCTCGTCGCACTGCGCCTCGATGGCGTCGGGGATGCCGTCGCCGTCGCTGTCGACGTCGTCGGCCGGGTTGTTGGGATCGGTCTCCCAGGCGTCGACCTGGCCGTTTCCGTCCCTGTCCTCCAGGTTGTCCGCAAGTCCACCGCCGTCCGTGTCGCTCGAGAGCGGGTTGGTCATCGTCGTGGGGTCGGCGTCGGCCGTGAAATGGCCCGCGGAGACGTCGGTGTCGGCGTCCGGGGTCGTGACGCCGAGCTCCAGGCCGTCGGAGAGGCCGTCGCCATCGCTGTCCCAGTTGAGCGGGTCCGTGCCGAGCGCCACCTCCACCGCGTCCGGGACGCCGTCGTCGTCGGAGTCGGAGTCCGTGGGGTCGGTGCCGAGGCCGAGCTCCTCGCTGTCGGTCAGCCCGTCCCCATCGCGATCGATGCCGACAACGTCGGAGAGGCAGTCGGCGAGGGTGCCGAGGCCTGCGGTGTCGTCGTGCCCCGCGCAGTCGTTCGCAACCTGGCTCGGAAGGGGGAGGTCGTTCGTGCCGATGACAACGCGGAGGTCCCCGTCCAGATCCGTGCCGGTTGCGGCAGCCAATGCGGCGCGACCGAACGCAAGGTCGATGAAGTAGTCGGGGGCGCCGTTGATCGAGGTGTCCGCCTCGGTGATGCGGAGCGTTTCGGTCGTCGCGGCAGCGCCGAGGACGAAGTTTTCGGCGACCGCGTCGACGCCAGCCTCATTATCGGCGTTCTCGTAGACAGAAACGACGGGGACCGGGCCGACGACGCCGAGCAGGTACTCAAAATCATCGCCGCCGTCGGTGTCGACAAGGAAGGCCCAGTTTGACGCACGGAGAGACGTCTCGGTCCCCGGGTCCTCATCCACGCGCATGCGTAGATATAGATTATCCGTGTCTGCCGCCCAGTATCCGGCGGCAGCGTCCGGATCGAAGCTCGCGTCGCCCACCAGGTCGACGCTCCCGTCAACCGTCGGGTCGCCTTGCTGTTCATCGCCGGCCACGTCGAGGATCGCGCTTCCGCCCTGCTGAAACGAGACCCAGCCGTCGTCGGCTGGCCAGGCCCAGGCGCGCGCGGGGAGCATCGCCAGCGAGAGGGTACAGAGTGAGAGAAGCGTTGTAGAAGGGCGCGTGTGCATCGCAGACTCCCGATCGGGTCGAGATAAGGGCTTGACAGGGCAACACTATCCGAAAAACCGCCAGCACGCTTGGGGATGGTCGTCGACTGCCTCCCCGGATTGACACGCCCGACGCCCTTCGTTAGCCGCCACGGCCGACGTGTGCGCACGACCGGACCCCTTTCACGTCACCGCTACACCGCTTCCATTGATGAGGACACCATGGCTTCCAGGACCGCCGTCACCGAATACCGCCGCAAACTCCGCAAGGCCAACGCCGGCAAGGCCGCGCGGCGGGTCCGCGAGAACAAGGGCTCCACGCCCGCGTTCCCCGTGCACACCCCCGAAGCGGACGCCATCGCCGCCGCCAAGCTCGAAGTCGCGAAGTAGGCTCGACCGTCAGAAGCGGAAGAACCTGCGGGTGTTCTCGGCAGCCGTGGTGGCGATCGCCTCTGCCGTGACGCCGCGCACCTCGGCGACCTTCGCGGCCACGTAGCCGACGAACGCCGGCTCGTTTTTCCGTCCGCGGAACGGCACGGGCGTGAGAAACGGGCTGTCCGTCTCGATCATCAGCCGCTCCATCGGCGTCCGGGCTGCGACCTCGCGCATCGTCTCGCCCGTCTTGAAGGTGACGATCCCCGGGATCGAAATGAAGCCACCCCGATCGGTGATCGCCTGCATGTACGCGACGTCGCCGGTGTAGCAGTGAAACAACACGCCTGTATCAAAGGCCCGTTCCTCGTCCAGGATCGTGAGCGTCTCGCCGCTTGAGTCCCGGTCGTGGATGATGACGGGCAGGTTCAGCTCCTTCGCCGCCGCAAGTTGGGCGCGGAACGCCGCCCGCTGCACCTCCCGCGGGGAGTAGTCGTAGTGGAAGTCGAGCCCCATCTCGCCGAGCGCGACGACGTTCGCAATCCCCCCTCGCAACGCCAGCATGTCGGCGAGGCGTTCATCCGTGAACTCGGCGGCGTCGTGCGGGTGCAGGCCCACGCTCGCGACGACCGCCGCATGCCGCCCAGCCACCGAACACGCCCGGTTCGCGCTCTCAAATCCGTAGCCCGACCCGATCGCCACCATGTGCGTGACCCCGAGCGCGTGCGCTCGCGCGACGACGGCGTCCACGCCAGCGTCGTCCTCCCAGGCCCGGGCGTCAAGGTGGCAGTGCGAGTCGATCAGCGGTGTGCCAGCGGCCACCATGCGCGTTGGTTCAGGGCTCATGCGTGCTGCAGCTCCAGGTTCACGTGGGCGAGGAGGGCCTCGATGACGATGCGCGGGGCGACGTTCAACCGCAGGCGCTCGCGCGCGAGCCCGATCTCAACCTGCAACCTGCCGATCCCACTGGGCCAGAGCACCGAGGACCAGCGCCCGAGCATCGGGAGCCGGTCGACGTGTACCGGCGCCCGCCCGCTGGCAACCGCGACGGCGTCCGCGAGCAGCTCCTCCAGCATCTGGAGGACGAGGTCGCCGCGCTCGGACCCACCCTCCAGCTTCTTGGAGGTTGCCTCGGAGAAGCTGAACAACGCGTGGAGCGGCTGACCGATCGCGCGGCAGAGGGCGTCGAGGACCTCCGCGCGGACCGCCGCCTCGCCCTCCGCCAGGGCGATGGCGCGCCCGGGGCTGCCCCCCGCGGCGACGATAAGCCCGGAATCCAGCCCTTTCTTCGCCAACCAGGCCGACATCTCCACGCTGGAGAGCGGCCCGAATCGCACCCGCTGGCTGCGCGAGCGGACGGTCTGGAGCAGCGACGCGGGCCGGGCGGTGACGAGGATGAACTGCGTCCCGATCGGCGGCTCCTCCAGCGTCTTGAGCAGGATGTTCGCGGCTTCCTCTCCGAGCGCATCTGCGGGCGAGAGGATGACGACCCGGTACCGCGCGGAGTGACGCTGCAGGTAGAGCGCGTTGACGATCTCACGGGCCTGGGCAGCAGAGATGATGGGCGTCGCACGCTCGGCGTCGGGCGTGACGACGATGACGTCCGGATGGGTACCCGCGAGGATCCACCGGCACTGTTCGCACACCCCGCACGGACGATCATGGGCAGCGAGGCAGTTGATCTCCATCGCGAACCGCATCGCGTAGCTGAATTTCCCGACGCCTTCCGGCCCCTCGAAGACAAAACAATGGTGCAACCGCCGATCAGCCGCAGCGCGGGAGAGGCGGCTCCGAAGCTGGTCGTTCCCGAGGAGGGGTTCCATGCCGGCGGGATAACCGGCATCATGCGTCTCGTGCGAGTACGGACCGGCATCGCCGCGATGGCGCCCTGGCGCGAGCCGGTCGGCGCACTGCGGGTGCTCGGGGAGCCGCTGGCGGGGCGACAGGAGCGGGTCGCGCGCGCGTGCGGGCTGACGTTCAGCGGCGAGGCGGACGGGGCCGACGGCGAGGCCGACGTGCTGTCCTGGGACGACGACCTCGACCTCTCCGTTCTGACGCTCCGGCGCTTCCTGAAAGAGCGCCGCGAAGGCCGACTCGCGCTCGTCGAGAGGCCGGCTCGGGCGCTTACGACGTCCGGCCCGTCCCTCGACCCTGAGCCCCTCGGCCCAGGCGGCTCGCGGATGTTCGGCCTCCGTCTTGGCCGCTCGGACGACGCGGTCGTGCTGCAACCGCGCGGAATTCCGGGGAACGTCCGCCTGCCGCTCGGACGCACCCTCGAGACCTACGCGACCGGCCAGACAGCCACCACCATCCGCCACTGGGTCCACCTGCTCCGCGCCAACCTCGCGGCGTTATTCCCCGCGATCCTCGATCAAACGCTGCTCGCGCCCTGGCGGCCGGCCTGGGCCTGGCTTCGCCACGGCGGACGCGCGGCAGGCTCCGCGGTGGGCGCCGGCAGTCGAATCCACCCCACGGCACGCATCGAGGGCTGCGTCCTTGGCAGGGACGTACAGATCGGCGCGTATAGCGTGCTTCGCGGCTGCGTAGTCGGCGACGGCGTGATCGTGGAGGACCACGCGACGGCGCGCTTGAGCTACCTGGCCCACGAGAGCCACCTCGCCAATTTCGCCATGTTCAACCTGTCAGTTCTCGGTGCCCGGTCCAGCGCGGGCCATATCGGCGCGCAGGCCAGCATCCTCGGCGACGACGCGTTCTTGTCGACGTTCGCGACCTTGCAGGATCTCGCGCTCGTCGGCGATGTCCGGGTGCGCGCGGACACACTCCCCGGCGCGCCAATCCTGCCGTCTGGAACCCCATTTCTTGGCAGCGCCCTTGGACACCGCGTCCGCATCGGCAGCGGCATCTCGGTTGCACCGGGCCGCGCGATCGGGAACGACACCACCCTGGTGAGCGACGATGTCGTCCGCGCGCCTCTTGGCAGCGGCGCGTGGGGCCGGGCCGGGGGCGGGTGGCGGGCGCTTTGACGGGGTTGCAGGAGGGTATCTTCGTCGCCTCGGTCATCGTGGGAGGGGGCCGATGGCTCGCCCTTCGGAACTTCGGACGGCTGATGGCGACGAGCGTGCGACCACCAGGCAGTACGGCGCTACAAACGCCCGCTCTCCGCGTGTCCGTCTGCGTCCCGGCGCGCGATGAGGAGCGGGTGATCGGTCGCCTGCTCGACAGCCTGCGCGCCCAGACCTGGCCGGACCTCGAGATCCTCGTCGCAGATGACCATTCGAGCGATAGAACCGGCGATATCGTCGATGAGCACGCCGCGCGCGATCGACGAGTGCGTCGCATCGTCCCCCCAACTCTGCCGCCCGGTTGGCTCGGCAAGAACCACGCCCTGCACGTCGTGAGTGAGGTTGCAACGGGCGATCTGCTCCTGTTCGTGGATGCCGACACCGTTCACCACCCCGAGGCCATCGCAGTCGCCGTCGCGGCGCTGGCCGACGCGGACGTGCTCGTCGCGCTGTCGGGTCAGGAGCTGGGAAGCTGGGCCGAGAAGGTCGTGTCACCGTACTTCTGGAGCCTCGTCCTCCCCGCCATCTCCATCGCCGCCGCCGAAGACCCGGAGAAGCCGAACGAGGCGATGGGCAATGGCCAATTCGCCCTCTACCGGGCTTCCGCCTACCGTTCCCTCGCCGGGCACGCCTCGGTCCGGGATGTGGTCGTCGAGGATGTATCACTCGTGCGTCGCATGAAAGCCGCTGGAGCACGATATCGCCTCATCGTCGCACCCGCGCTCACCCGCACGCGCATGTATCGTTCCTTCGGCGAGGTCTGGCGCGGTTTTTCGAAGAATGTGGCCGTCGTTCGCCCCGACCATCGCCTCGGCGACACGGCGACGACGTCGCTCGTCATCAGCCTGGTGGCCCTGGCGGAGCTTGGCCCATTCGTCGCGTTTGCGGCTGGTGGTTGGTGCTGGTTGCCGGGCGCGCTGCACCTCACAGCGCTCGTCTGGCTGCGGAGCGCGGTCCTCCGACGAATGGGCTCCACACCGGCCGAAGGGTGGCCGCCAACGCCGGTGCCCTACCCCCTGGCCTGGGCCCTGCTGCAGCCCATCGGTGCCGTTCTCGGCGTCTTCATCTTCGTGAACGCGCTCCGGCTGCAATGGACACGCGGGGCCGAGTGGAAGGGACGTGCGCTGACGGCGTCGCGGCCGCTGTAGGGCGGGGATACCTCCTCGCGCTGTGTACGTCGTCACGCTCCTCGCCTACCGCGCGCTCTTGTGGCTTTGCACGCCGCTTGTCGCGTTGGCGCTCGCCGTGCATCCGCGCGCGAGGGGGGGGCGACGCGAGCGCTGGGGCTTCGTGCGCCCTGAAGTCGAGCCCGGCGCGGTCTGGATCCACGCGGCGAGCCTCGGCGAAGGACGCGTCGCCGCCGCACTGATCCCCGAGCTCCGATCCCGGGCGTCTGACCTTGAGGTTCTCCGCACGTGCACCTCCGCGACGGCGCGTTCCCAGGCCGTCGGCGCCGACCAGACCCTGTTCCTGCCCCTCGACCACCCCCTCGCTGTCCGGGCGTTTCTCGCCCGTGTCCGACCGCGCTGCCTCGTGCTGGTCGAGGCCGAACTATGGCCGATCCTGCTGGCGGAATGCCGATCGCGGCGGATCCCTGTCGCTGTCGTGAACGCCCGCCTTGGCGTGAAGCAGCGGCGTTGGATGCGGCTTTGGTGGGTGTGGAGCGGGCTGATTCGCGACATCCGCTGGACCGCGCCGGACCGGGCGACCGCGAAGGAGCTCGGTGGAATCGCGGTTGGCGACGTGAAGGGCCAGGCCGACCCGGGGACGCCGTCGCTGCGCTGGACGCGCCCGTGCGTGATCGGGGGGAGCACGCACGCAGGCGACGAGGCCGCTCTGCTGGAGGCCGTTTCGGCGCTGGACCCGCGCCCGCTCTTGATCCTCGCGCCGCGGGATCCACGGCGGTTTGAGGCCGTCTGGACGTTGATCCGCGCGACCGGCCGGGTCGCACGGCGGCGGACCGGGTTGGACGGGGCAGCCTACGCCCCGATCGACCCCGCGGTCGACGTCCTCCTGCTCGACACCGTGGGCGAACTAACCGCGTTGTACATTGCTGCAGACGTCGCGTTCGTGGGTGGGACGTGGGATGAGGGCGTCGGCGGGCACTCGCCTGCCGAGGCGGTCGCCGCCGGCTGTCAGGTTGTGCATGGCCCGAAGATCCAGGCAAATCCGGGCGCGTGGGAGGGCGTGGCGGGTTTTGTCGCGCGTACCCCCGATGCGCTGGCGTCCGCATTGGAGGCGGCGATGGCGGCGCCGCGGCCAGGGCGCGGTGGGTCGACGGGGGCGGTCAGAGCCACGTTGGATGCGATCGCCGAGCTGCTCGTGGCACCCGTGCCCCCGGAAACTGTGCTTCGCCCGTGGCTACTCCCGCTCACGCCGCTCTGGGCGCTGGGCGTGGCGCTGCGCTCCGCGCTCTCCCGGCCACGCCGGACCTCGGGATCGAGCGCGGGGAGCCCTGGCCGTCCGACTTCGGACGGCACGGTCATCTCCGTCGGCGCGCTGAGCGCTGGCGGCACCGGGAAAACCCCGGTTACCGCCTGGATTGCCGCCACGATGAACGGGGTCGTGCTCTCGCGCGGTTACGGCCGTGACGCGAGCAAGGAAGTCCATCTCGCGGGGGAGGCCGACCGGCTTGGCGACGAGCTGGCGATGCTCGCACGCCGGGGGATGACCGTGGTGTCCAGCCCCGACCGCACCGCGGGAGTCACCGCAGCGCTCACCGCGGCGAAGGCGGGTGATCTCGCCCCGGTCGTCGTCCTCGACGACGGGCTGCAGGTCACGAGCCTCGCCCGGAACCTCGACATCGTGGTCGTCGACGCGCGGTTTCCCGGCGGGGACGGCCTGATCCCCGCGGGGACGCGCCGATTGCCGTTGTCGTGGCTGCGCCGCGCCGATGTTCTGTGGATCAACCATGCGAATGCCGAGACCCCGGTCCCCAACCTCCTCGCGCCGTATCTCCCGGCCAGCGCGCTCGTCGTTCGCGCCTCGTATCGCCCGACCGGCTGGATCTTTCGCGGACAACGCCTGCCTTTGGACGCGATTCCCCGTCGCCCCGTCGCCGCCTTCGCCGGCATCGCCCGACCTGAGGGCTTCTTCCGCCAGCTTCGTCGCCTAGGTCTCTCGCCGGCCCAGACCTGGATCTTCCCCGACCACCACCGTTATGGCTGGTCTGACCTGCAGTCCTTTGAGTCGTGGCGCGACACCCATGTGCTCGTCACGACCGAGAAGGACGCCGCGCGCCTCCCCCGCGAGGAGTCCGTGTGGGCGCTGTGCCTCCAGGTCGAGATCCACTCGGGCGAAGCTGAGCTTCTCGCGCGCCTCCGTCGCCTCGGCCCACCCACGGGTGGCGCGTGATGTGGCCCGCGGTCGTATGGGTAGCTTCGCGGCTGCCAATCCCCGTGGCGAACGCGTTCGCCTGGGCGATCGCGTGGACGTGGTGGACGGTGCTGCCGTTCCGAAAGCGGCTGGCGGCGGCGAACGTCCGGCGCGCATTCCCGGAATTCTCGGCCGCTGACGTGCGTCGTACGCTCGTTGCCATGATGCACAACATCGCCCTGTTCTACATGGAGCTCGTGATCTTCGAGCGGCGCGGTGTCCGGCTGACCGTGGACGACTCGGACAAGATCCCGCCGGGAAGCTTGATCCTCGCCGGGCACGCCGGCGCCTGGGACATCGGCCTGCTCACGCTCGCGCACGAGATCCCGCTCGCCAGCTACGTCCGTACACCCAAGAACGCCTGGATCAAGCGGTTCATGGCCGATGTCCGGGACCGGCACGGGCTGCTCTCCCTCGAGACGGGCGCGGGGATGGTCGACGGCTACGCCGCGCTGGTGGCCGGCCGGTCGCTGATGTTCATTCAGGACCAGCGGTACAACCAGGGGATTTTGAGCCGGTTCTTCGGCGTGCCCTGCAAGACCTCACCGGCCATGGCGGCGGCCTACCTCAAGACCGGCCGGCCGGTCTGGGCATGCTGGCAGGCGCGAATCGGGCCGGGCAAGCATCGCTTCTGGGCGATGCCGCTGGAGCTACCGCCGCTGACGGGCGAGAAGCGGGCCGACGTCCAGGCCATCACGGACGCCGTCAACGCCTACTACGCCGCGCGAATTCGCGAGTATCCAAGCGGGTGGTTGTGGCTGCACGACCGGTGGAAGTAGCGGTCAGCGGACAAACGCTGCGGCGTGTCCGTGCCCGACCACCGCGGCGATGCCCTGCGCCCCGACCAGCGCCTCCGCCCGTTTATGCTCCTCGGACGCCGATACCGCCGAAAGCAAGGTGTTGTCCGGGTTCACGCAGACGCGCACGCCCAGCGACAGCCACTGCGCGAGCGGGTGCGCGCCGATGGACGGGATCGCCCCGACGTGCCAGTTGGACGTCAAACACGCCTCGATCGTGACGTTATTGGTGAGGACGAGGTCGAGGACGGCCGGGTCGTCCAGCACGGTCGTCCCGTGGCCGATCCGGTTGGCGCGGAGGAGGTGGATGGCTGCGGCGATCTCGGCCGGCGGGCGACCTTCTCCGGCGTGAACGGTTCGGCCGAGGCCGATTTGTTCGGCACGCGCGAAGGCCCTGGCATGGTCGGCGAGTCCGAAGCGCGCACCCGGCGTCGGACCGCCGGCGAGGTCCAACCCGACGACACGGGGACGATCCCGGGCGACGTCGACGAGCGCCTCGGCGACAGCGGGATCCTCCCCGTACAACGCGCAGAGGATGAGACCGGCGCGGCCGTCCAGACCGTCCAGCGCGGCATCCACGATGTCCTCGAGCGGGCCGCCGTGTAGCTGAGGCGCAAAACGCACCTCCAACGTGGTCACTCCGTCGGCGACAGCGTCATCGACGATCTCCGAGGCCACGCGCCGCACAGCGGCTGGGGTCTGGAGGAGGCGCAGCGTGAACGCGAAGCGGGCGAGGGCGGCGGACAATCCCATGCCCGGCTGAAAAGGCAGGTCTGCTGGGACGTCCAGACCAAGCGCCTCTGCCAGCTCGCAGACGGTCGACGGCCGGAGCGAGCCGTCGAGGTGCAGGTGCAGGCACGGGAGCCCGGGGGCCGACACGGTCACCTACTCGACGCCGTATTTCTCGCGCCGTCGCAGCGCCGGCAGCATCGCGCGCGGCAGCAGCGTCGACCGCACCGTCCACAGCTCGGGAAAAGTGCGGTATGCCGTTGTCTTGTCGAGGTACTCGACGCCGCTGGAACCCCCGGTGCCGATCCGTCGCCCGATCACCCGTTCGACCATCCGCGCGTGGCGATTGCGGAAAAGCAGCATCTGCTCTTCCAATTCCACCACCGTATCGATCAGGAGCCTCGGCCAGGCCAGCAGCGGCAGCTCCCGGTAGCTCTCGATGAACAGGAGCCCCGCGCGCGCGCGTCGCACCGCCCGATCCTCGATGAGCAGGAACTTCCTGGCTTCATCCAGCGTCATCTTGATCCGCGGCTCCATCTTCGCCCGCTCGCCCTCGCCGAGCGCGGCGACGAGCCCCGCGAGCGTCTGCTCCCCGTGCGCCCGCACATGATCGAGGTACTCGGCAAGGAATCCGTCGACGACGCCCTCGTCGCCCGGATCATTCATCGAGCTCCCCTGGATCGGCGTGCGCATCAGCCAGTTGTGCAGCGCGTCGCGCAGCGTGACCTCCATCTGCGTGGCCTGAAGACGCGCATAGGCATCGAAGGGGCTCGATTTTCCGACGTTCTGGATGTGCGCTTCCGGCTTGATGCCCCCGAGGGCGACGCGGTCTTCGTTCTTCAGGCCGAGCAGGATCTCGACCTCGCGGAGCTGGAAGCTCTGAAAACCGCTCGCGGGCGTGAGCTTGTCGCGGAACGCGAGAAAATCCTGCGGCGGGAGCGTCTCCATCACCGCAAATTGGTCGACGCAATGCCGCAAGATCACGTTCACGCGCCCGATGTGGTGGACGACGAACGGGACCTGCTCCTCGGGCAGGTGCGCAGCTGCGAGGTGGTCGCGCGCGAGCCGGAGCTGGGACAGGACGAGCTTGAACCAGAGCTCAAACGCCTGATGCACGATGATGAAGTGGAGCTCGTCGGGGCTGGGGTTGCCGTCCAGGCCGCCCTGCTGGGCGAGCAGGCCGGGCAGCGAGAGATAGTCCCAGTAGACGGGCGGGCTCGCGGGCCCGGGGGCAGTGGGGGAAGCTGGCATCGTCAGGGGCACCGGAGGGGGCGGCTTGATAACCCGGAGCCTTCGGAGGTTTGATGCGACCACCCTCGTCCGTCCAGCGGGTCCTTCGGGTCCGCACCGTTGGGCTGCTTCCCCTCGCCTGCGCCCTCGCTGGGTGCGGAAACGTCGATGGAACCTGGATGTTCAACCGTGCCTACACCGTTCCTGCCGGGGACGAGTGCACGTCGGGCGTCACCCACGACTTCGTCGGCGCTTACCAGCCCGTCGGCACCGCGCCGGACACCGCGTGGACGTCGACAGACACGGCGACGGTCTCCGGCGACGTCTTCTTCGGCCGCATCGATCAGCAGGGAAAGTCCGCCGTCCTCATCGTCGGCACGGGTGCCTACCCTGGCGTGAAGCAAGCCGATGGAAGCTGGGTTTTTTCATGGGACAAGTCCGCCAAGGACGCGCAGAGCGACACACACGAGTCGGGGTATCAATACCTGTACACGTCGGACACGACAAACTCCACCCGGGTAACCGGCACTTTTACCAGCGACACGTTCACCGGCACCTGGGAGGACTCCTCGCAGTCCAGCCAGAGCTGGACCGAGAGCGACACCTGGTCCGACGACGTCGCCGCCACCATCGGCACCACCGGCCGCGTCCCCGCCTCGTCCTACCTCCTGAAGCTCGACGCCGACGGGAACGAGGTCCCGGCGACGAACGAGTACCAGACCGCCGACTGCGACGTCACCGGCTGCCTCCTGACCGTCACCCAGGCGTGTGGCTACACCTACGATCTGACCGGCGCCGCGACGGGATTCTCGGCCGCAGACGCCCCTTGGACGAGCGACGCGGGGCAGACGTCAGGGACTTGAGGTGAGCACCGGGAGCCCGGAGAGGCGCCGGGAGTCCAGGATCGCGAGCGCCAGATCGAGCTCCGACCCGACCCGCTGCACCCGTGCCAGCGCCTCCTGCTCCTGCAGCTTCAGGACGTCCAACGTCGAGATCAGGCCCGCGGAGAGCCGAGCCTGACCGACGGCCACGGTCTCGGCCGCGAGCTTTTCGCCGTCCACCGCCGCGCTCCGACGCGCGCGAGCAGCGTCTACTTGTGCTCGTGCAACCTGGATCGCCAGCGCATCGGACCGCTTCTGCTGCTCAAGCTGCTCCTCGGCCACCGTGCGGTCGATGTGCGCCGTTTCAACCCGCAGTACGGGGTTGACCACCCCGGAAAACGCCCAGCTCGCCGACACTGCGATCTGCCACTGGTTCTGGGGGGAGAGCGGCAGGATCGTCGTCGAACCACTGATATCGCCCGTCGGAAACAGCGACGCGATGCTGCTCGCCTCGGCCCACTTCGCCGCCTTGACGTTGTCCTGGTAGACCGCGATCCACGGCGAAATACCCACTGAATCTGGCATTTCAGGCTGACTGGCGACGTCGACGTTCACAACCTCCGTCTGGAGTGCGGAAGAGAGCGTGGCCAGCGCGATGAAACGCGTGCTCTGGGCCTGCGCGAGGGTGGCCTGCGCGTTGAGGACACCGAGGCGCGCCGCTTTTGCGTCGAGCTCGCTGGCGAGGCCGGCGCGGAGGCGGGCTTCGGCGGCGTTCGCGGTCCCGCGCGCTTCGGTCAATGTGGTCTGCGCGAGATCCTCCGCTTCTTCTGCGGCGAACGCCTGGTACCAAAGGGCAGCGACTGCGTACCGGGCGTCGCGCGCGGTGGCCTCTGCCGTTGCCCGGGCAGCGTCTGCGGTGGCAACCTGGGAGAGCGCGCTGAACCAGGATGGCGGGTTCAGCAACGCGAGATCAACCGAGAGGCTACCGGAGGGCGTGTTGCCGATGGTGTCCGAGAGGCTGACGGCCGGTGTGAGCCCAAGTCCCGCCCACGCCTCGGCCGTCTGAATTCGCTGCTTTCTCGCCTGGAGTCCAGCAATCACCGAGCTCGGGTCGACGTCGGCGGCACGGGCCAACGCGTCCGGGAGCGTCAACGCCGCGGCGGGGTGGGTGAGGGCGAGCGCGATGATGACAAGCACGCAGCGGCACATATCCCGAGCGGGTTCAGGGGCAGAGCACGTGGGCCCGCTCGCGCAGCCGGGGCGGCAACCGCCGGGCGATGATCGCGTGGACGTCCTGGGTCGAATAACGCTGGGAGAAGTGGGTGAACACGAGGTGCTCGTTCTCAAACAGGTCGGCCCGCTCGACCACCTCGTCCAGGTGGACGTGCCCCTTGCTGCGCGCCGCCTCCACCCCCACCTTCCCGTCCAGGAACGTCACCTCCAGGATCAGCACCCTCGCGGTCCGGACGGCGACCTCACGGTCGACCACGTCGATGACCGTGTCGCCGCAAAACACCACCTCGATCTGGTCGAATGCCTCGGTCACGACCGTGCCGGCGAGCACGAGCGCCTGGATCCGGCCGTGCGGAAGGCCGACGAATTCGGGCAGAAGGCGGCTGCGCTGACTCACGAGCGCGTACCCCTGGCATGGCACCCGGTGCGGGGAACGGAACGCGTCTACCCGGCGTTCGCGGCCGATAGACACGCTCTCGCCGGGTGACAAGGGGATGATCTCGCACGGCAGGCGCGAGCGGTCCAGGCGCCGCCACACATCGAACAGGTCGTTGAACGCCTCGAAATTCTCCCTTGGCACGACGTAGCGCGGCGGCTGAAGGCCCAGCAGGTCGCGCATCGCCGCGTGGTAGGCGAGCCCGCCCGCATGATCCATGTGCGCGTGGGTGACGAGGATGGTCGAGCGCTTTACAGCAAACGGCGGACAACGCCCGACATCAAAGCAGAGGTCCCACTTTGGCACCGCGATCGTCGTCTCCAGCCCGCCCAGGCTCAACCCCTCGATCTCCAGATCGCCAAGGTGCAACCGTACGCCCTGGGGCGCCGAGGCGAACGCACGATCGGCCGACGACATCACGTTTTCACCAGACAGCGACCGACATAACGTGACCCCTCACCCCCTCCCCGAAATCGCGCCGCATGCCTAAGCTTGTCGTGTCGTCAACCCGACCCACTCCCACCCGCCAGAGGTTCCCATGACCGCTCGCTTCTACGCCCCGCCCATCGTCCTCGCCCTCGCGCTGGGCTCCATCGCCGCCTGCAACGCCATCGCCGAGACCCCGCAGGCCGCCACCGCGCCCGCCGCCTTCGTACCGCCGACCTCCCTCGCGCCCCTGGTCGACGCAGTCGAGCCTGCCGTAGTCAACGTCTATGTGACGCAGAACCAACACATGAACGTGCCGCTTCAGATGCAGATGATGGGCGTTCCCAGCGACCGATCCGTCGAAGGACAGGGCTCCGGCTTTGTCATCTCGCCGGACGGCTACCTGCTGACGAACAACCACGTGGTTGAGGGCGCCACCGATCTCAAGGTGAAGTTCGAGAATGGCGACGAGTACCCGGCCAAGGTGGTCGGCACGGACGAACAGTCGGACATCGCGCTGCTCAAGATCGAGGCAAAGACCACGCTCCCCTGGTTGAAGCTGGGGGACTCGGATGCCCTGCGCGTCGGCGACTGGGTCGTCGCCATCGGCAACCCGCTCGGCCTTGGTCACACGGTGACGGCGGGCATCGTGAGCGGAAAGGGGCGCATCTTGCCGGAGGAGCCGCTGAACGAGTTCATCCAGACAGACGCGAGCATCAATCGCGGGAATTCCGGAGGCCCGCTCCTGAGCGTGAACGGCGACGTCGTTGGGATGAACACAATGATCGCCGCAAACGCGAACACGGTCGGCTTTGCGATCCCGGCGAGCCAGCTCCAGCACATCGCGCAGGAGCTCAAGAGCGACGGCAAGGTCGCACACGGCTTCCTCGGGGTTCAGATGGCCTCGCTCAACGACGCAGGAAAGAAGCTGCTCGGGGTCACCGGCGGCGTGCTGGTGACCGAAGTCGAGGCCGACGGGCCCGCGGAGGCCGCCGGATTGAAGCCCGGGGACGTGATCCTGAAGGTCGACGACACCGACATCTCCGACAGCCAGGGCCTGCTCCGCTCGGTCGCAGGCTCGCCACCGGGGACCAGGGTCAAGATCACCGTCCAGCGCGACGGCAAGGCGAAAGAGATCGACGCGAAGCTCGGAAAGCGGCCCGACCAATCCGTGAACTGAGGCTGGAGGCTGGAGCTACCAGCACTTTCGGCGCGTTGCCTCGAGGAAGTGCTCCACGCGCGGGAACACGTCGGCCCCTGCTCGCGCGCCGAGCAGCGGGTCGAGGTGGCCCCAGCCCCCGCTCAGCCGCTCAAAGTACGCCCCAAGTGGCGCCGCGGCGGGCTCGGCAGCGCCCGCCGGACAGGCGGGGTCGGCATCGGGCTCGATCACCAGTGAGGCGAGCGACGGCAGCCCGGCGACCACATCAAAGCGCCCGGTGGCGTCGGTGAGATGACCGGCGTCAAACCAGCGTCCCACCTGCTTGAGCACGCCAACGTGCAGGTCGCCCGAGGCGTGGCGGAGGTGGGCGCGCGCGAGGGCCCCCTCCGTTCCGGGCGACGAGAGCTCGGCTCCGGACGCCACGAAAGGCGACGCGAGCTGCTGGAACCGTCGACCGGGCAGGACCCAGGAAGAAGGCAGGAGCTGGGCGACCTGGGCCCAGGCGCGGGTCGAGGACCGCTCGGCTTCAAACCGGACCGCGCCGCCGATCAGCACGCTCCCCGCGATGTCGTCGACGCCCATGAGCGCGTAGCGCAAGAGCAGGAGCTGCGCGCCAAAACCGTGGCCGACGGTGAGGACGCGGGCAAAGCCGCTGTGCTGGCGAACGGTCTGGACGGCGGCGTCGAGGTCGCGCGTGGCGAGGTCGTCCGCGGTGAACGGCCCGGCGTGTGCGGGCGGGATCGCACTTCGATCGCCGCGATGTTCGAACAGGTAGACGGTGTAGCCGGATTCGGCCAGGCTGCGGGCGAGGGAGGACGCGCCAAGATCGAAGTCGAGGCCGCTGCCACCCAGGCCGTGGGCAAGCAGGACGGGCTCGCCAGTGGTCCCCGGGCGTGCAGGGACCACGTAGATCGGGGCCTGCCAGCCGTCGTCGGCGGTGTAGTACACGCGGGAGAGCGGGCTTGGGGTAGCGCCAAGGAACACCTCTCGCGAGCGCGCCTGGACAACGCGCCAGGTCAGCGCGAGCGCGGCGTCCCCGACCGCACGGGCAACGGCCTGGCCCACACCCGCCTCCCGGGGACGGCGCACGTCCAGCGACGTCGCGAGTCGCGGATCGGTGTTCTCGGGGAGTGTTGCTTCGAAGGGCATTTTGCCCGGCCATCCAGGAATTGCGGCGGGAACGGAGGCGGGAGGCTCGGCAGGAACGCGGGGGAGAGCAGCGGGAGCGAGAAAACCGGACCGCTCATCCCGGTCGGTTCGGTATTCAGGAGGTACAGCGAGGAGAAAGCGCGCGGTCCTGCCGGACCTCGGCGGCGGTGACCCGGAAAACCCTTGTCACGTCAAGAGTGACATTAGCACGGCACATCAAGTATGGGAAGGGCATGGGGAATCGAAAAAAGGGGCGGAGGCCCCCTCCTGTGTTTAGAGTCTGCGCTCCGCGCAAAAAGGACCGACGATGCCTGACCCCACTCCCCCTCCGATGAGCCCCAACGACCCGGTCGATCCCGTCACGGGGCACCGCCGGGTCCGGGCCGGGGAGAAGCCTCCTCGTCGGGGCGGCGGTCGAATCCTGCTGGTTGTCGGCGTGTTTGCGGTGCTCACGCTTGGCGCGGGGATCGCCGGTACCGTCTGGCTGGCGATGGGCCAGTCCGGCGGCACGGTCACGGACAACTCGTTCCTCGACGTCGACCTGACGCAGACGATCGACGATGCTCCCACGGATGCTGGCCTCGTCGTCGATCCCAAGGACTTCCCGCCGCTGCTGACCGAGGTGACCGCCGACATCCGGCGCGCCGCGAAGGACGACCGGATCAAGGGACTTTATCTCGAGATCAACGGCGGCGTGGGCGGCTGGGCGGGGACCGAGGAGATGCGCAGCGCGATCCTGGCCTTCAAGGACTCCGGCAAGCCCTGCTACGCGTGGTCCGATGGGTACGACAACAAGGGCTACTACCTCGCAACGGCGTGCGGCCAGATCTACCTGGCGCCCGCCGGCATGATGATGGTCAACGGGTTCTCGGTCACCACCGAATACTACCTTGGCACGTTCGAAAAGCTCGGCGTCCATGCCGACTTTGAGCACGTCGGCGATTTCAAGACCGCCGTCGAACCCCTGCAGCGCGATGCACCGTCCGACGCCGCCTCGCTGGCGATGGACCAGATGCTCGACTCGCTCTACGCGCAGTTCCTGGATGGCGTCTCCAAGGGCCGCGGCATCTCCGTCGACGACGAGAAGGCGCTCGTGGACCAGGCCCCGGTCACCCCGGAGCAGGCGCTCGCCGCCAAGATGGTCGACGGCCTGAAGTTCCGCGATGAGGTCCGGGACGACATGGCCGGAAAGGACAGGACCAAGCTATCGGATTACCACGAAGGGCCCGCCCCGTTCGCAACGGGAAAAAAGATCGCCATCGTGCACGCCGAGGGCGAGATCATCGACGGCGAGAGCGGCTCACCGCTGTACGGTAGCCAGAAGCTCGGCGATCAAACGTTCGAAACCGAGCTGACGGAGATCCGCAAGGACACGGACGTCGTCGCTGTGGTCCTGCGCGTGGACTCGCCCGGGGGCAGCGGCCTCGCCAGTGACAACATGTGGCACCAGATCGAGCTGACGAAGGCGACGGGCAAGCCCGTGGTCGTGTCCATGGGCGACTACGCGGCCAGCGGCGGGTACTACATCTCCGCCGGCGCCGACAAGATCTACGCCGAGCCGGGCACACTCACGGGTTCAATCGGTGTTTTTGGCGGGAAGATCAACATCGGCGGGCTCTACGACAAGGTCGGCATCACGCTCCACACCTGGAAGCGCGGCGAGCTTTCGGGCTTGCTCGACACCACCACCGACTTCAGCGACCCGGAGCGCGCCCGCTTCCGCGACTTCTTGACCAGCTTCTACGACCAGTTCCTCACGCGCGTCGCCACAGGCCGGAAGATGGACAAGGCCGCGGTCCACGAGGTCGCGCAGGGCCGAGTCTGGACCGGCGTGCAGGCCAAGGATCGTGGGCTGGTCGACGAATTGGGCGGGTTGGACGACGCGATCGCCGCCGCGCGCGACCTCGCCAAGATCCCCGCGGACGAGACCCTGACCCTCGACCGCTACCCGAAGCGCAAGACCTTCGTCGAGACGCTCCTGGAAGACGTCCAGGGCTCTGGCTCCAATTCGCACGCCGAGGCCGGCCCTGCGGTGTTGGCGAGCATTTCGCCCGACGTCGCCGCGAGCGTCGCGCGCCTGCAACTGCTGCAGGAGATCCTTGGGAATGGCGGGGTCGCGGCGATGCTGCCGGGGACGATCGAGGTGAAGTAGGCTGGAGGCCGGACTCCAAACCGAACGGCGAGGCAGGGGTATTCCGCTTCCCCCTCCGGGCTGATCCGTGGGCACAATTCGCCGACCGTCGAAAGACACCGATGATCTTATGGTATTTCCCTTCTCCCCACGGGAGAAGGTGGACGGTATGCCGGCCGGACGAGGGCATCACGCTGGGCGTGGTCGGGCGGCTCGCCCGGCCCGGAGCCGACCAACGATCCTCATGGAGCGCCGCTTTACATCGATGATCGCTCCCGGTGCGATCCTCCGCAGCCTGTCCGGTCGCGCCCATGTTACAATACTCATCCCGTCTTTCATATCATGGTGTGATGAATTACACCCTGAACATTGTAACGGCGCGGCGGATGGCCAGCGCGGCGTGCGGAAGAACAGAGGCGAAGAATCTACCGCCAAGGAGGAACATCAAGGCGCCAAGGCCGCCAAGAAGAACACGAGGCCGGGAGGGGCGGCGGCGCCGTCGCCAGCGGTCGCTCCCATCACCAACTCCCGCTCTTCTTCCTGCCTTTCCCTCGCAGCTTGGCGCCCTGGCGGTTCAATCCCCTCCGACCGCCCGTTCGAGTCGATGTTACAATGCTCCTCCCGCATTTCGTATCACGCTGATACGAATTACGGGAGGAGGATCGTCGCGCTGGCCGGCTCATCGCCAGAGCTCTGGTCGCTGCGCCGAGCGCGTGCAGCCCGAGGCGTCGGGGTCGGCTGAGAACGTGTAGGCGTACGTGACGTTCACATCGCCGTCCTCTGTCTCCAGGAGGACGTTGTTGTCGGGGTCGAAGCTCCAGGTGTACTGGTCGGAGGTGTCGCTGCTGTACTCCGTGGCCGAGGTGACGTTGCCGTTGGTGTCGTAGGCGGACTCGGCACCGCCAACCGCCAGCCCCCCGGCCACGGCCCACATCTCCGACGTGAGTTTTCGCCCGTGAGCGTCGTAGGTATACGTCCACGTGGTCAGCTCGTCGACCGTCCCGTCCGCCCCGTCGTCCGCCGCCTCTGTGGCGACGTCCCCGTGCTCGTTGTACGTTAGCGTCCCCTCCCCGACGCTCATGCTCGTCGCGGCGCGCGCGCTGGACGACTCCGAGTACACGGTGAGCATGTGGCGGTCAGCGTCGTAGCTGTACGCGCTGCGGCGATACCAAAAGCCGGGGACGGTGTCGT
The DNA here is from genome assembly GCA_903844155.1 of uncultured Pseudomonadota bacterium. GTDB lineage: Bacteria > Myxococcota_A > UBA796 > UBA796 > SXON01 > CAIUMM01. The sequence goes on along the minus strand of CAIMSU010000156.1, from coordinate 283 downwards.
CCGGGCTGGTCAACTCCGCCGTGAGCACGTTCCCAGAAGCGTCCAGCGCGTACGCGAAGTCAAGGAGGAGGGTGATCCCCTCGCCGCTATGCTCAGTCTCGGCGGTGGTGTGTCTACCGCCGCGGGGGGCCAGTGCCGGCGCTGGGCAAACATTCACCTCGTAAGTGGCTGAAAGCGCGCGATTGGCGGGAGCAATGGCCCCCCGGCGCGCGGTTCCGCGCACGAACCGTGCCGGCTGGCGTACTCGCCGGCTGGCGGGGTTCGTGGCCTTGGAACTGCGGGA
>CAIMSU010000155.1 GCA_903844155.1 uncultured Pseudomonadota bacterium | reverse complement strand
TGAGCCCGGTCACCCTCTGCGATGTCCGACGTCCCCGCCCGGATCACGGTATCCGGTGGCAGGGTGGGATCCTCCGTCAAGTTTGGCGATTTCCGGAGGACCCCAGCCTGAAGCCACCGCGAAAGCTGCATCCAGGCCCTTCCCGTATACCCCGGTTCCGCCCTCTCGGTCACGCTCTACGATGGGCTCTTCCGGATCGACGAGGACTTGGCCTCGAAAGCAAAGAATCGTGGTTGCCCGCACTGCGGCGGTGTTCTGGATCGTGCGTCGTACCTCCGCAAGCCCCGAGGGCTCGATCTCCCGGAGGCGATGTGCCGCCGTCTCGGCCTTTGCTGCCGGGTCTGCCGACGGCGGGTGCTGCCGCCGTCGGTGCTCTTCAACGGGCGCACGGTGTACTGGGCGGCGATCCGGCTGATCTGCGTCGTGGTCCAGCAGCGGCGGATCGTGGGCTGGGCGGCGGACGAGCTGCGCGAGCTGTTCGGCATGTCGAAGGAGACGCTGACGCGCTGGCTGGCTGAATTCGCGGGTCCGGTTCCCGCTTCGCGGCGTTGGAAGCGCCTTCGGGGCTGGGTGGGGCCGGAAGTGCGGGATGACGCCTTGCCGGACGCCCTCCTCGCCGTGTACGACCGCAGCCACGGACCGGGGGAAGCGGCGATCAACGCCTACTTGTCCTTCTGGGCCGGCGTGGGCTTCGACGATTTTTGATGCCCGCTGACTTCGCGCAGAAGACGCAAATTTCCAACGTCCGAGGTGCCGTCTATGAACGCTGGGCCGCCCCGCCATCCCGGCGAGGGGCCTGGAAGACCCGTCAATGACCGAAAAATCCAACCGTCCCCCGCCAATGGCCTGGGCCCGACTCCGTTTCCTCATCGTGGGGGCGCTGGTCGCTTGCCCGCCGCAGCCCGGTGAACTCGCCGTCGCGATCACGGGGTTGGCCGCCCGAACCTGGCCGAGCCCATCGGACCCCACACGGCAGGTGCGCTTCGGCGCCTCCACGATCGAGCGCTGGTATTATCAGGCGCGCAAAGCAGCGGATCCCGTGGCCGTGCTCGCGCGACGGACCCGGAAGGACGCCGGGAAGGACAAGGCGACCCGCCCCGCGCTGACCGAGGCGCTGGCCCGGCAGTACGGTGCCCACCCGAGCTGGTCGTTCAAGCTGCACTTCGACAACCTCGTCGAGATCGCGAAGACGGATGTTGCGAAGTACGGCGCGCCGCCCTCGTATCCGACGATGCGACGGCTGATGCAGCGCCGGGGCTGGCTGCGTCGTCGTCTGCCTCGGCACCCCACCGCCGGGCAGGAACGGGCGCTGGCGTACCTCGAACACGTCGAGGTGCGCTCGTACGAGGCCGTCGCGGTCCACGCACTCTGGCACTTCGACTTCCACCATGGCTCGCGCAAGGTGCTCGACGACAAAGGCGTCTGGCACACGCCGCAGTGCCTCTGCATCCTCGACGATCGGTCGCGGATCTGCTGCCACATCCAGTGGTTTTTGAACGAGGACACGCGCTGCCTGACGCACGGGCTGACCCAGGCGTTCTGCAAGCGCGGATTGCCCCGGTCCATCCTCCACGACAACGGTCCGGCAATGATCGCGGCCGAGACGCAGGAGGGCTTCTTGCGCTGCGGCATCGCGGTCAACCCGACCCTGCCGTACAGCCCATACCAGAACGGCAAGCAGGAAAACTTCTGGGCATCGCTCGAAGGACGGCTCCTGGCCATGCTCGGGCGCGTCGAACCGCTGACGCTCGAGTTCCTGAACAAGGCGACGCAAGCCTGGATCGAGGGCGAATACAACCACCACGACCACGAGGAGATGAAGACGACCCCGGTCGCCCGGATGCTCGCCGGGCCCGACGTCTCCCGGCCGGCACCCGACATGGACACGCTGCGTCGTCGGTTCACCCGGTGCGAAGTCCGCAAACAACGCCGGTCAGACGGGACGTTGCGGCTCGGCGGCCTGCGCTTTGAGGTGCCCTCGCACCTGCGGACGCTGCCGGACCTGACCGTGCGGTGGCGGTCCTGGGACCTCTCGACCGCGTGGATCGTCGAGGGCCAGAACGACACCTTGCTCGCAACGATCCAGCCCATCGACCGCGAGAAGAACGGGCAGGCCGGGCGACGGTCGCTCGAGCCGATCCCCGAGAACACGGCCCCTCGGCCTGCTCCGGGCGCCGACCCCATCCCGCCGCTGCTCGCCCGACTGCTCGCCGAGCACGCCGCGACGGGCCTCCCCGCCGCCTACATCGCCCTCGGAGACTCCGATGACTGACCGCAAGCTCCTCGCCTTCTACGGGCTGAAGTTCAACCCCTTCCTGCCCGGTGTCCCTGTCGAGGATCTCTGGTTGCCCCCTGGTGCCGAGAGCTTTCTCTTCCGCGTCGAGACGCTGGTCATGGAGGGCGGGTTCGGGCTGCTCACCGGCGAACCCGGAATGGGCAAGTCAAAGCTGCTCCAGGCCTTGGCCGTTCGCCTCGGGAAGGTCGACGGCGTCATCGTCGGCGTCGCCGAGCGGCCGACCAGCTCGCTCGGCGACTTCTACCGCGAGCTGGGCCACCTGTTCGGCGTCCACCTGGCACCCGCGAACCGCTACGGCGCGTTCTCGGCGTTGCGACAGCGTTGGCGCGCGCACTTCGCCACGTCGCTGTTCCGCCCCGTCCTGCTGCTCGACGAGGCCCAGGACGCGCTTGCCAGCACGCTGAACGAACTTCGCCTCCTCGGAAGCGAGCAGTTTGACTCGGCACACCTGCTCACGGTCGTCCTCGTCGGCGACGCCCGCCTTCCCGACCGGTTCCGGTCACCCGACCTCCTCCCGCTCGGGACGCGCATCCGGACCCGCCTCGTCCTCCAGACGCTCGCCCGCGAGGATCTCGCCGCGTTCCTCGACCATCTTCTCGACCGCGCGGGAAACCCCGGCCTGCTGACGGCTCCGCTCAAGGCCACGCTCGTCGAGCATGCCGCCGGGAACCCGCGTGTGCTCTGCACACTCGGCGGCGAGCTGTTGGACACGGCCCTCCGGCGGGGTCGACCCATCCTCGACGAGGCGTTGTTCCTCGACTTGTTTGACCGAACCACCAAGAAGCAGCGGGTGCGCGCATGACCCCGTTCACCATCGTCCGCGTCGCGCGTCTCCCCGTCCACCGGCTCAGGCCTGTCCTCCCCCACACAGCGGAGGACCCCGCCGGCATCGCCCAGAGCGTGGGCATCCATCTCGAAAAGCTCACCGTCTTCCTCACCACCCCACTGGAGATCCGCAGATGACCATCGCCGTCCTCATCCCAAACCCCCTCGGCTACTGCATTTTCGTGGCCTGGCCGCGCCAACGCCTGCGGGCGTGCATGTGTGTCATCCACCCGTCCGACCTTCAGGACACCGTCCAGTCGCTCGGCGACCCCGTCACCGTCGTCCTCATTGGCCGCCGCGGTGCCGACGCCGTCTCGGACGCCGTGCTCGACACCGCAGACCTGGTCATCGTCCCCGAGGCCTGGCTGAAGCGGTTGCCCCGCACCGCGCTCGCCGCACGTGCGCACGCGGCCGCGCAGATCGCCAGCGCGCACCGCGCCGGTCGAGTCGAGTCCCGAGAGCGGCGCGACCTCCAGATGCAACTTCCCTTCTGACCGGGAGGGGAGGTGGCCGCGCGGGAACAACTCACCTCGGAGAGCCGGCACCCGAAGCTCACCGCCCGATCGGGCGTGGTCGGGTGCCGTCTGGCCAGCGACTCCCGGTGTGATCGGCCGAGCGCTCTCGCGCCCGTCCGTTCACACCGCTCGTCGCTGGCTTGGGTTCAGAGTCCCCTGACGGAGGTCGCGGCGGACCACGGTGGCAGCCGCGAGCTGTACCATCGCAAAGCGTGAGCGACAGAACATCGGAGAGGGGGATCTGGCTCACCGCAGCGACAAGGTCTGGAGCACCCCGCCGAGGCAGAGCTTCTTGAGGATCGGGAGGAGTTCGTCAGTGGACGTCATGGGACACCTTGTGGATGGAAGCCAATAGTTGGCTGGTTGGACGGGCAAACCGGGGCGTCGTGGGGGTCACGACGGGCTCGGTCGGGGGGAGCGGCAGGGGGTCCGGCAATGCCTGGAAGTCGAGGGCTTCCACGAGGATCTTCTTGATCTCGCGGTACGTCCGGATGGCAAAGTGCATCGCGCGCCGAGCCGCCGCGTTCGCGCGGTCCTTCGGGTAGCCCTCCAGCATCGTCAGGACCTGCTGCACGCACCGCAGCGGGCTGACGGCACCTGCGTTCTCGAAGGCGTCGTCTGCCCAGGCGGCGACGTCCGGGCCGAGGAGCCGCGCGCGGCCCTTCCAATATGCATGGCCCCGATGCCGGTAATCCCGACGATCGGCGGGGAGGTGGCTCTCGTTCGTGGCCCGCTGGCCCGGGCCCTTTCGCGAGTGCTCGGCGACGCGCACGTCGTCGACGTACACGACCAGGCTGTCCGCCGTCGCCTTCACCCAGGCGGTCTTCCCGACGTGTTCCCACGGCACCGAGTAGATCCGGTCCTTGAATACGAAGTGGCAGTCCTTGTGGATCTTCGCGGACTTCCACGTGACCGGCGACCAGCCGAGCGGGGGCAGTGGTTTGAGTTCGACCCGCTCCTCCACGTCGAACACCTCAATGGGCTTGCATCCGGTCGTCCCGTGGATGCGCTGCCCGGCCACGTCGCGGATCCAGGTCATCAGCGCCCGGTTGAGCACATGGATGTCCTCGCCCTCGTCGCGCGGCGCGAAGAAGTTCGTGCACACATACTTCACCCCAGCTTCAACCTTGCCTTTCTTCTCGGGATCGCGTGGGGGTGCCGGGTCCACGAGGAACCCGTAATGCCGGGCCAGCTCGCGGTAGCCGCGGTGCAGACCGTCGTCCCCAACGTGCCCGAAGGCCAGCCGAACGACCGCCGCCTTGAGGTTGTCCGGGACGATCGTCTCGGGCACACCTCCGAAATACGCGAACGCCTGCGCGTGCAACCGCTGCCAGGTCTCCGCCTTCTGGTCGAACACCACGTGTGCGTACTGGTGTCGGCTGTGTCCCAGCACCATCACGAACACCCAGGCCTTGCGGAGCGTGTGGTTGTCGGGGTCGTAGACCTTGCCGACGTACCCGAAGTCCACCTGGGCGACCTCGCCGGCGGCGGTGTCCACCGGGATGGAGACGTCCGCGGAGCTCGGCCCGTCGGCGCGGCGCTCCCGGGCGCAGAACCGCTTCACCGAGGCGTAGCTCGGGCCGAATTCGGGCCGAGCGGTGCGGAGGTGGTCGTAGATCGCCCTCGGTCCAACTCCCTTTCTCAAAAGCCTCTTCACGTCCTCTCCCCAAGCGTCCGTGTCGGACACCTGTTGGGGCGGAAGAGCCGTGGGAATGGCCGATTTCAGAACCTCTAAAGCAGGAAGTTCATCGACCGGGCCGAGCAGAAGCGCCGCCGCGGCCAGGGCCGAGCGGTAGTCCCGCTCGGTATTGGGGGACATCCCGAGCAGGCGCGCCACTTCGCGCGCACCTGTCCCGAGCCGGTGCAGTCGCACCAGTTCCTGAAGTCTGTGCATCGAAATCCTCGTTCTCATCGCCTCTCCGGAAGGAGAGGCAGCTTCACCGGTCAAGGCCGCCGTGCGATCACTTTGGCTGTTCCGGCGGCGATCACTTTCGCTGTACCGGGACGATCACTTTGGCCGTCCCGCGGACGATCACTTTGGCCGTCCCGGCGCGATCACTTTCGCTGTACCGGGACGGATCACTTAGGGCGTCCCCTTACACACGGACGCGTGTCCGGGAAAGCAGGTCGCCCTGTCCGGTTCACTGCGGCCACCGCGTCCACTGGTCGGAGCAAGCCCCCATGTCCACCCCCTCCGACCTCGACTCCGGCATCTTCTGGTCCCTCGTCCGACGCCTTGCCGGCCGCTTCAGCTTCGTCATCGACGCGGTCGCCATGTGGTACGCGATGTGCGACGAGGAGACCCCCTGGTGGGCTCGGTGTGCTATCGCCGCCGCCCTTGTGTACTTCGTGACGCCCATCGACCTGATCCCGGATGCCCTTCCCGGCGGTTGGGTCGACGACGCCGGGGTGGTCTCCACCGCGTTGACCACGGTGCGGGCGTGGGTGACCGAGCGGCACTATGCGCAGGCGCGGCGGGCGCTGGGGGTGGGGGCGTGAGCCCGACCGAGGCGCAGTCGCGCTCTGGCAGCCGTCCGGTCGAAGCCGGCGGGGACGACTGGCTGCGGCGCCCGACTCGCCTGTGGTCCTGGCCCGCGCTGCTGGCGGAGGGCGCGCTGCCGCCCAGCCCCGGGGTGTACGGCTGGTACTTCCTTGACCTCCCCGCGACCGTGCCCGTCTCCGACTGCCACACGCTGCATGGCTGGACGCTGGCCTACGTGGGCATCGCCCCCCGCCCTCCGACCCGGGCCGGGCGAGCATCCTCGCAGAACCTCGCGAAGCGGCTCCGGATGCACTTCGGCGGGACCGCGTTCGGGTCCACGCTGCGCTTCAGCCTCGGATGCCTCCTGGCGGGGCAGCTCGGCCTCGAGTATCGAAGGTTCGGAAGGAGCCTCGGCTTCGGTCGGACGGGAGAGACGGCGCTCTCCGCGTGGATGCACGACCACGCCCGCGTCGCGCTCCAGGTGCACGACGAGCCGTGGCTCGAAGAGGAGCGGTGCATCGGAGCGCTCTCCCTCCCCCTGAACCTCAAGGGCAACGAGCAGCACCCGTTCCACCCCGCGTTGTCCCTTCTGCGCCGCACGGCCGCCGCCAGCGCTCGCGTCCTGCCCGCGCTCGCTCGATAAGGAGCCTCGATGCATCGTCCCTCCTCGTCGTCCCCATCCCCGTCCCCCTCCCGGGCCCGCATTCCGCGGTCGTCTCGACGGCCTGCGGACGTGTCGGCGGGGCCGCCCGGGATCGAGGAGATCGCCGGCCCCGTCGAAATCGCGGTCGTCAGCCCGCGCTCCGGCCGGTTCGCGCCCACCATCCGGAGCCTGCGCGCTTTCGTCTCCGGCCTGTTCACCGCGCAGGGGCAGCGATTGCTGCTGCTGCCGGGCGCGCAGGCTCCGTGGCCAGGAGACCAAGCGGCGGTGATGCGGGTCGCGGCGGAATTCGACGCTGGCGCGCTCTTCGAGACCGCCAGCGGGGTGTGGGTCGCGTCGACGTCAACCGGGCCCATCCTCAGCACCGCCATCCGTCAGACCTTCGGGACATCCGCCGAGGCCAACGCTGACCCCGGGCTGGTGGACGCGCTGCTCGCGGCGTGCGCGCCCGGCGGCGAGCGGACGGTGCCGCTGGTCGGCATCGGGGTCGGGCTGTTGGCCTGCGGCGAGAACAACGTCCTTCGGAACGCCCAGGCGGATGGCAACCGCGTCTCGGTTCGGCACCACCCCGGCGCGTCCCTCCTTATGCACGTGCCCGTGGTGTTCAATGGAGCGCACACCAACATGGGGAACTGGGGGAAGCTCAACAGGCGGTTCCAGTTCCTGAGCAAGCGTGCGCGCCTCTGCCTGTACGCGACCAACAACGGGGCGGACGTTGCCTCATGGCGCTCCTCTCTGGGGGCGTGGTACGACGGGAAGAAGGTGGCCGACGGCGAGGGCGTCCTCCGCTCAAATTTGCTTTCCACGCGCCTCGTCAAGGACGCCGATGACCGGCTTCGCGCCCTGGTGCTGCGGCTGCCCGCAGGGCGAGGGGTGCCGTCATGAGCCGCACAGCAGTCACCGTCAGGGGCCTCGTCGTCGGCCCGGACGACCCGCCGCAGTCAGAGCCCCGGACCTTTCGGAACATGGAAAAGGCGGACCTCGGGATCCATGTCCTTCGCCACTTGCTCCGGCCAAAGGAGGACTGGGCGCAGGTTGATCCCGAGGTGGCCAGACTCCAGTCGCAGCCGGACGTGCGCGCGTTTCTGAAGGAGGGCGGCAGGCGGCTCTTCGGTCCGTCCTGGGTCGAGCAGACGAGCTGGCGGACGGTGGAGGGTGCTTGTGGTGCACCGGAGCGATGGAACAAATTCGAGGCGTTTGCCGCGGAGTTGGTGAATCGATTCCCGGCGCTCTGCGCGCTATATGCGGACGCGGTGGAGGCGAGCGTCCGAGTCGCAGGGCCGGAGCCGACGCACTGCAAAGCGCCCCACGATGGCGAGGAGAAGGAGTACTACATCGACCGCTTTGGTGTTTTCGTGTCGCTCGCCGAAGACCGCGAGCCGAGCCCCAACCACAGCCACCTCGCGCTCACAGGCTTTCGCGACACGAAGGGTCGGCTCCCGGAGGAGAGGCGCCTCGAGCGCATCGCGCGTGTTCGGCGCAACAGCACGGGCACCTTCTATTCCGAGCGAAATTGGACGGGTGGGTAGGTCATGAACACCGCAGCCATCCAACACCTGGACCGTGCCCGCCTTGAGGGCCTCGCGCTGCGTGGGTCCACCGAGGCCCTCCTGTTCGCCCATGACGGCATGCGCCCGGAGTGGGTGCTGGTCCAATGGCTCGCTGGGCGCGGCTTCGCACAAGGTCGCGCGGCTTCTGCGGCGGGGACGTTCGTCCGGGCTACGACGGAGGCCGCCTTGTCCACGACGGGGCGAGGGCCGGTCGATGGGGCTCTACCGGACATCAGCGTCACCAACTTGCGGCTCGCGCTGCGACAGCTTGAGCACGCGATGGCCCGGGTTGGCCTCGATCTCGACGCACAGCACGATGTCCGCGTCCGGTTCCCGGCGCGCGATGTCGTGGACGTGATCAGGCTTCAGCTGTCCGAGCGCGAGCTGCTCGTGGCCGGGACCCTCTCCCGGGCCGAGGGACCAGAGGGGGACGACGCATTGTGCGAGCTGATCTACGATCGGGCCTGGCACCGGGTGCTCTCCGACCAGATCGGCCGCGTCTACGGTCGAGACGTGGCGACGTCCCTCTCTCTCGCCTTCCGGGAAACGGACCGGACAGGCCAGCTCACCCGCCTTGACGAAGAGCTGGCCCGCGCAGTTGTCGAGCAGCCCGTGGCCGGGGACTACGCCACCTCGCTTGAGCGCGAGTTCTTCACGCCGCTCGACCGGCGCGGCGATCTCCAGCTCAGCGACCCCGTCCTCCTCCGCATCGCAAGCGAGGCTCTGGCAGCGCTCCCCGCTCGTGTCGGTCTGGACATCGACCCGCTCGTCATCGACCAGCTGCCATGGCGCCGGTCCGCGCGCGAGGACTGGATCTGATGCGCGTTCCCCCGCTCCTCGACATCAGGTTGTCCGCGGTCGGTGATCGCAGCCAGGCGACTCTCGTCACCGAGCTGCGGCGCTCCCTCGACGAGGAGCTTGTGCGGATTCGTCGTACCTGCGTGGACGCGTATTCGTCCGTCCTGCTCCCGGGCGTTGTCCTCGCGGATGACGCCACCTGCGAGCGGTTCTTCCCCGAGCGGCCGGGCTACGCCGCCGCGCGCCTGACCGGTCAGCTTGGCCCCTGCGACTCCCTCTGGGGTAAGGGCAAGGTGTCGGGAGACGATGTCCTCGCGGACTGGATCGCCGCAGGGTCCGTGGTCGCCGTGGATGGCGGTCTTCGGTCTCGGCTCGCGTCCTGCTTGCCGGGGCTGCTCCCCGCGCTCGGCAGCAGGGTCGTCCTGCTGAACCTCGATGCCCTGCTCCGGCTGGAGCGGTCGGTGCATCCGAGCGGACGGCAGAGCCGCCCCAGGCTCACAACGCTCGCCGACCTCGTTTTGCAGCGAGAGGTGCTCACATGGCAGACCGGCACCACGACTGTCCGCCAGCCGCAGCTGCTGATGGTCGGCTTGCTCCATGCGAGCTGGCTCCGGCATCACCCACAGCGCCACCGCTTTGCTCCCGCCCAGCGCTGGTTCGCGGGCCTCGCACGCACGCTCGCGCCACCCGAGGCGCCAACTGTGGGAGATTGGCTCGACAGGATCCACGCCCCCCGCTTCGAGTCCGACCCCTGGCGCGCGATGGTGACGCGCCTCGCGGAGGCGGGGATCAACGTCTACCACCACGATCACGAGTCGCCGCCAGGCGACGGCCGTCAGCACATGGACCCCCGCCTACGCGACCTCCTCGAAGACGGGGAGCCGCAGCGACCACCCGAGTGGTCCGCGACTGACCTTCTGGGCCAGTACGTCCGCGCCGGGTCCGCCAGCGGCCTGCCGCCGGGCGTGCACGTGTTCATCGACCGGGTCGAGGAGGCGGCCGGCGCCGAGGGCGGCCCCGACCTCCAGACCCTCGCCTGGCACGTGCTGTGGCACGAGCTGGGGCACTGGCGGCTGGACTCGGAGGGCGCCGAGCACCCCGAGCTGCTCCGCCTCGCGCCGATCAACCAGGCAGAGATCTTCTGCGAGGTGTCCGCGTTTCGCGCCGTGGAGGCGGGTGCCAGTCGCCTGATCTTTCCGGGCTTGTCCGGCCCGGCCGGCTCGGCCCGGCCGATCATGGAGTGGCGTCAGGCCAATCCCCTGCTCCCGTACAGCGCGTTCCCGGCGTCGTTGTTGCCCCAGTCGCTGGTGGAGGACCGCGTGTGGGTCGACGCTACACTCACCGCCATCCGGCTGCTCGGCGCTTGTGAGCGGGCCTGGTCGGTGGCCGATGGCCCCGATGTTTTCAGTCCAGTGGTCGTCCGCGCTCTGACGTCGCTCCAGCGCGGAGACCTCGGGCTCAACGCCCAGGTCCGCCTGCTTGAGGACCTCGCGGCAGACAAACGGGAACGGCCGCGGCTGCTGTCTGCGCCCGTTGTTTACCTTTGGAGGAGAGGGACATGAAGAGCGCGCTGGTTCAACGGCTCGAGAGTCTCCTGCTGCCCAACTGGCACAAGCCGAGATGGTGGGAGCACAGTTCGGTGAGCGGAGCGATTGGTCCCCTCCTCGCAACCCGTGAGCAGCTGGACGACGACTTTTGGTCTGTTCAGGACCTATGTGGCCACTATGGGAGCCGGAAGTACTTCGACGAGGCGCTTGTGGCGGGGATCCTGGAGGAGGTGAAAGGAGGTCTCGTGCTCGAGACGGCCGAGTGGCAGGCGCTGTCGGCGTCCACGGACCGGCGAGCGGAAATCATACGTAGCAAGGTCAGGATTGGGTTCGACGTGTTGGTGGCCGCGCAGCTCGGGGCACAGGGCAGTTCGCTCTCACCTGATCAGGTACGGCGCATCTATGATTGGAACGCGGGGAGCCATCTGGATACGCATGTTCTCCTCTTGCTTCACGAACTCGCCGCCACCAGCCGCGCAGGCTTCGCGGCCGGCTCACTCCTCGACTGGCTGCACTTGCTCGTCGCCGTGAACCTTCGAGGGAGGTGGGGCGAGCCAGACCGTGTGTCGGCGATGGCAGTCACCCTCCGCGAACTTCAAGCCAGCTGCCAGCTTCAGAAGGAAGCGACCGCCGGGTTGGTCAGACGACTCGCGGAGATCGTCACGGTGCCGCAGCTGCTCTCCGTTCAGGTGTCGCTGCTCCAACTGCTCGACGGGGAGACAGACGCCATCGCGCGTGGGCTGCTCAAGGAGCTTCGGGCGCGCTGAACGCGAGTCGTCGCCGCCCGGGGCGACCCGGGGCCCGCGGCCGCGATGTGGCCAAGAGTCTTTCCACCGGCCGCTCCAGCAGCGCCGGCCAACCTCTGGTGTCCGGTCCGCAACCCGACGCGCGTCCCTGAACCGCAGCACAAACGCCCACTCATTACGGAGCGCCACCTCATGAACAACCCCAACTCCGCCCACCGCGCCCTCGCCCTGCTCCTCCCGCAACTCGCGGAGGCCCTCAAGCGCGCGGGTGAAGACACGGGGCCGGTCGCCACGGCGCTGCCCCTCACGTTGGCACACCCGGTCCCCGGGCTGACAGCGCAGACGGCCGCCGCCGCCCTGACCACCATGCACTACGAGGCCAACGAGGGGCTGATTCGCGAGCTGCTCACGAGCGCCCGCGGGGGTGAGGACGCTCAAGCACGGGCGTACGACGGCCGGGAGCTGTGGGAGCTGCTGCAGAACGCCGAGGACGCGTACCGGGACGTCGGCCAGTCGGGCGAAGTCCGGCTCCACGCCGAGCGCCGCGACGGTCGGACCTGGGTCGTGTTCTGCCACCACGGCAAGCCGTTTGACGCTGAGGACCTCGACAGCTTCCGATCGATGCACCACAGCCGCAAGCAACACCGCGCGCGTCGGCTGGGGCGGTTCGGGATCGGGATCAAGAGCCTCCTCGCGGTCGCCGATCGCCTCGAGCTGCACTCTGGAGGGTTTCACCTCGCGTTCTCCGAGAAGCTCAAGCGCGTGCCTCTGTTCCTCCTCCCGGACCCGGCGGAGTCAAGGGACGACGCGGGCGGCGTGGTCCTCTGTTTGCGCTGGCGCGACGAGCGGATCACGCCGGAGGAAGTGAGCCCGGTCACCCTCTGCGATGTCCGACGTCCCCGCCCGGATCACGGTATCCGGTGGCAGGGTGGGATCCTCCGTCAAGTTTGGCGATTTCCGGAGGACCCCAGCCTGAAGCCACCGCGAAAGCTGCATCCAGGCCCTT